>NZ_DALZQO010000008.1:56140-123509 GCF_032017025.1 Hydrogenoanaerobacterium sp.
CCCGCCATGGGGGATACAAAGCCGACCTTGCTGACAAATACGAGCCCCGCCAGCGCGGCAAAGGTGCCGCTGATTACAAACGCCAGAATTCTTGTTTTGGTAACCGGTATACCAATGAGCGCGGCACCGCCGATGTTATCGCCGATTGCTGCAAAATATTTGCCCTTTTTGGCTTTGGAAAGATACAGGTAAATACCCACTGTGATTAAAATAGTAACCAGAAGAAACACGTTGACAAAGCCGAGAATGTTTTTCTGCGAGTAAAGCTTAAAGGCGTCGGGCAGGTTTTCTACCCATTTGCCCTTGGTGTAGATATAAACCGATCCGCGGATAATGCCGTTGGTACCAAGCGTCATAATAATTGCGGGAACATGTAGCTTTGTAACACCCAACCCATTGATGAGACCGATGACTGCACCGATGAGCAATGTTGCCGGAATGGTGATCCATAGAGAAACATCGTCGCGAATCATGGTTGCGGACACCGCCGCGGTAAGCCCCAGCGTTCCGCCGATGGAAACGTCGATATCACTGGTAACAATGACAAACGAAATGCCAATGGCAAGCAGAATGTACATTACACTGCCGTTAAAGCACAGCAGCAGGTTATCGGGCGACAGAAAATCGGGGTTTACTATACCTGCTACAGCAAACAGAACCACCATAAATGCCAAAGCAGAAAACTCACGCGCCTTGGTTAGTTTTTGAACTACTTGTTTCATTCCGCTTTTACCTCCTTCTCATACACGCCGAAAGAGGCGGCCATAAGATTATCTACCGTGATGTCGCAGCGCTCAAAGGTGTGATTGATCGAGCCTTGGAACATCGTCATCACGCGGTCGGAAAGCTGTACGACCTCTTCGATATCCGATGAGATCAGCATTACCGCAACACCTTGTTCTTTGAGCTGGTTGATAATTTTATATACATCGCCGCGGGCACCCGCGTCAATTCCCCTAGTGGGTTCATCCAAAATAACCACCTTAGGCTGGGTGGCAAGTGTTTTTGCAATAACCACCTTTTGCTGATTGCCACCTGAAAGCGAGCCGATCAGCTGATCGCGTCCGGTCACTTTAATTCGGAAGTCTTTTATGTACTGATCCGCCAGCTCTTTCTCTGCCTTTGTGTTTATAAACACCTTGCTCATTTTGCGGAGCACACCGGAGGATACATTTTCGGTAACGCCGCTGATTCCGTAAATTGCATTGAGGTGACGATCTTCCGGAACGTAGTTAAGCCCCATGTCGATGATCCGACTGGTCTTTTTACCGGTAATGTCTTCGCCGTCCAGCAGCACCTTGCCGCTTTTAACCTCGTCAATGCCGAAAATACCTACTGCAAGCTCGGTACGACCGGCACCCACAACACCCGCAATGCCCAAAATTTCACCGGGGTAAACATTTAGGTTGATGTGATTAAAGCCGTAGCCGCAAAAATCTTTTACTTCAAGCATCGGCTTTGTTTTGGTGTAATCCACACCCGGCCCTATAGCACAAGCCTGCGCAGTAATATCTTGCGCGTTGGGCGGCAGCAGGCCTTTAATCAAATCATCCTGTGTGAAATCTTCCACAGGGCCGTCCACGGTGATGAGACCGTCACGCAGAATGACCACGCGGTTCGCAATCTGAAACACCTCTGTCAGGCGGTGGGTGATATAGAAAATGCAGATGCCGCTCTTCTTGAGATCCTCCACGATTTTGAACAGAGACTCTATTTCATTAAAAGTAAGTGCCGACGTTGGTTCATCGAGGATTAAAATTTGGGAGTTTCTCAAAAGCCCTCTCATAATTTCAACCAGCTGTTGCTCTGCAATCGAAAGGCTGTCGGCCTTGCGGTCAAGCTTCAAATTCCAGCCAAGCTTCTGGTTCAGCTCCACCAAGCGGGTGTGCAGCTCGCTGCGCTTTTCGTCAAAGCCAAGAACAATATTTTCCTCAACGGTCATATTCGGGAACAGCATCGGTTCCTGCGGCACAAGGTAAATGCCCTTTGCCAACGCCGCCGAGGGCGTGTTGAGGTTTGCTTTTTCTCCGGCTATAAAGATATCACCGGCATCCTGCTGGTAAATACCCATAATAATCTTCATTAAAGTACTCTTACCTGCACCGTTGCCGCCTATCATCGCCACTACGTCGCCGCTGTTTACATCAAGGTCAATTCCTTTTAAAACAGTGTTGAGCGCGAATGACTTACAGACGCCGCGGATGGAGATCATGGGCACTTGAGAAGATTTGTTTGCAGTTGTACTCATATTCAATCCTCCGATTACACCGACGAAACATTTGTAACGCATTGAAATTTTTATCTGATGTCTGCATCATAATGTATTTTTTTATTTTTGTCAATAATCGTAAAATTACAAACTTGTGATATTTTTCTTGAAAACCACTTTTTACCCTGCAAAAATTCTTAAAGTAGGCTGTTTTTAATGTTTTCATTGTGTAAAATGTCAATAAATTAGCTTTAAGTTTGTATACATCATAATTTTTTTTAAGCATTTAATTGCAAAATAAAATTAGTTGACACTCGGGAGCAATACTGATATACTCAGCTTAGATGTTAAACATTTTATCACTTTATAAACTTTTGTATATTGAAAAGGGCTTCTCGTTCATTCGATGTCCCATCTTTCATGCAAATAATCAAAAAGCAAACAGGAGGCTTTCCACTATGGATTATGAAGAAACCCTCATGATAAAAACGACCTGGTGCTACTACATAGAAAACATGACACAGCAGGCGATTGCCGAGCAGCTTGGTATTTCCAGAATGCGGGTCATTAAGCTTTTAGAAAAGGCTCGAATCAAAAAGGTGATTCAGTTTAAAATCCGTTCAGATGCTGCACACCGCATGGAGCTGGAAAAGCAGCTGCTTGACCGCTACGGCCTAAAGGATATTTATATTGTACCGTCTGTATCGGAAAACATTAACGAAACGGTGGCGCGTGCCGCCGCACTTTATATCGGCGACCACGTACAGAACAAAGCCTTTATCAATATCGGCTTTGGTGATACCACCTCTCGCACTTTAAATAACCTCATCCTCGCCAGTGACTCCGAGATTTCGCTCGTATCCCTCACTGGCGGCGTCAGCTACTATACTTCATCTGCAAATTGCGGTGTTGCGTCTGCTACACGGTATATCATCCCCGCGCCTTTTATAGCATCCACCGCCGAAATGGCAAGCGCCATCTGCGAAGAAAGCTCTGTGAGCGAAATTCTACGCCTCGCCAACCTCGCCTCGCTTACGGTTGTGGGTATTGGCGGTGTAACCGAACATGCAACTGTCGTAAAAGACGGCAAACTCACTGCAAATGATCTGCTTATTATGCAGATGAAAGGTGCAGTCGGCGATATTTTGGGACATTTTATTGATAAAAACGGTGACCCGATCGATTGCCCCATTCACAACCGTTTGATCAGCACCCCGCTGGAGGCACTCAAAACCTTTCCAAACGTTGTGGGTGTTGCGGGCGGGTTAGAAAAAACGCATGCCATCAACGCGGCACTCAAAAGCGGCTGCCTTGATGTTCTCATTACCGACGAGGAAACCGCCGAAAGCCTGCTGACGCTGTAATGAACACCAAATGAGCACCAAATACCCCCTCATCATTCTTATAAAACAGGAGGTTGCAACTATGAGTAAATACTTAATGGCGATTGATGCCGGAACCGGCAGCGTCCGCGCTGTATTGTTTGATACCCTTGGAAACCAGCTTTTTGTCTCTCAGCAGGAGTGGGAACACAAAGAAGATCCGCGTTATCCCGGCTCAATGGATTTTGACTGGGTACATAACTGGGAGCTTGCATACGGCTGTGTGCGCGATGTCATGAAAGAAAGTGGCATTGACCCCACCAAAATTGCAGGCATTGCAACCACCAGCATGCGCGAGGGTATTGTGCTCTACGATAAAAACGGTAAAGAAATTTGGGCATGCGCCAATGTGGATGCCCGCTCGGTGGGTGAGGTCAGTGAGCTGAAAGCAATTTCGGAGAGCCTTGAGAAAGAAATCTATCTTCCCTCCGGGCAGACCTACGCACTGGGTGCACTGCCCAGAATTTTGTGGGTGAAAAATCACCTGCCCGAGGTTTATGAGAATACTGCGACTGTCACCATGTTTAACGACTGGCTGATTGCAAAGCTCACCGGGGTACTCACTGCAGAGCCCTCCAATGGCTGCACTACCGGCATTTTTGACCTCGCAAAGCGCGCCTGGCTACCCGAAATTTCGAAAAAATGCGGGCTGAAAACCGACATTTTTCCGCCTGTGTTTGAGAGCGGTACGGTTGTGGGCAAGGTTACCGCAGCGGTGGCGGCGCTCACCGGCCTTGCCGAGGGTACTCCGGTTGTCACAGGCGGGGGTGACGCTCAGCTTGGCAGCGTTGGTGTCGGTGTTGTAGAGCCAAACCAGGCTGCGGTATTCGGGGGCAGCTTTTGGCAGTTTGAGTTTAATACCAACGTTGCCAAAACCGATGACCAGTGCCGTGTTAGGGTAAACTGTCATGCCGTACCGGGCCTGTGGCAGTACGAAGCTTTGGCGTTCTATCCGGGGCTTATTATGCGCTGGTACCGCGACGGCTTTTGTCAGTTGGAAAAAGCCGAAGGTGAAAAAGCGGGCAAAGACCCTTATTATCTGATGGATCAAGAAGCGGAGAAAATACCCGCTGGCAGCTACGGCATGATGTGCACCTTCTCGGATGTGATGAACTTCATCTCCTGGCGGCATGCGGCACCCGCTTTTGTCAACTTTGCACTAGACCCGCAGAAATTTAATCGTTACACCTTTTACCGTGCCATTATGGAAAACGCCTGCATGGTGACTAAGGGCAATTTGGAGCTTGTTTCTGATGTAACGGGCAACCTGCCCGAGGAAATTGTATTTGCAGGCGGCGCCTCCAAGAGCCCGGTTTGGTGCCAGATACTGGCGGATGTTCTGGGGCTTAAGGTGCGTGTGCCTAAAATAAAAGAAGCCACCGCGCTTGGCGCGGCAATTGCCGCAGGTGTGGGTGTGGGCATTTATGTCAATATGTCTGAGGCCGCAAAACAGCTTGTAAAATGGGATGCAGAGTACACACCAAACGCCGAGAACCATGCCACCTACAGCAAGCTTTACGATACATGGCGTACTGTATACGCCGCCAACCTTTCACTCAGCGACCAGAAGCTCACCAACTATATGTGGGTAGCACCTGGGCTGTAACTTTTAGCGATTTAACATCTGTAACGCAGAGATTTTATCTGATACGCATTGTATTATCTGTCTTGTTTTGCCCGATTGTTGAATCTGCGGTGGGCAAATCCAACCCAGTGCTGATCCGTGCCGCAGCGGAGAATGGAAGAATCATTATGTTTATTGTAGATGAAAAAGACCATGAATACCGTTTTGGTGATAATGGCCCCAAATACCTGATGAAAGGCCCCCGTATGAACTTTGCAATTGTTCAGTTTACACCGGGTAAAGATTTCCAGGCGCATTATCACAACATTATGGAGGAGAATTTTTATATTCTTGAGGGTACTGCCGAAATTACAGTTGACGGCAAGGTTTACAACCTTACCCCCGGCCAGATGATTCATATTGAACCCAAAGAGGTTCACTATGTCCGCAACACCTCGGATCAGGTGCTGAAAATGGTTTCCACCCTTGCTCCTTATCAGGAAGTGGATAAGGTTGATGTTGAATAGTCGTTTCATTTTATAAGCGGATTTGTTCCGCATGGGAGGCTTTTCTATGAAAACAATCAAAGCAACCCCTATCACCGCCGAAAACTTTTTACCCTATGGCTATGTGGCAAATATCTCCGATTCCTCGGGTAGCTACGGTATGGGGGCTTACCCCTGCACCTTTCACCGCGACCTTGTCCTTTGTCCGAATGGGAGCAGCGACCCTATTGCGTTTGGGTCTTTAAAAATTGGCAAGCGGGCAATGATTGTACAGGATGTGGAATATCATTCTCATGCCTGTGAAGTAATGATGCCGATGGACGACGACATCGTCATTTACGTGGGCCCTGCCTCCAGTGATGTAATTGAGCTTGACAAACTTGTGGCGTTTTTGGTTCCCAAAGGCACTTTGGTAATCTTTCGCGCAGGTGTTTGGCATGGTGCACCCTACCCTGTCCATCATGACGGCACTGTATTGATCTGTCTGCCCGAACGCACTTATCTCAACGATACCAAAAAATATCTTCTTGATGAGAAGGATTTTTTGATAATCGAATAATTTTTGACATCTTCTTCATTTTCTTCATTTTCTCCTAATCCTATCCCAGCAAAAAGAACCCCGCGTGAAAAACACCTCAGTCTTTGTTCAGTAAAGTATACCGAATAAAGATTGGAGTGTTTTTCTATGCCAAAAGAGGCACCAATGCTCGGGGGCTTGCTTCTGTTCAGCTGCCTATTATCGTTTCAGTTGCAGCAACATGGGCATCGGTACTGTCTCTTCAGCTTTTAAAGGGAAAATACGACATGCGAACGCAATTCTTCTACGAAGGGCGTATTTTTGACTTTTCTATGACGGCATGCTATCATGTATTTAGATATATCTACCTTTGTCAGCTGTAGAGCGGCGAATTTTGCGGACACGTTCCTACAATTTCATATGGTCTATATAGGGCCGATTGTAAAATAACGTATGCCAATTTGGTAATACGTTTTTTATATGCAGTCAAAGCTTATTCCACAAATAAAATCTTCACGGAGGGAAACCATTGAACTTACTATTAAAACTTGGACTTGTGATTCTGGCCGGACTGATAGGCGGCAAGATTGCCCGCCACTTTAAGCTCCCGGATGTAACGGGATACCTAATTGCAGGGCTTTTTTTAGGCGGCTCCTTTCTTCAGCTGGTGTCTGAGCAGGACATTGACTCCCTTGGCATTATAAGTGAGCTCGCCCTCGCGGTGATCGCCTTTAGCATCGGCAGTGAATTCGTTGTAAAAGAGATGAAAAAGCTGGGCAAAGCCGTTTTTATTATTACCTTGGCAGAGGTAATTGGCGCTGTAATCGTCGTGTTTACTGTGGTATACTATATCTTTCAGCAGTCCTTTGTGTTCAGCATTATCATCGCCTCCATGTCTGCGGCTACGGCCCCCGCTGCCACCTTAATGGTTATACGTCAGTTTCGTGCCCGCGGCCCCTTAACCCAGACGATACTGCCTGTTGTTGCACTTGATGATGTCTTTGGTATCATTGCCTTTGGGTTGGCGGTATCCGTTGCAAAAATCGTTACAGGCGGCTCAGATCAGCCGCTGGCCCTTATGGTTACCAAGCCTTTTATTGAAATTTTTGCCTCCTTGCTTTTAGGGTGTGTATTTGGCGTGATTCTCACCTATGCATGCAAGTTTGCTCCGGACAATGAGGTTTTGCTGGGGCTTATATTGGCTGTTATAGGTATTACCACAGGTATTGCTAACTGGTTGGGGCTGTCGGCTCTGCTTGCCTGTATCATGGTAGGTACGATGGTAGTAAACCTTAAGCACAACCCCAACCGGGTTTTTTCGTCGCTCAACAACTTTACGCCCCCGCTATACCTTCTGTTTTTTACTCTGGCAGGGGCCAGCCTGGATCTTCGTATACTAGCCTCGGTGGGCTTTCTGGGCGTGGGCTATATCTTGGCGCGTATGGGTGGAAAAATGGCAGGCGCATGGGCGGGCGCGAAGATTTCCGCTTCCCCGGATGTGATACGCAAATATCTGGGCCTTGCCCTATTGCCGCAGGGGGGCATATCCATTGGCCTTACGGTTATTGTGCGCCAGATGTTCCCCGAGCAAGCCGAAGCGATTGCCACTATTATCATGTTTAGCGTGCTGGTTTATGAGACTACCGGCCCCATATTTGCCAAGATAGCCATACAAAAGGCCGGTGAGGTTGGCGGAATGGATCGAAAGCCCGACCATACCCCAGAAGCGGTGGCTTTAAAATAAAAATTGAGGAGGCAATATTATGCATGCTTTATTTATCGTTCTGAATGACACAGACTATCTGGATGATATCCTTGCGGGACTGGTGCAGGCCGGGGTTACCGGCGCGACGATTTTAGAAAGCCAAGGTATGGCCGGCTTTATGATGGACAACGACAAAGCAAGCCTATCTATGGCCAACATGTTTAAGTCTTTTTTGACAAGTGCCAGGCCGTTTAACAAAACTATTTTTACGGTGCTGGAGAGCGATGCTCTTTTGGATAAGGCGGTTGCAGCGGTACGGCAGACCCTAGGCGAGGAGGCAAGGCCGGGAACGGGAATGATGTTTTCCGTGCCGATAGGGGCTGTGTACCCTCTCTCATCCGAGTAGGCGCTGCTTTTTTCGGCTATTCTAATTTTTTTACTATACGGGTAACCTGTTGTACGAGGGTTGCCCGTATTTTCTTTTGTGGCTTCAGGAGAACACCTAAGACGAAGCATATTGGCGCACAGCCTAGGTATAAAAACAATAGATTCTGCGAGCAATTTTCTTGTTTTCTTATATTGATCAGCGATGTTTTCGGTGGTTTTAGGGAATAATAAACATTATTAGATAGAAAGGCACTTTTCAATGAATATTTTTGACAACGGTACAATAAGGCTTTTTCTGGTGCTGCTGCTGTTTTCAGTACCGTCGGCACTCATTGAGTATTTGATTTGCAGGTTTTCAAAAGGCGGGCTTACCAAATACATTTTGCCCCTCATTACTGTTTTTGCAGGGGTCGGCTCCATTATCTATGCAAAAACCTCACACCTGGAAGGCTTTCTGGATATCGCATATATTCTGCTCGGCATGCTGTTTTTTGGAGCTTTTGTTGCCAGCCTTATTGTTTTGGTTGTTTACGAAATATCTTTGCGAAGGCGCAAAAAACAATAAGCTAGGCTTAGGCAGGTTGAGAAAAAATTTTGCTTCCTGATTTAGCAAGGGCAATCGGTAAACTTTTTTGTTTTAATCTTCTGCCCAAAAACGGTTTGGCAAAACAAAAAGGCATTCACGTCCGTTTTGAACGTGAATGCCTTTTCGTTTAATTTGATATTTTGTTTACCGATTATTTAGTTCGGCGTAGTTGAGAATATCGCGGCAGAGAAATAAAATGAGCGAAGCACAGAGCGTGTTCCATACAAAGGTGGTGAGCAAGGGCAGCGTCGGGCCCGAATCACCCAATGCCGCCATCACTGCAAAGCCGATGATCAACCCCGGCACACAAATTAGTATCATAATCAGGAAATAGAGCATCATAATAATCACTTTACTGGTCAGCGAGCCCAACACCCGTTCAATGAGGATATTCCCTGCAATGAACAAAACGCCAAAACCGATGCGCATAGCAATGCAAGCTGCAATTTCCAGCGGGGAGAGGCTGAGCAGCAAGCCTACAGGGATAAACAGCACCACTGCCTCCAGCACAACTTTGCAGATGCTTTCACGGCACAGGTGTAAGAGTTTGAGAAACGGTGGTTCCGGAGTGAGATAGACATAGGGCAGCAACAGCTCGTTTACCCAGCGCCCGGTAGCAACGCTGAATATCTGCAGATAAACGCTGAAGAACAGCACTGGTATCAGCCCTTCATCGCGCATAAAATAGGAAAAGCCTATGGTCATTGCAATAAACAGCAGGCTTGTTTTGTCTAACATTAAAAAGCGAGAGCGGCGGTTTTCCAGCATATGCTTATAAAAGAATACGCTTGCACCCTGCCCTTTACCAATACCTATTTTGCCAACCTTAACGTTTTGGGGCAGGCTGTCGGCAAATTTGCCCTGTTTTTTTGCAGTAATTGCAGAGAGAGAAACCTCGGTGGCTTTCAGAACATCCTCATAAAAATCGCCGCGCGCTTTGGCAATTGCTACAATCAGGGCAGCGGCGAACAGTACAGTTGCCAAAAGCCCTAGTACTGCCGCAGCCCAGTTGGCAGAGAGAAAACCTGCCACTGCAGCCTTCAGCCAGCCTGCAACAGGAAATAACGCTGCAATGGGGGTGTTGGCAGCGCTCACAATAGAACCCAGTACATCGCCCTTGTTGGTAAAAGCCGGCAGCAGGATGTACAGAGAAAACACACCAAGTATGGTGTAAAAGCCGATGCGTACGGCGGTTCGCACACGCTCATTTTGGCTGGTGAACGTATAAATCGCCATGGCGGTAAGCTGTGAGCAAAATACGCACAGGCAATAGCCCAGCAGAATGATAAGCAATGCGCCGAACGAAATGCCATAGCTCTGATGCAGCCACGAGTACTGGAACAGCAGAAAAAAGCCCACATACAGCGAAGTGCTCATCTGCTTAACAAGGCCGTAAAGCAAAACCCGGTGCGACGGAATAGGCGCGGGGAAGAGCATATGAACATCTGCCATAGAGAAAAAGCTTGCACCCGAGCCAAGCCCCTGAAGAACACCCATTGCAAACATAAACGCATACAGCCCCAACATCATTACCGTAAGCTCTGCGATAGAGCGATAGCTTTTACCCGGCATAGGTATGGTGAACATAGCGCTCACCACCATAAAGCCCAGCATCAGCACTACAAACAGTGTCAATATAAGCTTTGCGGGGCGCCGTATCAACTCTTTCAGGTTGTTTTTCAGCGTGGTGCGCAGCAGGTAGAAGAGACTTTTCATTGTGCTGCCCCATCCTTCCGCTCGGTGATTTCAAAGAACAGGTCTTCCAGCGATTTCTCATTTTCGTTGCTTGAGCGGTTGCGTTTGGTGGCAGCAAATGAGCCATTCATCATAATATGTGCAACATCCCAGTAATCCTCTACGCTGTCAATCATATGTGTGCTGATGAGCACAGACGCGCCCTCGTTTTTGAGCTCGGTGAACAGTAGCTTGAGCTGCTTAATGGCATGCGGGTCAAGCCCCACCATCGGTTCATCGAAGATGAGTACGCGCGGTTTATGTAAAACAGCGCAGCAGATGCTCACCTTTTGCTGCATGCCTTTCGAAAGCTCTTTCCCCAGCTTATCTTTTTTATCCTCCAGTTCAAAGCGCTCCAGCAGCTGAGCCGCAAGCGGCTGCCACCCTGTTAGCCGGTAGGCACGCGCTATAAACTCAAGGTGTTCTTCTACTGTTAGCATGTCGTAGACGGCGGGCATTTCGGGGATATATCCGAGCAGCTTTTTAGCCTCAAGCGATTTGTTCGGGTGCCCGCAAACGGTAATTTCACCGTCAAACCGCAGCAACCCTGCAATACATTTGATGATAGTAGATTTGCCCGCACCGTTCGGGCCCATCAGTACTGCTATTTCGCTGTCGTTTACACGAAAATGGATGTCGTTATTGGCAACGACCCTACCATAACGCTTTGTTACATGGTTTACTTCAAACATCGTATTCCTCGTTTCTGTGGCTAAATTGGTACTTATAGCTTTTCTGCGAATCAATCGGAAAAGCAGCAGGCATTGGCAACTGCCGTGCAAACGGCTTTTCAAAGCCAAAACCGTATACTTATTATTTTAACGCATCTGCAACAGAAATGATACATTTGAAAGAAAGATTTACAAATAATCAAAATTTTTACTAATTTATGCTAAGTCCTATGAATAAAGAATGCAGACCGCGGCAAGTTGTACCGGTTATGGCAATCCGCCCCTAAAATCGGCATAGCCAAAGGGGCAAACCAGCTTCATTTCTGTTGATTTTATAAAACAGAAAACCCAAGCAAAAACAGAGGCAATACTGCCACTAAATCGCTTGAGTTTTGTTCGTTTATCCTTCCAGTACTGCGCCTTTTTCTTTAAGCAAATGGTTCGAGATCAGCATTTCTTCTGCTTCTTCAACGCCAATTCGGTCTATCGTAGTACCAAAACGCTCACCGGCAATGCCCTTGCTCTTAAAAAGCAAAATTGCCTTTTCAATGACATCCAGAACTTCGTCTTTGGTAAAAAGCTTTGTTAAAGCACTGCCAATACGCACCTGCTTGCCCCAGCGCCCGCCGATGTAAACTTTATACATGGTCTCACCATGTGTTACGGCTTGAAAGGGGCAGGTTCCGGCGCAGCGCCCGCAATGGTTGCATATACCGCTGTCGATTGAAATTGCATCGCTGCCGAGCACGGCTGCGTGCATAGGGCAAGCTTTTTCTACTTGGCAAACCTTACAGCGCTTGCAGAGCTCTAATTCTACCTTAGGTACACGCTGCCCCACAATGCCAATGTCGTTTAAATCGGGCTTAATGCAGTTGTTGGGGCACCCGCCAATTCCAATTTTAAATTTGTGAGGGAGCGTTACGTCATGGTAGCCCTCATAAAAACGCACATGAACCTCTTTGGCCAGCGCCTGGGTGTCGTACAAGCCAAAAACGCAGGTAGTGCCTTTGCACGAAACAACGGGGCGTACTTTGGCTCCCGTTCCGCCGGTCAGCATATCCTCTTGGGCAATATGCTTTTGAAAGCCTTCCATGTTTTCATAGCTGATTCCCGGCAGCTCTACCGTTAAGCGCGAGGTAAAGGCAAGGGTTCCGTTGCCGAATTTTTCGGCTGCCTCGCTTAAGTTTTTCATTTGCTTGGCAGTTAAAACTCCGTTTTGGGTAATAACCCTGCCGGAAAACTGCTCTGTGCCCCTGTTATGTAAAAAGCCTTGTCCTTTTACGCGCTTTATATCCTGTAGAGTAATCGCCATTTTTATAGCCTCCGTTTTAATAGTATAGTTTTCCCTAAATATATTTGAAATTGAAATAACAGTAGAGTATTATATAGTAAAAAACCTATAGTAAGGAACGTGGAAATATGACAATCCGTCATCTGCAAATATTCATAGCGGTTGCCGATTGCAGCAATATGAGCGCAGCAGCGAAAAAGCTCTATATTTCACAGCCAACAGTAAGCCAGGTCATCTCTGAAATGGAAGACGTCTACGGGGTAAAGCTGTTTGAGCGCCTTTCCAAAAAGCTCTATATCACACAGGCCGGCAACCAATTGCTGGGATATGCAAAAAGCATAGTCGCGCTGTTTGAAGAAATGCAGCATAGCTTAAGCCATGCCTCCGAGCACCAAACCATTAAAGTTGGTGCCACTATTACGGTGGGGAATTGTTTGCTGCCCGGCCTTGTCAGCCGTGCCGAAGCCAAATACCCCAATATGGGGGTACAGGTGGTGACAGATAACACCCAAAAAATAGAGAAAATGATTTTAAACAGCGAGCTTGACCTTGCCGTGGTGGAGGGTGCAATTAAAAGCAAAGATATCATTGTAAAGCCGGCCGTTGAAGATCAATTGATTCTTGTTTGCGGAATTGATCACCCATTTTGGGGCAAGGACAGCGTCTCGATTGAGGAACTGAGCGAACAGCCTTTTGTTTTACGCGAAGAAGGGAGCGGAACGCGCGAGCAGTTTGAAAAATGCCTCGAAAGCAAAGGCGTATCGGTCTATCCTAAATGGACCTGCCATGGCTCGGACGGAATTCTGAGCGCTGTGGCGGGCGGGCAGGGGCTCACCGTTATCTCCAAGCTGCTGGCAGATAACATGGTGGCACAAAACAAGCTGCATATCATTCGCCTGAAAGATGCAGAGCTGCGGCGAACTTTTAATTTAATCTACCATAAAAACAAATTTTTATCGAAGCCCATGTTAAACTTTATCGGCGAGGTAATGGAAGGCAATTAAAATACAACGAAACCTACCGTTAACACCCATGCAAAAAGCCCGCTTGTAAATACCTTTCCTATTATAGGTTTTCACAGCGGGCTTGTAAAATAGTTAGTTCCAATGATATCTATAGGAAAATGCCTATGATGTTAGCTTATACCCGAAACCGGGGAACTGTGATATCAGTTTTGAGTTTGCTGCATCAGCAGCCAAATTCCAATTTAAGCTGCCTGAGATATTTGGTAAACACCACATGCGTTACCACCACTGTAATAAGGTTTGAGATTGCCTCGGCGGCATAAATGCCCCATACACCCGTGAAAAAGGGTAAAATAAACGCAAGTGGCAGCAGCAAAATCACCTTGCGTAAAATGCCGAAGAAAAACGAGTAGCGGGTGTTGCCCATGGCTATAAATGCGTTTTGGTTTACCATTTGCAGGCCGAGTACAAAAACCGTGCTGTACATCAGCCGCATGGTAATGGTCGTAAGGCTGATGAGTTCCCGGTCGGGGGTGAAGGCCAGCGCAATGTGCTGCGGCAGAAATACCATCGCTGCCCACATCACCACCGCGCAGGTGATACTGCATACGCGCGCATAGTGCACGGTTTCGCGAATGCGCGGATAATTGCGTGCACCCATATTGTAGCTGATGATGGGCTGAGCACCCTGTATGATGCCCTTGAGCGGCATGAAGAAAATTTGCCCCACGCTTGAGAGAATTGCCATGGAGGCGATGTGCAGGTCACCCAGAGTGCCGCCATAATGCCGCAGCAGACGGTTGAGTACAATTACCACAATGCTTTCGTTGAGCATAAAGGTAAAGGTAGAAACGCCCAGTGCGCAGCTGGATTTTATAATGCCCCAGTCTAGGCGCATATCACGCAGTGTAATGGTTAAACGCGGCTTTTTTGAACAGAGAAAGCCTACCACCCATGCGGCAGAAACGAACTGGGAGATCACGGTGGCAACTGCGGCACCCGCGATACCCATATCAAAGACATAGATAAAGATCGGGTCAAGCACCACATTGAGCACCGCTCCGATGATCACCGTAATCATGCCCATGCCTGCGTAGCCCTGCGCATTGATAAAAGCGTTCAGCCCCAGTGAAAGCTGAACAAATACGGTACCCAGCAGATAAATACCGAGGTAATCCGACGCATAGGGCAGTGTGTTTTCGCTTGCACCGAATGCCAGCAGCATGGGGTCTCTCCAAATAGTGCAAACCACGGTGAGCACCGCACCAATAATAAGCAGCAGTGAAAAGGCATTACCGAGGTAACGTTGAGCACCCTCTTTGTCCCCCGCACCCATGCGTATTGAAGCAAGCGGTGCACCGCCCATACCGATAAGTGAGCTGAACGCGGTAATGAGCATAATGATGGGAAAGGTAAGCCCAAGCCCGCTGAGGGCCATAGTGCCGACACCGGGCATACGCCCAATATACATACGGTCGACAATGCTGTACAAGGCATTTACCAGCTGCGCTACCGTGGTTGGTATGGTAAGACGAAGCAGCAACGGAAGAATTTTCGCATGGGCGAGTTGTTCGTTTATATCTGTGTTGTTTTGTCGCTTCAAAAATATGGCCCCTTCAAATCGTTTTGTCGTCCTTCATCATATACGATTCCAACCAAAAAATCAAATAGCGCAGCGGATGTATGATTTCAGTTTTTATAGCTTTAGGCGATTGTTGCCATGAAACTGCTGTAAAAAGTAATTCCAATGATTGATTATTGCCCATTCTGCGCATATAATGGAAGAAACTTTAATTGTAAGAAA
This sequence comes from Hydrogenoanaerobacterium sp., assembly GCF_032017025.1. NCBI lineage: Bacteria > Bacillati > Bacillota > Clostridia > Eubacteriales > Oscillospiraceae > Hydrogenoanaerobacterium > Hydrogenoanaerobacterium sp. Next base: position 71,462 of record NZ_DALZQO010000008.1, read on the forward strand.
GCTGGTTTGTTATGATAGATTACCTCAAAAGAAGCTGGGCCGAGGTTAACCTTGATGCTCTGCAGTTTAATATGCAGCAGATTAAAAGGCGCCTTCAAAAGGGTTGTATGGTGCTTGCCGTGGTAAAGGCCGACGGTTACGGGCATGGTGCGGCGCAGGTTGCACACAAACTGGTGGAATGCGGCGTTGACTGGTTCGGTGTTTCGAATATTGAAGAGGGCATGGCCCTGCGCAACCACGGCCTTACTCAACCAATTTTAATTTTTGGTACCACTCCGCCTGAGCTGGCAGGTATCCTTGCAGAACAGCACATTACACAGACGGTGTATGCGCTGGAATACGCTGAGGCGCTGCAGCAGCAAGCGCAGGCACAGGGTGTGACGGTCGACTGCCACATTAAGGTGGATACCGGCATGACACGCCTTGGCTTTTTGGCGGATGACAGCCATTTTAAAACCTCGCTGCATGAAATTGAGACGGTGGCTGAATTTACAAACCTAAAGCTGAGCGGTATTTTTACTCACTTTGCCAGTGCGGACGATTACCTCGGTGATGCAGTAGAATATACAAAAAGGCAGTTTGCGCGTTTTATGCATATGGTTGCCGAGCTGCGGGCGCACGGCGTGGCAGTGCCAATCCGCCACTGCACCAACAGCGCAGGTACGATCAGTTACCCCGAAATGCACCTTGATATGGTGCGTCCTGGCGTTATTTTATATGGGATGGATCCCTCCGACCAGTGCACAGGCAAAATAGACCTAAAGCCCGTGATGGCACTCAAATCGGTGATTGCCTCGGTAAAGCGCATCGACGCGGGCACACAGGTGAGCTACGGCAGAATCTACACCACCGAGCGTGATACCACCATAGCGGTGGTGCCCATCGGCTATGCCGACGGCTACAGCCGCAACCTTTCGGGCAAAGCGCGTATGCTGGTGAACGGGCACTTTGCCCCCATCATCGGCAGGGTGTGTATGGACCAGCTGATGCTGGATGTAACCGGATTGCCCGAGGTGAAACGCGGCGACCCTGTAGTGATTTTTGGCGGGCAGGGCGACGAGTTTCTTTCCATTGATGAACTGGCCAACATGCTTGGGACAATCAACTATGAAATTACCTGCTCCCTCTCTAAGCGGATACCGCGCGTTTATGTGCAGAACGGCAAAGAGGTGGAGGTAGTGCATTATATCGTATAAAATTGAGTATTTTACTCACGATCACGGTCAACATGTAAAATAAGCATAAAAAGGAGATGGCAAAAGCCATCTCCTTTTTATGCTTATTTTATGCAGTTTTAGATCTCCATAGTTTTTGGTAGATACCCGCTTTGATAAGCGCCGTTCGAAACAGCGGAGCGAGAATGACTGCGGTTACCACCGCAAACACCGCGTTGATGCTCGAGGTAATCAGCTTAGTGGAACAGGTGATAAGCGCTGTCTCAAATCCATTCCCCGAAAGCCACAGCTGCAAATCCAATCCGTTTGCTTTGAGCAGCAGCTCGATCATGGTTTTGCCGAGGTGCAGTACCATATAGGTGAGCGAGCCCGCAACCGCCGCAATGATGTTCCATTTTGTGCTCTTCGCCTCCCTGCCATGTGAATGAGCAATTTTGCCGCACACAAAAGCCATCAAAAAGAAGAAGACCAACGTAAACGGGGCACTATCCACAAACATTGGGTTGGTCAGGTCAAAAAGTGCTGAGCCAATTCCGGCAGCCAAGCCGCCGCGAACACCGCCAAACAACAGCCCTGCCAGCAAGCAAAACAGGTTTCCGGTTTTCAACATGGTAGGCCCTGCAGGGGTGGGAATCGGCCCAATTTTTAAAAACATTGTTGCAACAAAGCATACCGCAGCCATCATGCCTATGGCTGCAAGATCATAGGTGGAAAGTTTTTTGCTATTCTGCATCGTAGATGCCCCCTCAAGTATTATGTAGCCTTATTTTAGCGCGAGGACAAAGGTAGATGCAAAACACTGCAGCTTTTTATATTTTTATTGAAAATTGTATATGTTACCTAATTTTAAATGCACCATAAAAGAGCAACCCGTATTATATGCACAATCAGCTAAGCGATATGGTAATTATCTCAGGGGGAAATAAAAAAACCTTACCAAGAACCTGTTTTATGTAAGTGCAAATTTGGGCATATCGTAGAAAAATACTGCTGTATCGTTATCAACGCAAAAGCAAACAAAAATAGAGTTGGGTAAGGTAATTTTAGTTTATATGTACTACTGCAGTGTGCGATTGTGACGCAGAGAGAAAAGATATGTAAAAATCTTTTCTTAAATGTGGCAATATATGTGGTTTTTTATCCCCTAATATGTTAAAATAACTGGTGTTTTAAGGTAAAAAGCATCATTATTATTACGAATATATTTGGAAACGGGGAGCTTTTAACGTGAAAAAACTGTTGTGTGCTGTTTTGACGGCGCTGGTTCTGCTGGGGCTTGCAGGCTGCGGAAAAGAAAAGAAAGAGGAAGTTCCGGCGATTGTACCCGAAAAGGCACCGGTAAACAACGTACTCACCATCTATTCACCGCTGCCGCAGGAGTTGCTCGATGCAGCAATCGAAGGCTTTGAGGCACAAACCGGTGTTGAGACCGAAGTAATTTGCGACAGTGCCCAAGTGCTGATTCAAAGGCTGAACGCAGAGAAAAATGCACCCAAGGCCGATGTTCTGTTTGGCGCGGGGGCAGAAGTGGTAGCACAGTACAAAACACTGTTTACCACCTACGAAACGGCTGAAAGCTACACACTTGACCATACATTTTTGAGTAAGGACAACCTGTTTACCCCGCTTACCCCTATGCCGATTGTACTGATGTACAGCAAAGAGCAGACAACCAAAGCCCCCGAGGGTTGGGCAACGCTGATAAACAGCAGCTACAATGGTTGGGTTGCATTTGCAAACCCACAAGAATCGGGAACCTCGTATACAACCTTGTGTGTTATGGCACAGTTGAAGGAGCTAGGTGACGATTACGTTGAAAAGTTTGCCGTGAACCTGGACGGTAAAATGCAGGGTGGCATTTCAGATGTTTATTCCAAGGTTGCCGCGGGCGAGTTTGCAGTAGGCGTTACGTTGGAGGGCAGCGTGCAGAAATACCTCGATGCGGGTTACGAAAACACGGTGGGCATTGCATACCCCGCAGAGGGCACAACCGCCGCATTGGAAGTAAGTGCAATTGTTGCAAATGCCACACATGAGGAACTGGCGCAAAAGTTTGTGGATTATGTCAGCGGTGAGGAGTTTCAAAAAATACTGGTAGAGCAGTTTCAGCTGCGCACCGTGCGCACCGACCTTGCCGATCCGGAGGGTTTAACCGCGAAAAAAGACATCAAATTTGTAGATTACAATGTGGCACAGGCAGTGAACAACAGGGCTGACCTGATCCAAAAGTTTACCACTGCGGCGAAGAAAGCGACCGACGCCAACGCGGCAGACAAGACTGCCAAAAAGTAACGGGAAGATCAGAGTATAAAAACGCTCTGATCTTTCTTTTGCTGTTCGCAAATTTGTGCTATAATATAGGTTAAAGCATTTATTGGGCTGTGCTCAAACGGCTGGCTGCAAAATGCATATAATTTTTCGGCGGGTATTTCCCGTAGAGGGTGAAACAATGAAATATTTTGATCTTCATACCCATACCGTAATGTCGGACGGTGATTGTACTCCGCAGCAGCTGCTTGATACGGCGAACAGCAAAGGTTATGGGTTGGGCATCTCCGATCATCTTTTTTGCTGCAAGCTACTGACGCTGCGCGATGTGGAGCATTACCTGAACGAGCTTGACCGCTATGATGTATTGCATGGTGTGGAAGCAAACCTCGGTGAAAACTTTACACTGCCGCATAAACTGGATGAACGCGTGGACTACGTGATTGCAAGCGTACATTCGGTGCAAGACTTAAATGGAGAAAGCCTGCAGCTTGGCCCCTACTTCTGCGACCGTGCGGGTGACGAAGGTGCACTGCCCTACACCCGTACTTTTACGCAGGATGAAGCAAAATACTATCTGGAGCAGATTTTACGTATTTATGAGTTTGATTTTAAGAACCAGCGTGTGGATATTTTGGGGCACTGCACGGTACACCCGTTTTACGACGCCCTGTTGGGGCAGCAGCACCTCTCCGACTGGCAAGATGAAACCGTTGCACTCTGCAAAAAATATGACGTTGCAATGGAAATCAGCGGACTGTGGCACTGCCCCGACGAAGAGCTCATTCGAAAGGCACATTTGGCAGGCGTCAAATTTTCGCTGGGCAGCGACTGCCACCAGCCGAAGCATACCTGTAACCTCGACTATGCCCTGAATATGCTGCACAAACTTGGGGTTGCTGAAGACCGGCTTTTTACAGCCTAGCCATAACCTAAAAACAAACTAACACATGTGTATCATGCGCCCGCGCGGGTACAGGACTATAAGGCTTTGTATGCACAAACAACGCGCGGAATGTGCACTACTGTTGTGGCACGCGGGGGATTCATAAGGGGGAACGTGTCAGAAAGCCCCTGCCTTTTTGCCTCAACGTTCCCCCTTATGCGTGCTTTCTTGTGAAACTTCTTTGCACGGGCAAAGAATGTTTCCCGTCGCGCGGGGACGGAACCCCGCAGGCATATGCTTAAAGTAAACTGACCTAAAAGAAAGAATCTAAAACCTTGAAACCCATAAATTGGGTAGATAAAACAACTTAAACGACCTACGGCGGCATCGCCGTAACATAAAAACAAACAATATGGGCAGGTGTCTGCGTTCGTGGCAGAATCATACTGCAACGGTACATCCCTGCCCGAGGAGCCAGTGGCGGCATCGCCGCAAGAAGGAATAACTTTTATGAAGCTTGGATTAACCTTTTTACATCAGCATGAATCCGCATTGGACGGTATGCTGGAAACATTATTTGAATCGATGGGTCTGTCCCATCAATGGACGGAATTTTTGCTGCATTTTATTACGGATATCGTCAACTTGTTTTTGATTTTATTTGTGGTAATGTTCGCGGTATCGCTGCTGCAAACCTATATTCCGTTCGATCGCCTGAAAAAGAAGCTGTCGGCGCTGGGCAGTGTGTGGGGCTATCTTCTCGCACTGGCACTGGGTGTGGCTTCGCCGTTTTGCAGTTGCACCATCATCCCTGTGGTGATGGGCCTGATTTCGGTGGGCGTACCGGTGCAGGTTGCGCTGTGCTACCTCACATCTGCGGCTTTACTCAACGGCGGTGCGGTGGTTACACTGTTTTCCACCATGGGTGCTCAGTTCGGTGGAATATATGTGGCGGTATCGGTGCTGATTGCTGTACTCACCTCAATTCTGATACGTCCTTTTGCAGGTAGAGAGAATATCATCAGCTATGATATGGGGCATCATCACGGTGACCACTGCCATGACGACCATTGCCATGACGAGCACTGCAATAACCACAGCGAATGCAGCCATCACGAGCCGAAATCGCGCGTGGGCTACTGCGTGGATAATGTATGGCATGTTCTGCGCCAGACATGGCTGTATATGATACTGAGCGTTGCACTTTCGAGTGCGGTGATCAGCTTTGTGCCGATAGAAACACTCAATACCGTGATCGGGCAGCAAAATGTGCTTTCGCCGCTGCTTGCAGGGCTGATCGGTGCACCGATCCATGCCGATGTATTTTCGATTTTACCACTGTTGCAACTGTTGCGTCCGATTAATTTTTCGGCAACCATGGCGTTTGCTTTGGGTGCTATGGCAATCTCGATTCCCGAGGTGGTATTGCTTAGCCGCGTGTTTAAGGCGAAAACCATTGCAGCATATGCAGTGCTTCTTGTAGCTTTGTCCGTGGCGGCAGGCTACGTTACCTTGTTGGTGCTATAATCTATTGCATAATAGCCCTTTTTCGCATATTTTTCTCGTTGACAACGATTTAACAATGGTTTATTATAAGAGCTAACTATAGAATTACGATTACGAATATAGAACAGGGGTGCCAATATGGAACAAAAAGTACAGGCTGCTGCGGCTCATTTTGCCGCATTGGTTGAGGCGCAGCTTGCGCGTGTAGAGCGCATGAAAACAGTAAAAGACTTTGTGGATTATTTAAAACTGGATAAAATTATAATTGGTGTTTGCGGTGGCGACGGCATTGGCCCTGTCATTACCCATGAGGCAGAGCGTGTGCTGCGTTATCTGCTGGCGGATGAGATAAAAGCGGGCAAGGTGGAGTTTCGCGAGATTGACGGGCTCACCATTGAGAACCGCGTCGCATGCATGAAGGCGATTCCCGACGATGTGCTGGCGGAGCTGAAGGAGTGCCATGTTATACTCAAAGGCCCAACAACCACACCGCGTGCGGGCGACCCGTGGCCCAACATTGAGAGTGCCAACGTTGCAATGCGAAAAGAGCTTGACCTGTTTGCAAACGTACGCCCCGTAAAAGTACCCTCTGAGGGCATTGACTGGACTTTCTTCCGCGAGAACACTGAGGGTGCTTATACACTCGGTTCCTGCGGCATTAACGTAGATGATGAACTGGCGTTCGACTTTACCGTCACCACCACCGAGGGAACGGAAAGAATCGCCCGCCTTGCTTACGATTACGCCAAGAAAAATGGCAAAAACCGTGTTTCCATTGTTACCAAGGCAAACGTTATAAAAACAACCGACGGCAAGTTCTTAAAGCTTTGCCAGAACATTGCAAAAGAGTATCCCGACATCGCAACCGATGACTGGTACATCGATATTATGACGGCGAAGCTGATTGACCAAAAGCGCAGAAAAGATTTTCAGGTTATGGTGCTGCCCAATCTCTACGGCGATATCATTACCGATGAAGCGGCAGAGATGCAGGGCGGTGTAGGTACCGCAGGCAGTGCCAACCTTGGCAAACGTTATGCGATGTTTGAGGCAATTCATGGCTCAGCACCCAGAATGATGGATGAAGGCAGAGGCTGCTATGCAGACCCTTGCTCGATGCTGCGCGCGGCTGTTATGCTGCTTTCGCACATTGGCCACCAGACCGAGGCGAACAAGCTGGAGCGTGCACTTGACATCTGCATGTACGAAGAGAAAAAACTTACCATTACAGGACGCGACACCGGCGCTACCTGTGAAGATTTTGGCAACTATGTTATGAGGACGATTGAATCTCTGTAAATTTGTTGGAAAAGGTGAATGCAATGAACAAACAGGTATCTATCTCTGTTATCAGACGACTGCCGAGATATTACCGCTTTCTTGGTGAACTTTTGAAAAACGGAATACATAGAATCTCCTCGCGTGAGCTCTCCTCTCGTATGGGGCTTACCGCGTCACAGATCAGGCAGGATTTAAACTGCTTTGGCGGGTTTGGTCAACAGGGCTATGGCTACAATGTCGAGGCATTGTATGGCGAAATTGCCCATATTCTCGGGCTAGATCAGAACTATAAAACCATTCTTATCGGTGTAGGTAACCTCGGCCGTGCGGTTGCCAACCATATGACGTTTGACGGTAGGGGCTACAGTCTGATTGGGTTGTTTGACAGCAACGAAAAAATTGTGGGCGAGGTTGTGCGTAACATTACCGTTATGGATATGAACCAGATGGAAGATTTTTGCATCAAAAACAAGCCCGATGTTGCAATTTTGTGTACCCCGCGTGAAGCGACACAGCGCATTGCCGACAAGCTCGTGGAGCTTGGTGTGCGTGGCTTCTGGAACTATTCGCATTACGATATTAACATGAAGCACCCACATGTTGCGGTAGAAAACGTTCACCTCGGTGATAGTCTGATGACCCTGTGCTACAAGGTAAAGGACATCGATTACAAAGACACCGCTGACAATGCGGAAAATTAAGTGCAAAAGGCTGCGATCGATTGATCGCAGCCTTTTTTATAAACCAGAGGTACAATCTGTAAGTGCTTCGAGGGATACCTTCAGTACTGCTGCAAGTGCTATCAACTCAATATCTGTGACAAAACGCTCACCGCTTTCAATTCTTTGAATTGCGTTTTTATCAATATCAAGCCCTTGCCTTTGCAATTGATCTGCAAGCATTCGCTGTGAAACTTTAGGATTTAAACTTTTTCGTATCTTGGCTATATTCTTGCCGCAGATATTATTTCTGCCATCAGTAGCTCTGTTTTTATACATACAACACCAACTTTGACACTTAGTTATTGTCATTTAAACTATTGTATGATAAAATGGAGCAAAATATGACATCTGCTGAATGTCAAAAGGAGAGGATAAAGTGCCGGACTACGAAAAAATGTACCATGTACTGTTTAACAAGGTGACCAATGCGATCGAACAGCTGCAAACGGCGCAGCAAATTACCGAGGAAATTTGTATTGCTACAGATGAGCAGACAGACAAAAAAGAGGATGGCTAAGCCATCCTCTTTTTATTTTTTACTATTACCGCCCGAAGCAAAAAGCTTTATGCGAGTAAGCACTCTGCCCAGGCTGTGCTGCCGGGCGGATGCCCGAATCAGACGATATATTTTTTAACACTTTCGGGAAGCTCAGATGCATCGCAGGAAACGGTAAAGATGATAGTAGCCTTGCTTACTTCAACAAGGGCATTCAGGCTTTCGATAAATGCAGCAAACTCGTTGAAATCTTTGCCGCCAATTTTCAGCGTTCCATCTACAAAGATTTCGGAAATATCGTAGTTGCCTGCAAAAATACCTGCGAGGAAGCCGTAAAAAGCACTGTAGTTCTCAACCTTGTAATCTTCAATATCAATCAATCTTACCGCATGGTCAATATTATAGGTCATTTTAAGCCCTTTTTCGACGCATACAATGTTGCCGGTTGTTGTTTTAACAGCTGCGTTGATCTGATTGATGAGTGTTTTGGTTTTACCGGAGCCTTTGTTTCCCACAATGAGCTTAATCATGTTTTATTCCTCCCAGTTTTTGGTGTATTTTGGTATCACCCTACGGCGATTTTTGTGTACTTCTTATTTGAGTTTTGCTTCCAACTCCGCCTTCATATCTTCATAACCCGGCTTGCCAAGCAGTGCAAACATGTTCTTTTTGTAGCTCTCAACACCCGGCTGATCAAACGGGTTGACGTCCAGAGTGTAACCGGAGATCGCACATGCTTTCTCAAAGAAGTAAACCATGTAGCCAAACTCGTATTCATTCATTTCGGGGAGCTCGAGTACAATGTTGGGTACGCCGCCCTCGGTGTGGGCCAAGATAGTGCCCTCCAGCGCTTTTCTGTTGACGATGGACATATTCTGCTCAGACAGGAAGTTGAGTCCATCGGCGTTGGATGCGTCACGCCCGATAAACAAATCGGTTTTGGGCTTTTTAATATCCACAACCGTTTCGATGAGGATTCGCTCACCCTCTTGAATGTATTGGCCCATTGAGTGGAGATCGGTTGAGAAGGTTGCGGAGGATGGGAACAAGCCTTTGTTCTCTTTGCCCTCGCTTTCGCCGAACAGCTGTTTGAACCATTCTGCCATCATGGTGAAAGCGGGCTCATAGCTGACGAGCATTTCAATCGATTTGCCCTTGCGGTACAGACAGTTGCGAATAGCCGCATAGCGGTAGCAGTCGTTGGAGGCAACATCGTCATTGTCAAGCTCTTTCTGAGCGGCTGCCGCGCCTGCCATAACCGAATCGATGTCGATACCGGCAACAGCGATGGGCAAAAGGCCAACCGCGGTGAGAACCGAAAATCTGCCGCCTACGTCATCGGGAATACCAAAGGTTTCGTAGCCCTGCTCGTTGCACAGCTGCTTAAGCGTGCCACGTGCTTTGTCGGTAGTGCAGTAGATTCTGCCCTTTGCACCGTCAACACCGTATTTTTTCTCGAGTAGCTCGCGGAAGATGCGAAATGCCAAGGCAGGTTCGGTGGTGGTGCCGGATTTGGAAATAACATTAATCGAGATATCCTTTCCCTCACACAGCGCGAGAATTTCGTTTAAATAAGCGGGGTTTATGTTGTTGCCTGCAAAGAATATCTCAGGTGTGTCTTTTTTCAGGTTGTTGTAGAAAGGGGAACGGAGCAGCTCAATGGCAGCTCGTGCGCCGAGGTAGCTTCCGCCGATACCGATGACGATTAAAATATCGCTGTCTTTTTTGATTTTTTCTGCGGCAGCTTTAATTCTTGCGAACTCTTCTTTGTCGTATTCGGTAGGGAGATTCAACCAGCCCAAAAAGTCGTTGCCTTTGCCGTTGCCTTCATGCAGGGTTTTATGTGCAGCCTTAATCTCGGGGTAAATTGCATTGAGTTCAGCATCTGTTAAAAAGCCCTTCACATAGTTGGCATTTAGTTTCATTGCCATTTAAAATTCCTCCACTTTCTATGTCTCTATTCTACAATATTACAGCATTATTTGCAAGTATCTTGTTCGAATATATTAATAATTTATGCATTTTTCACAATAAATTCATTTTATTTTAACTTTATCAGCGAGCCGAATAATTTTTTCATTCCGTTGGGGAAAGTCATTCGCTCAACACCGCAAGCCGCCTTCAACGGGTACTCGGCAATGGGGTTGCTGTCGAGCGAAATCAAAACTTTACCGAGAATCTGCCCTTCCTCAACCGGTGCAACAACATCCGGCACCAGACTGATGCGCTGCTCAAGCTTTTGCTCATCACCCTGTTTCACCACAATTGCCTTTGGAGACTCATATTGCACTGCAACCTCGGGCTGTGTGCCACGTAAAACCTTAACGGGGTTAAGCTGTGCATCAATGTTCGGTGGGGTTGCCATGGCATAGTTTGCAAAGCCGTAATCAAGCAGCTTGCGGGCGCCTGCAAAACGGTCATCGCTTGTGGGTGCACCCAGCACCACCGCCACCAGCGAAAGCCCTTTGCGCTGTGCCGAGGCAGAAAGACAACTGCCCGCACCGTTGGTTGTACCGGTTTTTAGCCCGGTGGTGCCGTCGTAAAAACGCACCAGCTTATTGGTATTTACCAGTTGTGTTTTGCCGCCGCGCAACGAATCCATCCATACGGTGGTGTATTCTTTGATTTTGTCATGCTTTAACAACTCACTGGACATAATGGCGATATCACGCGCGGTGGTTAAATGCTCTTTTTCATCCAATCCGCATGCGTTGCGGAAGGTGGTATTGTTCATGCCCAGCTCCTTGGCGCGTTCGTTCATCATCGCCACAAAGCCCTCTTCGCTGCCAGCTACCGCTTCGCCCAACAGTACCGAGGCGTCGTTTGCAGAGGAGATTGCCGCCGCCTTGAGCAGGTCGTGTACGCTCATCTGCTCATTTGGTTCCAACCAAATCTGGCTGCCGCCCATGGTTGCAGCATGCTCCGAGCAGGAAATCATATCTTCCATTTTTAGTTTGCCCGTATCGAGTGCCTCCATAACCAAAAGCAGCGTCATAATTTTTGTAATCGAAGCGGGTGGCATCAGCTCATCGGCGTTTTGTTCGTACAGTACCTGTCCGGTGGTTTGCTCCAGCAAAATTGCTGATTTTACATTCATTGCAAGGTTGCTTTGCTCCACAGGGAGCGAAACGTCCTGGTTTTCCGCCTCGCTGGCGAGCGCGGGCTGTGCGCCGAATGCACACAGTAAAAATGCCAAAAATAAAGCAAGGGTTCGTTTACCTATTGCAGACATAAAAGCACTCCCATTCGTTCACATGTTGCTACTAGTGTATGCAGACAAGGGAGTAAAAAATGTGCCTTCATGCAGGATAGCTGGACAGCATCTAAAAAAATGCCACCCAGCTATTTATGTTGTTTATTTGGTTATGACACAATGAAAGACTTAATCTCGTCCATAAACGAGTCGCAGTTGTCACTGTACACCTGCATTTTAATCGGTTTAGACAGGTCGAGGCTAAAAATACCCATAATCGATTTTGCATCGATTGCGTATCTGCCTGAGATCAGATCCACATCAAAATCGTACTTGGAAACGGTGTTTACAAAAATCTTGACATCATTGATTGTGTTGAGAAGAATCGTAACTTCTTTCATAACAGCAATCCTCCATTTCTATTATAATTTGTAAGGATTATTACCATAATTACAATATATCAGCCGTGGGTTTTTAAGTCAACTGCTAATTGTAATTATCTGTGAAATTTATTATAATAATACATAGGAAATAGGCTTTTGCAACAAATTTATTTACCCACTAACCCGCAAGCATTATGACATTGGTTTGAAAGCTGCTGTGCAGCAAATTTTATACCTGTTTTCTTCGTTCTTTATCGAAAAACCATCTAGACAAAATTTGGTTGCCGCGCAGGGTGCGTCGAATTATGACGGCCGGTGCGGCAAGCTTTATTTAAATAAAAAATGGAGGGCGAACATGAGAGCCGCTTTTTACACACTGGGCTGCAAGGTGAACCAGTATGAAACACAAATTTTAGAGCAGATTTTTTATGATAATGGGTTTGATATTGTCCCACCCGATTCCGGGGCGGATATTTTCGTGATCAATTCCTGCACGGTGACCTCTTCAGGCGATAAAAAAACAAGACAGGCCCTGCGCCGGTTTAAACGTGCCAACCCGCTGGCGGTAGCCGCACTTACCGGCTGCTTTCCGCAGGCGTTCCCCGACGCGGCAGAGAAAATTCCTGAGGCCGATGTGATTACGGGCTCGTACAACCGCAGCAGCCTGCTTACCAACATTCAAAAATATTTGGAAACAGGTGAGCGCGTCATCGATATTACTCCGCATGAGCGGGGCGAGAAGTTTGAGAGCATGAAGGCGAGCCAGTTTCTTGACCGCACCCGTGCGTTCATCAAGGTGCAGGACGGCTGCGACCGCTACTGCTCCTACTGCATTATACCCATGGCGCGCGGCCCCGTACGCAGCAAGCCGCTGGAGGAGCTTAAGGAAGAGCTGGAGGGCCTTGCAACAGCAGGCTACAAGGAGGTTGTGCTGGTCGGCATCAACCTGCCTTTCTACGGTAAAGAAACCGGCGGCAAGCTGCGTTTGATTGACGCTATCGAGCTTGCCTGTTCCATTGGCGGCATTGAACGCGTACGCCTTGGCTCGCTTGAGCCGGAACTGCTCACCGACGAGGATATTGCTCGAATGGCGGCACAGCCCAAATTCTGCCCGCAATTTCATCTGTCTCTCCAAAGCGGCTGTGACGCCACCCTAAAACGCATGAACCGCCACTACACCAGTGCGGAATATGCAGACATTGTGCGCAAGCTGCGCGCCGCTTTTGATAATTCGGCCATGACGACCGATATTGTAGTGGGTTTCCCCGGCGAAACCGACGAAGAGTTTGCCCAGTGCGTTAAATTTGCACAGGAGATCGGCTTTGCCAAGGTGCATGTGTTCCCGTACTCGGTGCGCGAGGGTACTCGTGCCGCAACCATGCCCAATCAAATTACCAAAGCAGTGAAAGAAATACGCTGTGCCGAGCTCTCACGCGTGATGGATGATGTACGCCGCGCATTTTTGCAAACGCAGGTAGGCAGAACCGAACAGGTACTGTTTGAAACCAATGAGACTGCGCTGGGCACCGAGGGATACACCAAAAACTATACCCCTGTGCGGGTACTTGCGGATACGGATATCCGCGGGCAGCTGCGCAACGTGCAGCTTGTTTCGGTCAGCGGCGACTACTGCATCGGCAAGCTGGTGGATTAGGCCGCTTTCGATCTATGAATTACGTTGGGGGTAATGCAATGAGCTTACAGGCTGAGCTGAAACAATATTTACTGCAGCAGGGTGTTTCGGACGTGGGCTTTGGGCAGGTTTTGGATGAACCGAAGGGCTTTATGGGCGGCTGTGGGCATTTTGTCAGCCTTGCGGTAAAGCTTTCGGACGCGATTGTGGATGAGATTACCACCGAACCTACTCACACCTATTTTAACCATTACCGCAGTGTCAACGCCTTTTTGGACCAGATGCTGCTGAAAACAGGGCTCTTTCTCGACCGTGCAGGTTACCGTTACATTACGGTAGCCGCGTCGCAATCCATCAACAAAGACGGCTGGAATTACGACGGGCGCTATTCCCACAAAAAGGCTGCCTGTCTTGCGGGGCTTGGCACTATCGGCAAAAGCTCGCTGTTTTTGCACAGAGAATACGGTTCCCGTGTGCGGTTGGGTACGGTATTCACCGACTGTGCATTTGAAACCGAGCAGGCGAAGCCTGTATCGGTTTGCGGTGGGTGCAGGCTGTGTGTGGATGCGTGCCCATCGGGTGCGATTCTGGGCGGTGAGTGGCAGGTTGGCACCGCGCGCAGTGAAATTTTTGACCCCGAAAAATGCAGCCGCCATATGAAAGAAAAATACAAGCATATCGGACGCGGTGCGGTGTGTGGTGTTTGCATGCGGGTTTGCCCTCAGGCCTGTAAACGCCTGCAGACGGTTCAAAAGTCGTAAGGCTGCGGTTTATAAGCTGAGTTACAGGCAAAACAAGTAAGAGCCCCTCCGGTTGGAGGGGCTCTTACTTGTTTACAGTATGCGGACTCACCGCTAAAAGTATTCGATAAAGGTTTTTTTGCCGGTTTTCTCCAGTTCTGTGGCAAGCTCTTTGATGAGGTTCAGCTTTAGGCCGAGCGAAACAGGCATACCCGGGTTTTGGTGGGCGGGGTTGAGCGCACGCCCCACCAAAAAGTGAACCTCTGTGCTTTCCTGCAACAACAGCCTTGTTAATTCGGACGCACCGTCTTTTTTATTGAGCGAATACATATCCCAATTGTCGCTATCTGCTTCGTTCATGTTTTTGATGATATCAAGGCATTTGCCGAGCGTAAGCACACCCTCGGTGACAAGGTCGACACCGGGGATACGGGCAGTCGGCGGGATAGCAGGGTTCTCGTAGTCAAGCGTAACCTCCAGCTCTCTGCCTGTAACGCGGCTGACAATCTGCGAGGTGGTACCGCCGCACACAACCTTTAAACCGCCCGAAAACATCAGTTTATCCACAACCACTTTGTCCAGTTCTGCGTTCATTGGCGGCCCTACCATCACATAGGCGGGGCGACTGAGCTTGATGCGCAGGGTGCACACGGTCGAATCATCCCCCGGCTTGCCCATATAAAGCGTGTTCACCGCACCCAGCAGCTTTCGGCACATGACAATGGGCGCTACATCAGGCGAAAAGTTTTCTTTGATGTATTTGACAATATTATCGTACTGCCAGCCGAGGTCAAGCAAAGCGCCGACGCCGGCATGCACTACACCATCCGAAAAGGCGATGAGTGTGTCGCCGATCTGGGCATAAAAGTCGCTGGTGTATACGGTTTTACCGCCAATCTCCTGCTCAGCGCGGTCAATCTCAGTCATCGTGTCGCCTTTGAAGTAAACCAAACTGGGGTTGTCGAACTCTGCAATGCGTACATGCCCGCTCTTGCTGATATTGATAATGGTAAAGGTCGAGTAGGCAATGCCGCGCTCGTTGCATACGGGCAGCGTGCTGGCAATGGTCTCCACGGCATCCTTCAGGCGGGCACCGCTGCTCAGCATGGTGGCGATGATTTTGCTGGTGAGGGTGGACAAAATATTGGCCTTTACACCGCTGCCCAGTCCGTCTGCCAGCACCAGAATAAAGCCGCGGTCGGTGCGCATAAACTCAACCTTATCGCCGCAGAGCTCTTCGCCATAGTGGTTTAAACTTTCATAAGCCGCATCTATAAATAAATCCATGGTTGTTTCTCCAATTCCAAAAAGACTGTGCTAACGAATTTGATGCTTATCTTGGGGTGTTCCCCGCTTCACCGCTCATCGAGCGCTTTAAGTTGGTGAGAGCCACTTTGGTTTCGGCGGTAGTTTCACCCAGCAGGCTTGCAATCTCCTGTGCTACGCGCATCTGCTTGTCAATAACCTGCTGTGCCGTATCAATTGTATGGGCGCGCAGCTCGGCAAGCTCCTCCTGCCGCTTTTCGTCACCCGAAATATCCTTTACAAATGCAAGATACATATTATGCTCTTTGATATAGATAAAGGTCTCTTCCACCGAGTGATTGTTGCTGAACAGGCGGGCCTTTTTGATGACAGGCTTGCCGCTGCGCTTTGCATCTTCAAAGGCGGTTTCGCCATAAAACTCGGAGATCGGCATGTTGATACTATCGGCCGCCGAAATGCAGAACATCTCCTCAGCGGTGGGGTTGAGCTCCTGCACCAGCAGATCGTGGTCGAACGCGATGATTGCGTTGGGTGAGTGCTCCATCACCATGTTGGACATGTTCTCGGCACGCGCGCGGAAGAACGGCAGGCACATGTTGATATCTGCCTTGCCCTGGTATACCGCAATCGCCTTGGCTCGGCAGTTGGGGTATCCGCAGCTGCCGCAGTTGAGCTCCTGCTCGGGGGTGTATTTGCCGATACGTGCAAGAATTTTTTTAATATCCTCCTCACTCGGCATAGGGGTTTTATCGGCGCGGTTTGCAAACACACGCGGGTGAGAGAACTGCGACTCTGCGGTGGGTGCATAGCGCACGTCATGGCTGAGGGCGTGGTCGGTGATGCGATCTTCCAGCAGCATGGAACGCTTGCCGCCCATACGCATAATCGGGCCGCCAAGGCAGCTGCCCGCGCAGATATTTGCCTCGACAAACACATTTTCCAGCTCGCCGTTTTTCATGGCATCAAACAGCTCAATACAGCGGAAGATACCATCCACCGCCATAGGGCGGTATTTGCCGAACTTCTCGGCAGGAATGGTTGCGAGAATACCGCCTCTCTTGGGATAGAACCGCGCTTTTCTGTTTTTTACCCCCAGCACGCTGTTATCTGCCGTGCCGAAGGTGATGCCCTCCTCCCCCAGCCAGCGGTCAAGCGACGAGAAGGTAAGCGCCAGATTTACGAGACCTCCTGCGAGCGGGTCTGCGGCTTCATCCTTTTTGGAAAGGCAGGGGCCTATAAACACCACCTTGATATCGCCGTAAGTTTCGCGCATCAGGCGCGCATGCGCCATCATAGGGGACGATACCGGTGACAATGCTTTTACCAGCTCGGGGTATTTGCGCTCAATGAGCATTACCACCGACGAGCATGCCGTACCAATAATGTTCTTCATAGAACCTTTTTCCATCAGCTCGGCGTATTCGCGAGAGGTTTCCGCAGCACCAATAGCGGTTTCCTCCACACCCGCAAAGCCAAGCTTTTTCAGCGCGGCACTGATTACCCCAAACTCATCGGTATCGTACCAGCCCTGCCAAGAGGGCGCGATCGACGCGTACACCGGCTTGCCGGTTTGCAGCAGCGCCTTGACAGCATCTACGTCATTGCGGATATATTTTGCGTTTTGCGGACAGCTTTGAACGCAGATACCGCACAGAATACACTCTTTATCAATAATTTTGGCGCGCCCGTCCTTAAAAGCAATTGCCTTAATCGGGCATTCGCGTATACATTTATAGCAGTTTTGGCAGTTGGTGGGGTTTAGTTCAATTATGCTCATAATGGCCTCCGTTCAGCCGTGGCAAAGCCATATACACAGCAGCAATTGCTCACGGTTATTCCTCTATCTCATTGCCCTATACTTTTTACCAGCGGGTAAATTTTTTCGTAAAACACCTGTTCTGCATTGGCGAAGCCCACATTATCCACCGGCTCACCTGCCACCGTAATGGCAATGCCGTTGAGGCAGTGCCCCATGCAAAACGCTGCTTTCAGCTTGACCGTTTCTTCAAGGTTGTTGCGTTTGATTAGCTCGGTAAAGGTTTTAATTACCTGATACGAGCCGCGCATATGACATGAGCTGCCTACACACACACTTACTTCGATCATAAAGCTTGCATCCTTTCGATAGGGTACCTAAAAAGGAACCTTGAGTTGTTAAAAAAATATCAAACTTATTATACAATACTATGGCTTCTATTTCAATAGAGAACGGGTAGGCTCACCGTCTTTTTTCGGCTGCTTATGCATTGTGATTTTACCCTTTTATTGTAACATATTCTGCACCGTTTGGCACAAGGTTTTGTCCCAAAGGTTGACTTGACCTATATCATATTCTATAATAAATAATAGGGTTGTTAAATTTGTGACAACGGCTTGTCACAATAGGCAAATGTATCGTATACTATATGTGTGAAAGGGGACAGCTTGTTACCATGAAAAAGCTGATCGTGGAGGTTTGTGTGTGCAACGAGTGTGTTATGAAAGGTGCTATGGACATTATTGAGTCGATCGAAAGTCTGAAAAAACTCAAAGTGCAGCTTCGGTTCAACACACAAATCCAAATTGAGATGAACAAGTGTCTGGGCGAAACAAAGCATGGGTTGCAGTCTCCGCTGATCAAAGTTAACGGTGAGTTAATTGAGAAGGCGGATAGCGAAACCGTAATGGCAAAAGTGATAGGGCTTGCATCGCAGGACATAAAATCAATCTAACTGTGAAAGATTGGTTTTGGGTGCAGGGGTTTGCAGTTGGTAAACCCCTGCACAAAATAATTTCAGGCCGATAGCGGCGAAAGGACGATAGACCAGTTATGAGGGGAATTTTTACACCTGTTACGAAGATACGCAGACAGGTATTTGCCGAGGTTGCCCGGATGGCGTACGAGGGCGGAGATTATTCGAGAATTGTTGAAATCCCTTTTAAAATAATACCGGGCGAGGTTCCCACCTACCGTGACAGTGTGTTTGTAGAACGCGCAATTGTGGGAGAGCGCCTGCGTCTCGCCATTGGGCTGCCTCTCTACCCTGCAGATAACCCTGCGCCGATTTCTCGTGGCGTTGAAGAAAGCGCGATTGCAAAAAAAGTATACGAGCCTCCGCTGATAAACGTGATTCCGTTTGCTTGCAGCAAATGTGAAGAGACTTCATTCTTTGTTACCAACAACTGCCGCGGCTGCCTTGCGCACCCCTGCACATCGGTTTGCCCGGTCAAGGCAATCTCGATGGTAAACGGCAGATCTTTGATTGATAAAGACAAATGTGTCAAATGTGGCAGATGCAAAGATAGCTGCCCCTATGAGGCAATTGTGAAATACGACCGGCCCTGTGCCGCTGCCTGTGGTGTGGACGCGATTGAAAGCGACCACCTTGGCAGGGCAAAAATTAACTACGACAAATGTGTTTCTTGCGGAATGTGCCTTGTAAACTGCCCGTTCGGTGCTATCTCAGACAAGTCACAAATATTTCAGCTCATCCATGCCATTAAAGAGGGCGACGAGGTAATCGGTGCAATCGCACCCGCGTTTGTAGGCCAGTTCGGCCCGCTCGCCACCCCCGATAAAATTAAAGAGGCGATCAAACGCCTTGGCATAGCTGACGTGGTTGAGGTTGCCATCGGTGCCGACCTGGGTGCAGTGGAAGAAGCCAAGCACTATGTGCACAAGGTTGTAAACGGTGATGAACCGTTTCTTGCAACCTCCTGCTGCCCGTCGTGGTCAGTGATGGCCAAGAACAAATTCCCCGAGATTGCACCTTATGTTTCAAGCGCTCTTACCCCTATGGTTGCCACCGCGCGTATCATTAAAAAAGACCACCCCAATGCAAAAATTGTCTTCATCGGTCCCTGCTCCGCCAAAAAGCTGGAGGCCTCCAGAAAAACTGTGCGCAGCGACGTTGACTTTGTCATCACCTTTGAAGAGCTGATGGGTATGTTTGTTGCAAAAGGCGTTGAGTTTGGTGAAATAGAAGATGCCGAAAAGTTTGATGATGCCACTGCTGCAGGGCGCGGCTACAGCGTAGCCGGCGGCGTTGCCGAAGCAATTGCCGCATGTGTAAAAGAGATATACCCCGACGTGGAGATGAAGATTGACCGTGCAGAGGGGCTGAAAAATTGCGCTAAGATGCTGATGTTAGCCAAAGCCGGTAAGCGTGATGGTTACCTGATGGAAGGTATGGCATGCCCCGGCGGCTGTGTGGCAGGCGCAGGCACGCTTATGCCGTTGAACAAGGCTGCTTCTGCGGTGAAGAACTTCCAGAACGAGGCTACTGAAAAAATTGCCACCAAAAACCCCTTGGCCGAAGTGAAAGAATAAATGATTTGCATAAAAAAGAACTGCCTTGAGGCGGTTCTTTTTTAATGTTTACAGAAATGCAACACATAATATGGTAAAATTAAAACAAAAGTACACAATAGATTTCAAGAAGTATAAAACGGAGGGAATCGATGAAAAAGCTTTGGGCAATGATACTGGCGGCGTTGCTGACAATTGGTATGGCAGCTTGCGGCAGTGCAAGCTTTGATGAACAAGCAATCAGGCAGATTGCCTCGCAGAGTGTGGATGAGATTGTGGCGGGCGACTACGATAAGGTAGTAGCGAAAATGAGCACAGCCTGTGCGGCAAAGCTGCCCGCTGAGACCCTGCGCCAAGCGTGGGGTTTGGTGACAACTCCGGTGGGCACATTTGTAAAGCAAACCGGTGCCGAGGTTAAAGTAGAAGGCAGCAAGGCCACCGTAATAGTCACCAGCGAATATACCTCCAAAGAGTTGGTCGCTACATTTACGTTTAACCGAAAAAATCAAATCGAAGGGCTCTGGATTAACTACGGCAAAGTGATTGAGCAGCCGCTTGAGAACAGCGAAAAGTTTGAAGAAATCAGGCTGGAAATTGGCTCCGGCGCCACCAAGCTCAGCGGCAAACTCACCCTGCCCAAGGGCGTGGAGAAACCGCCGGTGGTGGTGATGCTGCAGGGCAGCGGCTCTACCGACCTTGACGAAACGGTGGGTAAGGCTGCCAACAAGCCATTTCGTGATATTGCCCATGGCTTGGCGGAGCAGGGCATTGCCAGTATCCGCTACAACAAACGTTTTTTCACCTACCCCGAAGAGGCACAGAACCTTGCCAATACGCTCACCGTTGAGGACGAGGTCATCAAGGATGCAACCGATGCGATAGAGCTTGCAGAGGTAGATACGCGGGTAGATAACAACCGTATTTATCTGCTGGGTCACAGCATGGGCGGCATGCTGGCACCTAAAATTGCGTACGACAACCAAACGGTGCGCGGCATTATCTCCATGGCAGGCAGCCTGCGTGGAATGGAGGATATCCTGCTTGATCAAAACCTCGCTGCCATTAACGAAAGCAATATCAGCGAGAGCGAGAAAGCAAAAAGAGTTCAAGCGTTGGAAAAGGAATATAAAAAAATCAAAGAGCTAACCGATGCCGATGCAAAGAAATCCGTAACTGTTTTTGGGCAACCAGCTTCTTACTGGGTAAGCCTGAACCGTGCAAAGGGCATTGCCTATGCGCCAAACCTCAACATCCCCATGCTGGTGCTGCAAGGCGATGCAGATTTTCAGGTTTCGGTAGAAAAGGACTATCAGTCCTGGCGCGATGCGCTTGCGGGCAAGCAAAATGTCACTTACTGGGTGTACGGCGGGCTGAACCACCTGTTTATGCCTACCACCGGAGTAAAAGATACCACCGATTACGATTCCCCCGCCCATGTGGAGCAAAAGGTAATTGATGATATCGCCGCATGGATTAAGACCCATTAACGGTGCAATCATCTGATGATAAGAATGACAAGAGGAAAGGTTGATCAAAGATGAAACTGGCAACAGTCGGAACAAGCTGGATTACCGAACGATTTTTGAGGGCGGCTGCCGTTACCGAAGGGTTGGAGCCATACGGCGTGTTTTCGCGCAGTATCGATAAAGCCAATGAGTTTGGCACACCGCATGGAGCCACCGCGTTTTATGATGATTATCAGCAGCTTTTGGACGACTCGAAAGTAGAGATTGTATACATCGGCGCACCGAATTCGCTGCATTTCGGCTATATGGACCGCGCAATTGATGCGGGAAAAGCCGTCATCTGCGAGAAACCGTTTGTTTCAACAATGAAAGAGTTTCAACAGATCAAACGCAAGGTTGTGGAAAAGCGTGCGTTTGTATTTGAGGCGATTACCACGCTTTCTATGCCCAATTTTGCATGCATCAAAGAGAATATCAAAAAGATTGCGCCTGTTCGCATTGCCAAGGTGGATTTCAGCCAGTATTCATCACGCTACCCACAGCTGCAGGCTGGGGAGCGCACCAATATTTTCGACCCCGCGTTTTCAGGTGGTGCACTATACGACCTTGGTGTATACGGTATTCACCTTACGGTGGGGCTGTTTGGCGCGCCGCAGGATGTGGTGTGCTTTAGCAACAGCGAGCAGTATAGCATTGATACCTCGGGTATGCTGCTGCTCAAATACCCCGATAAGGTGTGTAATATTACCTTTAGTAAAGATACCCACTCCACCACATTGACGGAATTCCAAGGGGAACATGGCTATCTGACCATACGGGGCTCTACCGGGCGCTGCGACCATGTCGGGCTTGCACTTGCCGGTGAGGAGAAGAGGAACGTCTCTCTTACGCAGAGCGATAACCCGATGGATTACGAAGCAGCGGCATTTGTGAAAGCGATACAGAATGATGACTGGGATTATGTGCTGCGTGCGCTAAACCAGAGCGAAATCGTAATGGACGTACTGTGCAAAGCACGTAAAAGTGCGGGCATTGTGTTTGCGGCAGATGGCAAATAAATAACAGAGCAATACAAAAAGAACGCTGTTAATCAGCGTTCTTTTTTGTGCCTATTTTCGCAAAGAATCCAGTGTTACGATTTGTGCGCCCAGCAGCTGAGCCTCCTGTGGGTCGTGCGTTACGGCAACAACAATGCTTTGGGTGGTGTGCTGCAGTAAGAATTCGGCAGTCTGGCGGCGGCTTGCCTCGTCCAGCCCCGAAAAAGGCTCGTCCAAAAGCACGAGAGGGCTGCCCAATGCAATTGCCCGCGCAATTGCCACACGCCGTTTCATTCCGCCGCTGAGTGCCTTGGGGTAGCTGTTCCCTTCCCCCGCAAGCCCTACCTCAGCGAGCAATGCAGTCAGCTCTGCAGCAGATTTGTAGGGAGCAACCAGTGCGAGGTTATCCAGCGCGGTGAGGTGTGGCAGCAGTCGGTTCTCCTGAAACACCATCGAAACGCCCTGTGCGGGAATACCCTGTACGGTGCCTGAATCGGGTAAGTTCAGCCCTGCCATCAGCCGCAGTAAAGTGGTTTTGCCGGTGCCCGACGCACCCATCAGCGCAATTTTATCACCTGCGGCGAGGGTAAGGTTGGTGTTGTGCAAAATCTGCTTCTCTCCGTAAGAAAAACAGACACTCTCCAGTATCAGCTTCATTTGGGCACCTCCTGCTCTGCAAGGCGGTTCACCTGCCTCGCAAGTGCGTTGATGCCGCTTACCATCAGTCGTTCCAAAAAAACGGATAGCAGGATGATTACAGCAGTCCATGCAAACAGGTCGGGCGTTTCGAGGTAGATTTTGGCGTTGTAAAGCTGTGTACCGATTGCATTTGCCGGAATAGCGATGACCTCGCCCGCAATACCCGCCTTCCACGAAAACCCTAACCCCACCTTTGCGGCAGAGAGAAAATAAGGCAGCACGGCGGGAACGGTGATGTTTTTAAGCACAGCACGGCGGGGCAGGCGGTATACCGCCGCCATCTCCAGCAGCTTAGGGTCGGTTTGTGTAATACCCTCGTGCACGTTTGACCAAATCAGAGGCAGCACCATCAAAAACGCGATAAAAGCCGAAAGATTGGTTCCGCGAATCCACACCAAAGCCAAAATCACAAACGATGCAACAGGCGTCGCTTTAATCATGCTCATGGGCAGTGAAAAAAATGCATACAGCGCCCGAGAACGGGCGGTGACCGCAGCAATTACAGTGCCAAGCAGCAGCCCCATTGCAAAACCGAGTAAAATTCTGCCTACGCTGCCAAAGACGATCTGCCAAAACCCGCCGCTGCCCATAAGCTGAAAAATGCGCTGCAACGTTGCAACGGGAGAAACCAGCAAAAGGTCTTCCCCCACAACGAGATATGCCCCCTGCCACAATAGCAGCCAAAGGGTAATCACAACAATGGAACTAAATATTCTATGGTGCGGTGTAGTAGAAGCTTTCATCGGGCAGTTTTCCTCCTACCGATTGGGGGTTGGCATCAAAGAGAACCTGCAAAAAGCCGCCCGCAATGGTTTTCATCTCAGCGCCGTCGAGAAACACAATGTTGCACTGGGGAATGGCTTTTTTTGCCATAGGCGCCTTGGGGATAATATTCTGTGCAACCACCAGCTCGGCAGCAGCATCTAGATTTGCACTGTCGGTAACGTAAGCGGTGGAGGCCTTGTATTCCTCCAAAAATGTTTTTAACGCTTCGGGGTGCTCGTCGATAAATTTTTGCTGAACTACAATACAGCCCATGGTGAGCCCGCTCGCGCCTTTGGTTGCGCTCTCCCATTCTTTGGTGAGGTCAAGTGCTACACGCACCTTTTCGTTTTGCATCAATACGCTGGTGACGAAAGGCTGCGGAAGCAGTGCAATGTCTGCCTGCCCTGCCGCAAGCATGCTTGCAAGCTCGGTGTGCTCGGTTCTGTACTCCACGGTTACGTCGGTACCTACTTTGAGCCCGTTTTGCTCCAGCACGTAGTTCAGTGCAAACTCCGGCGTAGAGCCTTTGCCCGTTGCGTAAATAGTTTTGCCCTTAAGGTCGGCGACCGACTGGATAGCTTCGCCGTTTTCAACGAGATACAGCACACCCATGGTGTTGAGCGCTGCAAGCTTTACCTTGCCCTCAGTTTTATTGAATAGGGTGGCGGAAAGATTGGTGGGTACAGCGGCAATATCAAAATCGCCTTTGATAATGCTGCCCACAATTTCATCGGGCGCGCCCGCAAGGGTAAACTCATAGTTGTTTGCGGTTTCGCCTTTTGCAGCGTCATCCATCAGCTTTACCATGCCAATTGCTGTGGGGCCTTTGAGTGCTGCTATTTTGACATCGATTTTTTCAGCGGGAGTTTCCTCGGGTTCAGAAGACTGTGCGGCGGAAGAGCTTTCAGAGGATATCGCCTCGGAGGAAGATGATTTTTGACCGCAGGCTGTAAAGGAAAGAACTAAGACCAGTGCCATTGCAATGGCTAAAATTTTTTTCATACGATACTTCTCCTTTTTTGGTGTCATACTAATACTGTACATTATTCAATAAAAGATGCAGAAATTATTCTGTAGACAAAGACGCTAAATCTAAAACGGTAATTTTTCGGTCTTCCCTGCGGATGATATTCTGCTTCTCTAATTGTTCAAGGCTGCGGTAAAGCGACGCACGCCCCATGTTCAGCTGCCGCGCAAGCTGCGAATATCCAGCTGAGACAGTGACTTCGCCTCCGAGCTGGTTTTCCAGCAAGTACAGTTTAAGCCCTTCAGCAGTGGTGGGTGCGGTAAAGCTATCAATTTTACGGTTGAGAAAATGAATGCGTTTGGAAAGAAAGGTGATGTAGTTAATAGCAGTTTCAGGGTATTGACCAAACAGTTGGGTAAGCTGCCGGTCGGTAATAAACACCAGCTCGGCAAAGCTTTTTGCCCGTACCGTTGTAACATACTCCTCCACAGGGTGAAACAGCCCTGCAACACCAAAGCAATCGCCCACACCAAGTGTGTTGAGCACAACGCCTTTGCTTTTTTGCACCGTTACTGTTCCCAATGTAATGATGCCAATGGATTTTTTGAAATTGCTTGTGGTGTAAATTGGTTCTCCCGCGGGGAAACTTACGGGGGCAAGGCCGCTAAAAAAAGTTTCGAGCAGCTGTGGCTCCAACCCTTCAAACAAAAAACAAGAGCCGATTACTTTTTTCTGTTTCGCCGTTAGTGACATAAAGCAACCCTCTCATCTTAAAATGTGTCTCATATGGTACAATTTACATGATAATCACACGAGACTGTTTTGTCAACGGTGAAAATCATCTTTATCCAAAAAGGCAAGACCTTTAAAAATAAGTTGAATTTTTGTAATTTCTATCAGCATATTTTTTCTAATCAAGCAGATAATAGCAATAAGCCAGTGAGATGTTCACAGGTTAATCACGTAAAACAAATGCGGCTGTAAAACAAGGCTTAATCAGTAAAACATGCGCCATAAATAGTGCAGCAAAAGATGAGTACATTTATAAGTAAGGGGTTTAAGGATATGAAAGCCACAGGAATCGTAAGAAGAATTGACGACTTAGGCCGTGTCGTAATTCCCAAAGAGATTAGAAGAACAATGAGGATTCGGGAGGGTGACCCCCTTGAAATCTATACAGATAATGACGGAGAAGTAATCTTCAAAAAATATTCACCCATCGGTGAGCTGTCGTCTTTTGCCGGGCAGTATGCTGAAGTACTGCATAAGGCAGGTGGGTTTCCCGCGGTAATTTGCGACCGAGATCATGTTATTTCTGTATCGGGTATTCCTAAAAAAGAGCTCTTGGAGCGCCGCGTTTCCCCCGCGCTTGAAGAGATTATGGAGCAGCGCCGCAACTATGCAATGGTTTCGAAAGATCAGGGCAAGCTGCAGCCGGTAGAGGGTGTAGACCGCTATGCGTTGGTTGCTGCTCCCATTATTGCGGCGGGCGATGTTTGCGGCTCGGTGCTTTTCCTCGCAGGAGATACAGGCTCTGTGGCAGAAGACTCTGAAATTAAGCTGATTAACGCAGCAGCGCTGTTTTTAGGCAGGCAAATGGAAGAGTAACAAAATATTTCACATAGTGAAGTGAGCTCAAAAGTTGGGCAAATATTTTCATGAACCAGCCTCGAGGGTTTGTTGTCTGTAAAGAGCAGGCGGCAAGCCCTTTTGCTGTGCCTTGATACGAAAAACAGCATATTTTTTAAGCAGCCCTCAATACAGAAGATGTTTGCTCCTCTATATGTTATAATAGAGCTTAATTTGGCATGCAAAATTACTCTTGGGGCTTCTGAACTAATTGAAGCATGTAGATTAGTGACGATAATATTATATAAGTGCAGTAGGATAAGTACACTGGGAGGTTGTGTAATAGGCATGAAGTTATCTAGACGAATGATTGGTATCATCTATGTTCTTTTGCATGAAAACGCGTTATACACAGGAGAAAAAATAGCTTCAAAGCTTAAAGTTTCGGTGCGAACCGTCAAAAGCGATATTACCGCATACAGAAATTCTCTGGACGAATATGGGCTTGAGCTGATTAGCCGAAAAGGTATGGGGTATTCCATCAAAATAATAAACAAGGATCTTTTTGAGAGCTTTTTTAATCCTATTACATACAAATACTCTCATGTAGATGAAATTCCAGACGATTGTGATGAACGGTTAAATTATATCATACGAACCTTGATCTCCAGGGATGCAGCGGTTAATACCAATGAGCTAGCGGAAGAGCTTTTTTTGGTAAAGCGCTCTTTGAGCAAAGAAATGCGGCGAGCGTATCAAACGCTTGATGAATACAAACTTACGCTAAAGAACGAAGGGAATCTTGGACTTGTAGCAACAGGAAGCGAATTTCATAAGAGGCTTTGTCAGTTGGATTTCTACACCCACTACTACCACAAGTCTATTCCTAATTTTAAGGTAAAAGAGTTTAATAAGCTGTTTGATGTTCCAATGGAAATACGGCTGCATACACGGCAAATCTTCTTGGAAGAAATGAGAAGGAGCAACACGGTTATTAAGGATTTCTACTCGCAAAAATTACCGGTATTGCTGCTTCTTTCATACAAACGGTACATAGCCGGACATCTCATAGACATTCCATACAGCAAGCTGGTTCCATATAAAAACTTTTTGGAATATAAGATTATGGAACGCATTATAGAGCGTACCAATGTGTATTTTGAAAAACCGCTTCCGGAGGTAGAAAAGCTGTTTTTGACTGTAATGCTGCTGTCGTTTGAAGATATTTCACCCTCCATGGATGTATTGCGCTACGGCGCACACCACACAGAGGCGAAACGTCTGGCGGACTGCATACTGCTTGATATGAGCGACGGGTATGATATTCAGTTTGAATGCCAAGAGGAATTAAGAGCCTCTTTAATCAGAACGCTGATTCCGGTATCCATAGGAATGCACATTGATGTAGTGGAACACAATAGCTGGTGCATGAAGCTGAGGTTTGATGAGGTTGCAAAAAACCCTTTGGCACAGCAGCTCGGCTATTTAGCTGCAAAATCCATTCAGAATGCAACCGGAAAAAATGTATGCAAAGAGAAAATTTATCAACTTGCCTACTGCTTTAAATATGCGGTTCGGCAAAGAGCGTTTTCGGTAAAAAAGAAGCGAATATTGATCTTTCCTTCTTCCGGATATGAAAGTGCAAGACTTATTTCGGATGAGCTAAAATTGCTGTATGGACAGTACATTGAGAAAATAGATATTCAAGAAATGTATCTTGTGCGCAGAGAAGAGAGGGCAGAAAAATATGACCTGATATTGGGGCTAGAGCCAACATATAGTGACAATATTCCTGCAATACCGCTCTCTAAACTCACCGCTGGCGATGGATATAAGCCGGTTATGGATTTCCTGCTGGAAGAGCTTAAAACCCCTGATATTATCCCGTACCTATCCAAAAACAATATTATTTTAAACCTTAATTTTAAGTCGAAAGAGGATGTTCTGACGTTTCTGATCTATAAGGATCACAGTGATATACAAGAAAGCAGGGTATTAACCGGTGAGCTGGAGCACAGAGAAAAAGTGATTTCGTATGACTGCGGAAATGGAGCGGCGGTTATCATCAACTTTGATGTCAGGCCGGCCACGCGCAGGTGTCAGTTGCTCACGCTTATGAACCCGTTATCTTGGGGAAGCAGTGAAGTCCGATATGTATTGTATTTTGAGATGCGCGGTGAAATTTCTCCACAGGAATTATGGATTGTTGATAAAGTGATGGAAAAGGTGACAGGCTCACAGAATATGGTTGAAAATACTTATTTAAGCAAAAACATGTCTTATTATGAAAAGTGACGAAATTGCATATGGTATATTGTTTTGTTGTTATATTGCCAAAGACTATTGGCGAGCCATTGCACTTGTGTAAGTGCAATGGCTCGTTTTGCACCTACCAAGGAGAAAAATAACACATTACCTTTTATAAAAAATATAGGTATAATATGGCTAACTTAAAACAAAACGCTACTGCAGGCAAGCTCTCACAAAGAAACAGGGCTTGCCAAGATTTTTGATATAAGTGAGGAACAGTACATGCAATTTATTATTATTACACACGGAAAAATGGCTTCGGGCATCCAAAGCTCACTGAATTTGTTAATAGGAGAGCGCCATGATCTGCATGTAATCGATGCTTATCTGGATGACTCCGACCCTGAGGAAAAGATAGCTGACCTCGTAAACGTCCGTTTTAAAGACGAGAAAATTGTAATCATGACCGATCTCTACGGGGGAAGCGTTAACCGTATCGCGACTAAATATATCTGTAACAGGGTAACCGTTGTTGCCGGAATCAACCTTGTCCTTGCTATGGAGATACTTTTTATGAACGAACCAAGCGCAGAAGAGATGGAAGATGCTGTTAAGGTTTGCCGCGACCAGATGAGACTCATAACCGCAGATAGCTTAAAAGCAGACAACCAGCCGGGAGAAGAGGATTTTTTTTAGGAGGACAGGAAAATGATAAAAATGCTAAGAGTAGATGAAAGGTTGATTCATGGACAGGTGGCAATCGCCTGGTCAAAGGTGCTGACGGTTACCTCCATAGTAGTGGCTAACGATACTGCCGCAGAAGACGAAATGATTAAAATGACATTGAAAATGGCTACTCCTCAGGGTATGAAAGTTGCCATCAAAACAGTAGACGATGCTATTGTGCTGTTAAATGACCCGCGCTGTGAGAAGATGTCTATTCTAATTGTGGTCGACTGTCCAAAGGATGCGCTGAAAATTGCAAAAGCGGTTCCCAATATTCCTTTGGTGAATATAGGAAACAGCGGAAGACTCGGAGACAAAGCGACGGACAGAAAAATGTTAAGCGATGGCCTGTTTGTGAACAGTGAGGAAGTGCAGATTTTAAAGGAAATTATAGCAACCGGAATTGAAACAGAGGTGAGGATGGTGCCAGAGCGCCCAAAACTATCTTTAAGCGCGCTGCTGGAAAAGTTTTAGAGGAGAAAATAGGCTGAAAGACCTACAACTGTGCGAAAGCAAAAGATATTTTCGTCTTTTAAGCCCAACGTCTGCGAGTGAAACAATTCACTCATTTTTTCTGCGACAGTGCCGTCGCCGCGCCTATACCCAAAGAAACTCTTATCATTTCTTTGCTCTGCTGATAAGGGTTGCACTTTCTCATTAAAATTTTATGCCGGTGCAGAGCGGCGGAATGGAGCTTACAATGATTTTTGAAGCATTGGTAGTGGCATTGATTCTTTATGCAATGTATTATCTGGGAACTACCACAGCATGCGCAGTGTTTTACAGTCCCCTGCTGATTTCTACATTGATTGGTATGGCACTGGGAGATTTGCAAACAGGCATTATGATGGGCGCAGCACTTGAAGGAATCTATATGGGTTATGCTTCAATTGGCGGAACACTGCCCGCAAACGCGTCGCTGGCATCTGCACTTGCCGTTCCATTTGTTATCTTGACGGGTGCGAATATGGAAGCGGCATTGGCGCTTTCAGTACCTGTAGCTACAGCATCCGGTGCCGCAATGACCCTGATCGGAACTGCAAGCACTATGCTGGCTCCCAAATACGATTCTTTGCTGGAGCAAGGAAAATACAAAACTTTTACTAAAATGCATTTGACGCAGCCGCTTTGGCTTATGAATCTGCCTGATGCGCTTATCGTATTTGCAGGCATCGCCTTTGGCATGGAGAAGTTTGATAGTTTGGTTGCAATGCTGCCGGCAACCATAATGCATGGTTTTAGTGTTGCTGGTGGCATGCTTCCCGCACTTGGTTTTGCACTGCTGCTGAATATGACCATGACAAAACGCACATGCATCTTCTTCTTTGTTGGATTTGTTTTCTGCAAATATATGAATTTACCTATCATTGCAACATCAATTTTAGCAATCGCAATTGCAGTAATTGTGTTTATGGCTGACAAAGGTGACACACAGCCGGCAGTAGCTGTTTCGGCAGAAGAGGGGGATTTTTTCGATGAGTAAAATGTACGCTAATATTTCACCAGAGGAAAAGAAAATGCTTACCACAGCAATGTGGAAATCCGGTACTACCAGTGCATCCTTTAACTACGTTAAAATGCTTGGCCAAGGCTATGCCTACTGCATGATGCCTTTTATCAACAAATATTACAAAACCGAAAAAGACCAAAAAGAAGCTTTGAACAGAGCAAACAGCTTCATGAATACAAACAACATGTGCCTGCCCTTTATTCTGGGACTGAATATTGCTATGGAGAAGAAAAAAGCGGAAACAGGCGAAATATCCTCTGAAGCGATTACAGCAACAAAAACTTCCCTAATGGGGCCTATGGCGGGTATCGGTGATTCCTTTCAGTTCAACACACTGAGGGTTATTGCAGCAGGAATAGGTATTTCACTTGCTACTCCGGGCAGTGTGTTTGGACCCATACTGGCGTTTTTACTTTACTTTTTGCCATTCTTGTTTATACGTAAAACTTTGATGTTTACAGGTTACTCTATCGGCACCACGATGATTGACAAGCTGTTTCAGGGCGGAATCCTGAAAAGAGTTACCAATGCGGCGTCTATTATCGGTGTAATTATGATTGGTTCATTGGTAGCACAAATGGTTAATGTGTCTACCCCCTTTACTTTAAAGCTAGGCAGCGCCGAAATCGCACTGCAGCAGGTTTTTGATTCCATTATGCCCGGAATGCTCAGCTTAGCTATGGTATTTGGTATCATCGCCCTCGTCAAAAAGGGTGTTAAGCCTGTAGTGATTGTATGTGGCGTTATGGTAATGTGCATACTTGGAGCGATTCTTGGAATATTTTGATTTCATGGCTGGAAATCAGCAATAAAGATGAAATTGAATTGAAATGGACGATTGACATGAAAAAAATTTTAAAGTCAGAGCATATCTTCACTCAATCGGGATGTGTTTCTGGTTACCTGGGAATGGAAAACGGTAAAATTACAGAAATACTGCCAAAAGGTGCTGTTGTAAGCGGCAGCATAGAAGACTGTGGAGATTCCATGCTTATTCCCGGAATCATTGATTTACATAGCCATGGCTTTATGGGAAAAGGTGTATGGGCAGAGGGCGATGACATCAATGAGGAGAATCTTTTGGGATACCTCTCCATGCTGCCGTCGGTAGGTGTTACAGGTGTAACACCCACTGCTTCTCTGGATTTCTTTGAAATCATTGCTTCGGTTGAGCAAAGAGGAAACGATGGCGCACAGATACTGGGAATATACTCGGAAGGCCCTTTTGGAACACGAGAGGGTGAAAATGCTGCTAACCACTTCACCTATCCTAAGCCCTCGGTGGAGGTTGCAAAGGAATATGTAAGGCGTGGATGCGGGCTTCTCAAGATTATGTCAATTGCTCCGGAAGCATGTGGTGCAGATGAAGTCATCGATTACCTAATCTCACAAGGAATAATTGTTGCAGCATACCATACAAATGCAACCCACAAGGAAATGGCACATGGCTTTGCGAAAGGCATTACTTTGGTTACACATACCGGTAATGTTATGAGCGGTATTCATCACCGTGACATCGGTGCACTGGGTACAGCTTTGATGGATCCGAATGTCGATTGCGAGATTATAGCCGACTTTTTTCATCTTTGCCCGGAAATGCTTGAAATCATGTTCAAATTAAAGGATTACAGCAAGTTTATTCTGGTTTCAGATTCTATAGGTCTTACCGGGCTGGCACCCGGCGAATACACCCTTTTCGGCAATATGACATTGTTTGTAGGTGAAGATGGGTATATTCGTGAATCGGGTGGAAGGCTTTGCGGCAGTACCAAACCTGTTTTATTTGGCATGAAAAGTCTTCACCAGCAGTTGCATATTCCCATCGAAAGGGTTGTAGAGATGGCTTCGCTCAACCCGGCGCGTAAACTTGGAATCGATAGCAGCAAGGGCTCTATCTGTGTTGGAAAAGACGCAGATGTAGTTGTTATAAGCAAAGATTTTGAGTGCATAAAGACCTTTGTCAGCGGCGATGTTGCGTACTCAAAGTAGAATAACGGTAACGAACCATCTAAAAAAGGTGAACGTCTATTGCTCGTGAATAGATGTTCACCTTTTCTATTGTGCAACAGTCACGGGCTACCATAATAGTTCAAATCCTTGCTGAAAACCATAGGATATCAATATCCCGAACAAGGGACAAAGAAAAATCATGTATAGGGGTTTTAACCTTGCACATGATTTTTTGTTGTAATATCGTATAAACTAAATTTCATTTTGCTTCGGCGCTACATGGCTTTATTTCCGCATCCTCTATTTTAAGCATACGGTAGCCGACACCAATGTGCGTCTGAATATATTTGGGGTTTGCGGTATCGGTCTCAATCTTTTTGCGGAGAGTTGCCATAAACACCCGCAGCGACTGCGTGTCGCCCGACAGTGTGCTGCCCCAAATCTCCTTCAGAATAAAATTGTGCGTCAAAACCTTTCCCACATTTCGGGCAAGCAGACACAGCAGTTTATATTCGTTGGGGGTGAGACGAAGCTCTGTATTGCTTAGGTAAGCACATCCCGCCGGATAGTCAATTTTCAAATCTCCATTTTTAAAAACCGTGTCCTGCGCCGATGAGGACATGGAGCCGATGTTTTTAAGCCGTCTCTGGGTAACTCTCAATCTCGCCAAAAGCTCATCTGTGCTAAAGGGTTTTGTCAGGTAGTCATCCGCACCGGCATCCAGCGCTTGAATTTTATCCTTGTCCTCACTTCTGGCGCTTACAATAATGATGGGAACCTCCGACCATTCGCGAACCTTGCGTATGATATCGACTCCATCCATATCAGGCAGCCCCAAATCCAAAATAACGATATCCGGTTTAGAAGACAAAATGCCCATAATCGCAGCACTGCCCGTTGAGGCCGTTTGGTAATGATAACCCTGTGTTTCCAGCGTGGTAGCGATGAGGTTGCGAATTGCCTTGTCATCTTCCACCACAAAGAGGTTCAGCTTATTCATATGCATTCGTCTCCTTTATTGGTAATGTGAACAAAAAGACAGTTCCTTTTGGGTGGTTGTCCCGCACGGATATTTCCCCTTGGTGCGCGTTTATTACAGATTTACACAGCGATAACCCCAACCCAAGCCCGCGTCTGCTGTCACCTGTGTTTTTATCTGCGGTGTAAAACATATCAAATATTTTGGCTTTATCGCGGTCTGCAATGCCGTTGCCGTTATCGCAAATTTCCACGGCGATTTTTTCGGGGCTCAGCTGATACGCTTTGATTTGAATGGATGTACCCGGGTCTGTATATTTAATTGCATTATCCACCAGATTGATAATCACCTGAATAATCAGCCTTGCATCCATGGCTGCCATGAGCATGTCGTCCGCCAAATCAACGCTGATACAATAATCAACACTTTTCCGGTTGATATGCCTAAGTGCCTCGTTGATCACTTCATCCAGCAGCTCGGGCTGAAGGTTCAGTTCCATTTGGGCGTTGTCGATTCTGGTAAGCGAAAGCAAATTCTCCACCAGATTGATCAGCCAGATCGAATCGTCGTAAATATCGGTGTAAAGCTGCTGCTTTTTATCTGCGTTTAAAACGTTGCCGTTGCCCATAAGAATGCTTGCATTGCCGGAAATCGCCGTCAGCGGAGTGCGGAGGTCGTGCGAAATTGCGCGCAAAAGGTTTGCCCGAAGCTGCTCTTGCTGTGCTTTCATATAAATTTCTTTGTTGGACTGATAAATTGCTTCTTTTTCGAGAGAAAGCCCAAATTCACCCAGCATAGATATGAGTACGTTTTTTTCATAGGAGCCCAGTTCGGCAGATTCCATTGAAATGGCAATAACCGCATGAACCGCAGATGTTTGCCCTCTAATCGAAAGGCAAAGGCATTTTGCACCCGACAGAGTATTGGTTGTGGCACCTGCATGCTTATCATTTTTAAGCACCCATTCCGCCACTGCGCGTTCTTCGTGCGAAAGGTATTTTTGCACAGAGGCCTCGGCTTCTTCCGAAAAAACAATTGGTTCGGTACTCAAAGACGTACCCGCTGTCACCGGATAGAGGATAACCGTTCGTTCCAGCAGCTTTCTTACCTGCTCGCCCATTACATGATAAATCGCCATCGTATCCTCTGCTTTTTGCAGCCTTTGGCTTGTTTCCAGCAGGGTTTCGGTGCTTCTGGCTTTGAGCGCATTCTGTCGGGACTGTTTTTTTACACGCATTGTAAGCGAGCTGGTAAACATAGCGACGAGAAACATGATAACAAATGTGGCGGGATATCCGCTGTCGTATGCGTTAAAGGTAAATCTGGGATCGGTAAAAAGGAAGTTGAATATCAGAACACTCAGTACGGAGGAAATTAGGCTGTACAGCCTTCGGTGGGTGCAAACAGAGGTTAGCAGAACGCCCGCAATATACACCATAATGATATTTGACTCGTTAAACCCAAAATGGTGAAAGCAAAACCCAATCGAAGTTGCAAGCGCTAAAATAGCGACAGATTTCAGAGCGTCCAATACCGAGATTGCGGGATTTTGTGCCTTTTTAAGCTTCGAAGGGCGGGCGTATGGCGCGAAATGATCCGGAATGATAAAGATGTCTAAATCGGGGGCAAGCTGTGTCAGTGCTTCTACAAAAGTCTGCTGCGGAAGCAGGCGCTTTTTATTGTTGGAGCGCCCAATTACAATTTTAGAAACTTCCGCCGCCTTTGCATATTCGGCAATTTGCTCCGGCACATTATCACCGTAGACAGTGGCTATTTTTGCCCCAAGCTGCTCCGCCAGCCTTAAATTGGCGCGCAGCCGGTCCCTGTTCTCTCCCGAGAGTTCGCTCGTTCCCGGCACCTCTACAAACAGTGCTGTAAATGCAGCGTGAAAGGCATTTGCCATTCTTGCCGCAGTACGTATCACCTTTGCGTTGGAGGGCGAGCTTGACAGGCAAATCAATATATGCTCGTTGGTATAGTATTCGCGCTTGGATATGGGGTTTTCTTGCTCCAACCTATTATTGATCTGATCGGCGGTACGGCGCAGGGCAATCTCCCGCAGCGCTACCAAATTATCTTTTGTAAAGAAATTCTGCAACGCCCGTTTCGCCTGCACGTTACGGTAAACCTTGCCGCTGCTCAGGCGGGCAATCAGCTCTTCCGGCTCAATGTCAACCAGCTCAATCTGGTCGGCCGAGTCAATAACTTTATCGGGAATCCGCTCTTTTACGGCAATTTTTGTAATGCGGTACACCATATCGTTCAGGCTTTCGATATGCTGAACATTTACGGTTGTATACACATCAATTCCGGCTTTTAACAGCTCCTCAATATCCTGATACCGTTTTAAATTGCGGCAGCCGTGTGCATTGGTGTGTGCCAGCTCATCTACCAAAATGAGCGTCGGATGGCGCTGAATGGCCGCATCCAAATCAAACTCGTTGACGGTAATCCCTTTCCAGGTTACTTTTAGAGCAGGTATCACCTCCAAACCCTCAATCAGCTTGCTGGTTTCGGGGCGCAAATGCGGTTCAATGTACCCCGCAACAACATCCACTCCCGCATCCTTGGCGGCATGCCCCGCCTCCAGCATGGCATAGGTTTTACCAACACCGGCAGCATAGCCAAAAAATATTTTGAGCTTGCCGCGCCTTTGCTTTAATACCTGCCGTGAAAGTTCCAACCGCAAATGCTCAGGGTGCGGGCGGTTTTCATTCATTGCGAGTCACCTCTCCGTGCAATCCTTTTTTATCATTGTACCATAAACAAAATTAATTCTTCATTAGAATTTGCACGATTTGTGTTAAGATTTTATAAATGCATATAAACCGCCAAACAGATAAAAAACTGTACTTAATTTTACCGGACGAGATAAAGACTTTGTTAAGCATATTGCATCTTAACAAAGTCTTTATCTCTTTTATAAAACCCTCACACTGTATTTATCTCTGGCATGATACTCTTATAGCTGCCCGGTAATAACCGGAACAGTGGCTATTGGTAGCTGCAAAAGAGATGAACCGCAGGAGGAAACGTAAGGATGACAGATTTATGCATGCTTGGTATTTTGGCAGTTGGTTTTGCCTTAGTAATAGGGTTGATTCAGTGGTGCGACCACCAAATCAACAAATAGGGGGTATATTATGTTGCTGTTGATCTTATTGATTTTGGGGCTGGGCGCTTACCTTGTATATGCCCTAATAAACCCCGAAAAGTTTTAACCCGGCTGTGCAGGAGGAAAGACAGATGATTCAGATATTTTTTACACTATGTATTTTTCTTGTTTTGGTAATTCCAATCGGCCGATATCTCTATTATGTAGCCGACCATAAAAAAACCTTTGCCGACCCGCTTTTCAACCACCTCGATAACGGAATCTACAAGGTATGCGGCATTGATTGCAACGATATGAGCTGGAAACGATACGTGTTTTCTCTTCTTATTACAAACGCGGTTATGGTTCTGGCGGGATATCTGATTTTAAGGATACAGGCGCTTCCTATCCTGAATCCAAACAGAATCGGTGCAATGCCGGCAGATTTATCTTTTAACACCATCATCAGCTTTATAACCAATACCAACCTGCAGCATTATTCGGGTGAGGCCGGCTTGTCGTATTTAAGCCAGATGATGGTAATTACCTTTTTGATGTTCACCTCTGCCGCAAGCGGATATTCGGCTTGCATGGCATTTATCCGCGGCATTGCCGGCAAAAAAGGCATGGGCAATTTTTATGTGGATATGGTACGGGTGACAACCCGCGTACTGCTGCCCATTTCGATACTTGCCGCTATCCTTTTGATTTGGCAGGGCGTTCCGCAGAATCTTTCACCGAATGTAACGGTACAAACCATAGAGGGGAGCTATCAGGACATTGCTATGGGCCCCATCGCTTCACTGGAATCAATCAAGCATATCGGCACAAACGGGGGTGGTTTTCTCGGCGCAAACTCTGCCGCACCTTTTGAGAATCCTACCATTATATCCAACTTAATTGAACTTTTGTCTATGATGATTTTGCCCGGCGCATGTGTGGTTGTATTTGGGCTTACTGTATTTGACCGTAAAAAAGAGCAATATGCAGCCAGCCCCGCTCTTGCAAAATCTGCCCTGTTCGGTGGCGAGGGAAGAACCATCTTCGCCGCAATGTCTATCATCTTTTTGTTGGGGCTTTCACTTTGCTTTGTTGCCGAGAGTATGGGCAACCCCACTTTGGCACAGGTGGGGCTCAGCCAAAGCATGGGCAATATGGAGGGTAAAGAGGTGCGGTTCGGCATTGCGCAATCCTCTTTGTTTACAACGGTAACAACCGCTTTTACCACCGGTACGGTGAACAATATGCACGATACGCTCACCCCTTTGGGCGGACTTACCCCAATGCTGAACATGATGCTAAACGTGGTATTCGGCGGCAAGGGAGTTGGCTTTATGAATATGGCGCTTTATGCTGTTTTAACCGTATTTATTTGTGGGCTGATGATTGGCAGAACCCCCGAATATCTTGGTAAAAAAATTGAAGGTAAAGAGATGAAGCTTACCGCGCTGTGTATCATCGTGCACCCGCTGCTGATACTTGCATTCTCTGCATTGGCTGTCAGCACACAGGCAGGACTGCGCGCAATCACCAACCCGGGCTTTCATGGGCTTTCGCAGGTGCTTTATGAGTATTCCTCCTCTGCTGCCAACAACGGCTCGGGCTTTGAGGGGCTGGCGGATAATACCCTGTTCTGGAACATTACAACAGGCATTGTCATGTTCTTTGGGCGGTATCTCTCCATTGTGTTTCAGCTTGCAATTGCAAGTTCGCTTATGAGAAAGCGGCAGGTAAATGAAACGGTAGGCACGTTAAAGACAGATACCCTTACCTTTACGGTTTCGCTTGTCGTAGTAGTTTTAATTTTTGCGGCTCTCACCTTCTTCCCCGTTTTATCGCTGGGGCCGGTCGCAGAGCATCTGGCGCTTTGGCGCTAAAGGAGGCTTTTTTATGAGCAAGGCTAAAAAGACAAAGTTAATTACCAAGGACATTCTGACGTCCTCCATTGCCAGTGCTTTTGCTAAGTTAAACCCCAAAACCATGATGAGAAACCCGGTTATGTTTGTGGTTGAAGTGGGCTTTGCTGTTACGATACTGCTCTCGGTCTTTCCCAATATCTTCGGTGCAAATGGCAGCGATTTGAGGGCTTACAACATTATTGTTTCCATTGTGCTTTTTGTTACGGTTTTGTTCGCAAACTTTGCCGAGGCCGTTGCCGAGGGCAGAGGAAAGGCGCAGGCTGCAAGCCTGAAGAAAACCCAGAAAGATACCAGTGCCAGACTGCTGTCTGAGGGCGTTGAACAAATCATCAACGCATCTGACCTAAAAAAGGGCGATATTGTATTGGTGAAAAGCGGCGAAAATATCCCGAACGACGGTGAGGTAATTGAGGGCATCGCATCGGTCGACGAATCCGCTATCACAGGTGAATCGGCCCCTGTGGTGAAAGAAAGCGGCGGCGATTTTGCCTTGGTAACCGGCGGCACCACTGTGGTAAGCGACTGGCTGAAAATCAAAATTACATCTTCCCCCGGCGAGTCGTTCCTCGATAAAATGATCGCCATGGTTGAGGGTGCATCCCGCCAGAAAACACCAAACGAAATTGCACTGAACACCCTGCTCGTCAGCCTTACCATTATCTTTTTAATCGTCATTGTCACATTGTACCCCATTGCCCGCTACAGTGGTGTTGAAATCCCCGTTTCTACGCTGGTTGCACTGACCGTCTGCTTAATTCCCACTACCATAGGCGGCCTGCTCTCCGCCATTGGCATAGCGGGCATGGACAGAGTGACGAGGTTTAACGTTATCGCACTCTCCGGTAAATCGGTTGAGGCTTGCGGCGACGTAGATACCATGATACTCGATAAAACCGGAACCATTACCTTTGGTAACCGTCTCGCATCAGAATTTATTGCGGTGCAGCATCAAGATAAAAACGAGCTGATTGAATGTGCGGTGGCATGCTCTTTGCAAGACGATACTCCCGAGGGGAAATCGATTGTAGAGCTTGGGCGAAAGCTTGGCGGTAATAGAACTACAGACCTCTACGCCAAAGCACGCTTTATTGAGTTTACCGCCCAAACCCGTATGAGCGGCATTGACCTTGCCGACGGTACCAAAATTCGCAAAGGCGCTTCCGATGCCATTGCCGAATACGTAAAGCAGCTTGGGGGTACTATCCCCAGTGACCTGCCCGACAAAGTAAGCAATGTCTCAAAGCTGGGCGGTACACCGCTGGTAGTGTGTGTTAACCAGAGGATTTTGGGTGTTATTTATTTAAAAGATACCGTAAAACCGGGCATGGCAGAGCGGTTTGCAAGGCTGCGGGAAATTGGGATTAAAACGATTATGTGCACAGGTGACAATCCCCTTACCGCTGCTACCATAGCACAAGAGGCAGGTGTGGACGGTTTTGTTGCAGAGTGCAAGCCGGAGGATAAAATAGCGGTCATCAAAAAGGAGCAGGCAGAGGGCAAGCTTGTTGCTATGACGGGCGATGGTACCAACGACGCCCCCGCATTGGCTCAGGCAGATGTGGGCCTTGCCATGAACAGCGGCACTACCGCCGCCAAAGAGGCGGCTAACATGGTAGATTTGGATTCTGACCCCACCAAGATACTGGAGGTTGTGGAAATTGGCAAGCAGCTTCTAATTACACGCGGCTCACTCACCACCTTCAGTATCGCCAACGATGTGGCAAAATACTTTGCCATTATCCCCGCTATGTTTATGATGGCAATCCCACAGATGCAGATGCTCAACATCATGGGGCTGGCAACCCCCAACAGCGCTATTTTATCGGCTTTGATCTTCAACGCCATTATCATTCCGCTGCTGATTCCCATTGCGATGAAGGGCGTTCCGTATAAGCCGATGAGCTCAGCAAAAATGCTGGCTAAAAACATGCTGATCTATGGCTTGGGCGGTGTTATTACACCTTTTGTAGGCATTAAAGCAATTGATTTAATCATTGCACCCATGCTTCGCGCAATTGGGCTATAAAAAGGAGCGATTGAGTTATGAATATAGGCAAAACTTTTAAAAACGCTGTGCTGCTCACTGTGGTTCTCATGCTTGTGTGCGGCCTTGCTTATCCGCTTCTGGTAACGGGCATTGGGCAGGTTCTGTTTCCGTCACAGGCAAACGGCAGCTTGGTGGAGGTAAACGGAAAAGCGGTTGGCTCACGGCTGGTGGGACAAGATTTTAAAGACGACAGGTTTATGAAATGCCGCCCCTCTGCGGTAAATTACAATACCTACACGCAAGAGCAGAAAGCTGACGGCAGCTATAGCGGCGTCGGCTCCGGCTCCAACAACTACGCACCGTCCAACAAAGCGTTGGCAAATCGGGTAGAGCAGGATATCTCCACTTTTTTGAAGCGCAACCCCGACGTAAAGCAAGAGGATATCCCCACCGACCTTTTGACAGCCTCCGGCTCGGGGCTTGATCCGCACATCTCACCCGCATCGGCCAAGGTTCAAATTCCAGCACTGTCTAAAGCGACAGGGCTTACCGAAGCGGAGCTGACCGAAATTGTAGACGCGCATACAAACGAAAAACTGCTTGGTGTTTTTGGGGAAGAAACCGTCAATGTGCTGCTGGTAAATTTGGAGATATTCGAAAGAATTGGGTAAGCATCGGGTGATTCCAGTTGGATTTGCCCTTGGTCAGATAGCGCGTGAAAAGCTCAGCCAACGGTTCTGACAAACTAACTATCAGGTTACAGCCCCTCAAACCCCGAAGCGATCAACCGCCGCTCCGGGGCTTTTCACATAGATACACCCCATCCATTACAGAAGAGCGGAGCTGACTAGCAACTCCGCTCATTAACATTGCAATCTACGCGCATACCATTCCCTGCGCTATGTTAGATCGATGCGTGGTTTAAATTTTAATGCCAATCACGGTGGTGTTCATGGCGGTCGTGACGGTCACGGTGGTCACGGTGGTCGCGGCGGCCATCATTGCGGCCATGGCGATCTCGGTTACGGTCTCGGCGAACCCAGTTAGGAAACCAGCGGCGACCTTCAGATGGAAAGAAAAATGAGCTCAATCTATCGAACATATCTCTTAAGACCCTCTCTTGATTATTGTAAACTAATAACAGTTTATGTTTAGTAAATTTATAAGGTGACGCATAATAAGAGCGATCTGACACCATTCGTTTCATACTGTTTATGTGAATGGGAGTATTGGCTGCAAAAATATTATTGGTAAACAATATTTCGCTCATGTTGTTCTCGATACAAAGCTTTTTCTCTTAAGCAGGAGTACGGCCGTACCTATGAGCTTCGAGGTGAAGGGCCACAAAAGGCTTATTTTAAAAAAGTTATGCTCCGGTCTAACGGTATCACCGTTGTTTTACAGTGCTTTGGCCGCCACACGGCTCCCGTTTTGAATCTTGTTTTCGTAGGGGTTCAGAATCACCTCATCGCCTTCTTCTAAACCGGAGAGAATTTCCACCCTGCCGCCACGCTGCACTCCCGTTTCTACCGGAACCAGCACAGCTTTTCTGCCCCTTACTACATAAACAGCGCTGCCTGCCTCATAGGGTACAATGCTGCCCGCCAAAACGGAAAGGGCATTTTCAGCCGCTACAAACGAGAAGGTGACATCCACCTGGTGCCCCGCACCGGTGTTCGCAGGCATTTCGGAGGGAATTAGCTCTGCCACGCAGCGGTTTTCGGTCAATCCGATGGTGGAAACAACATCTTCCGCCACCGGAGATACAAACCGTACCGTTGCGGCAATGGCAGTACCATCGGCAAAACGGCATTGCGCTGTATCGCCAACACGCAAAGCCAGCGCATCCTGTACCAGCAGCGGCACTTCAATGAGCATCCCCTCCTCAAGATACAAGCTTGCTACCGGCTGATTCTCGGCAACAAAATCCCCCTCATTCACCAAAATCCGCCAAATAACTCCACCGTGGGGAGCGGTTACCGTACCGAGCTCCAATTTTTCCTGCAAATCATCGATGGTAATTTGCAGCTGCTGCGCCGCAGCGTTGGCGCTGCTTTTGGCATAGGAATCGTTCTTACCCAATGCGGCAAGCTGCGCCTCGCAGGATGCGATTAGGTTATTGTAATAGGCTCGGGTGCTCTCTGAATTCTCGCTTGCGGCGATAATTAGGTTTTGGCGGGCGATGTTCATCTGGTTGCGCAGCGTATAAAGCTGGGTATCCAGTTCAGAATCCCCGCTGGTAAACCCGTCGTCGCCGTAGTAATCTTTAAAATCCTGGTAATTGCGGCGGGCTAGGGTGTAGTTGCTTTTTGCCACGCCCAACAGTGCCTCGGCCGATTCTCCGCTGCCGAACAGTCGGTCGTATTGCTGCTTTGCCGCAGTCAACTGCTGCCGAAGCTGCTCGGCGCGCAGCTTTATTTCTGCCTGCGTGGTGTCATTGCCGGAATAGATAGCCGCCTGCTGCAGCTTCAGCGACTTAATCTGATCTTCCATCTGCTTTTTTGCGGTTGTTGCATCAATTTCAAAAAGGGTTTCGCCCCCTTCGATATCGCGCCCTGCATTAAATTCCAGCTTACCCACCGTCCCGGTAATGCCGGCGTTGATGGTAATGCTGCGCTCGGGCGACAGCTTGCCCTGCTCAGTAATGCTTTCGCTAAGGGCGCCGTAGGTTACCGCCTGCGTCTCCACAAGCTTTGGCTGCAGCAGATAGAATGCCCCCGCAATTACACAAACAACAAGCAGCCCCGCCGCAAGGATAAATTTATATTTTTTCTTCATATCGCTCACCTCATTATTCTCGCTCACGCAGCAGCTCTACCGGCGTGATTTTTTTTAGCTTTTTATAGATCACCCGGTTGCTCCAGGCCACCGCAATAAAAATCAGACCAATCGACATTACGAGCGATGTAGAATCCACAAAATCCGGAATTGAAAACATCTCAAGCGCCATACTTTTTGAGATCAGCCGGCTCATCGCCATCGTCATAGGAATCCCCAGCACCACCGCTCCGCAGGTCAGTATCCATTGGTTGACCGAAACGGTATCCAGGCACTGCTTATCAGAAAGCCCCAGCATCCGCATCGTGGCAATTTCTCTTTTCAGCTCTTCAAACGAGATGAGGGAACTGGTGTAGATGACCGCAAAACCAACCAGTACGCCCATTGCCGCCATCGCTGCCATAATCCCGCTGATATTGCCCATCATGCTGTGGTATTGTTCCACCCGCTGCTGCCTGTTTTGCACCGATGCCACCATTTTTGTGCCGTCAAGGCTGTGGCGCAGCTCCTGCTGCACAGGAGCGGGGGCTTTGATCAGCACCGATGTGTAGACGTTTCGGTAATCGCTGATTTTTCCCACACTGTGATGGGACATATAGGCGTTGCTGCCCAGATACTGTGCCATAATGCCCGTTACGGCGACGCGGCTAACGCGTTTTTCGGGGTAGGATACTTCCACCTCAATGGAGTCGCCTGCTTTTACACCAAGCCGACCCGCCATATGTACCGAAAGAACAATCCCCTCGGGCTGTACCAACACTTGCCGGTCATTCTCGTCATAAAGGCGGCACAGGGAGGAATCCTCATCCATACCCTGTATCACACAATCCAGCTCTCCGCCTTTTCCGCGCAGCTTAACCGGCAGCTCGATGATACCCTCAATCTGTTCCATGCCCGGGCTGCGAATGGCGCTTAGGGCGTGATGAGCGGCCACAGGGCCGCTGAACGCTACAGTGATATCCTGCCGCTGGTTTTTTTCCAGATAATTGAACAGAAAAATGTC
Source organism: Hydrogenoanaerobacterium sp. (assembly GCF_032017025.1). NCBI lineage: Bacteria > Bacillati > Bacillota > Clostridia > Eubacteriales > Oscillospiraceae > Hydrogenoanaerobacterium > Hydrogenoanaerobacterium sp. The sequence continues at coordinate 115,998 of NZ_DALZQO010000008.1, forward strand.
AAACATGCTGTTCATTGAAACCAGCGTCGCCGTAATCATATAGGCGCACGCAATGCCGAACAGTGAAAGCGCCGAACGCCGCCGATTGCGTGCAATGCTGCGCACCGCCATAAGCCCGGGCACGGTTAGCAACTTTATAAACCCCGGTAGCTTCTCTAAAAACAGGCGTCGGGCAGTTTTTGGTGCTGCCGGACGAAGCGCCTGGGCGGGCGCTAGCTTGCTGGAGATGCGTGTCGAGAGCCCACCCACCACCGCACAAAAACAAGTTGCGACAAGGGTACCGATAATCAGATACCGCATCGAAATTGGCTGCGAAACATTTGGTAAACTGAAATAAGCGCGGTAGAAATCCGCCATCGGCCCCGCGGCAAGGCTGCCGTAAATGCCGCCGCCTAGCCCCCCGCAAAACCCAACCGCCGCGCCGTAGCCGGTATAGTGCAACGCTATGGCTCGCACAGGGATTCCCATCGCCATCATGGTGCCAATTTGCGTGCGCTGCTGTTCAATCAGCCGGTGCAGGGTGATGTAAAGAATAATTGCCGATATAAACAGGAACATAAAAGGGATGACGGTCGTCACCTTGTTGAGCTGCTCCAGCTCCATCTCAAGCACCGAAACCGAGAGTTCATCTTTGTTTTCATAAACGCGGTAACAGCCATAGGGCTTCAGCAGCTGCTTCACCGCATCCTCCACATCGGCAAACTCCACGCCGTGCTCCAGTGTAAACACAATATTGTTCGTGCGCCCTTCCATCGAAAACAAGCGCGCCATGGTTCGGTAATCCATAAAGGCGGCGTCATAAGTTTCAGGGGTGGGCAGCAGCTCGTTGATATTCTTGATCATATAGATGTTCTCGGGTGATATCCCGCTGCCGGTTACTTCAAACGAGGTTTTTCGCCCGCCCACCGCCAACTCAACGGTATCGCCCGCCGAAAGCCCATGCCCCTTGGAAAACCCGTCGCCCAAAACAATCTGCCTTTCTCCTGCCCACGGTAGGCTTCCGCGTGAGAGAAGCGGCAGGTTCAGCCCGCCCTGTTCAATCGATAAAAGCCTCAGTTCGGTGTCCTGCCCCATACCTGCAACCTGAACCGTTTTCACAAGGCGCCCCTGAGCCTGCTTGATACCCTCAATCTGTTCCAGCTTGCGCGTTACCGAAAGCGGCGCTTGCTGCACCTCAGCAAAGGCATCGGCAAATGAGGTTACTTTAAAAAAGTACTGCTTGGATTGCTCCAATTGGCCAGCGGCGATGGACAGCACCGAGTACCCGGCAAAGCCTACAGCGACAATCATGGCTGCCACCAGATACGACGCGGCGCTCTTTTGGATATCCCGCAGCATTTTTAAAAACAGGTATTTTACCATACCATTTCCTCCGCCGAAACAGGCGATGTGTTTACTTCTATTCGCTCAATTCTGCCGTCTCTCATGTGGAACACTCGGTCGGCCACCTGCGCCATACCTGCGTTATGTGTAATGGTAACCACCGGGCAACCCAGCCGCTTACGAACCTCCAACAGCAGCTTTACCACCGCCACGCTGTTTTTGCTGTCCAAAGCACCTGTGGGTTCGTCGCAGAGCAGCAGCCCGGGGTTTTTGACAATTGCCCGCGCAATCGACACCCGTTGCTGCTCTCCGCCCGAAAGCTGCGACGGAAAATGATGCCCGCGCCCCTTAAGCCCCACCATCGCCATCACTTCGCCCGGGGACATCGGGTTTGGAACAATACTGGCCGCTAGCGCTACATTCTCCTCAGCGGTGAGGGAGGGAATGAGGTTAAAAAACTGGAAGATAAAGCCCACTACATCCTTGCGATAATCCGAAAGCTGAGTATCGCTGTAATCGGTTAGCTCCTTATCGCGGTACCACAGCCGCCCTTTGGTGGGATGATCCATACCACCGAGCAGGTTGAGCAGCGTACTTTTGCCCGAGCCGGACGGCCCCAGCACCACAATGAATTCACCGCTATGGATTTCGAAGGAGGCATCTTGCAAGGCGTTTACCTCCACTTCATTTGCGCCATAGGTTTTATAAAGGGCTTCTCCCCGCAGTACAGTTTCTTTCATGCCGCGCCTCCTCACTTAGAATTCCCATCCCGATGATATCGAAAATCTTTCCTATTTTTCGAATCGCCTCCTCATGGCCGTCTTTGCTGTAATATTCGCGCAGCGTCGTCGTCATAATAGGCAGAAACATCTGAACTACCAGCTCAAGGTCGGCGTCCTTGCGGATGAGCCCGCACTGCTGGTCGCGTTTTAAAAAATCAATCACACTATGCTGAGCAGTTTGCATCTGCTCGATGATGTGCTGCATAAACTCGCTGCTGTCCTGTGTCATCAGCATACCGATACGATCGTACTTGGGGCAGCGCTGCACCCATTCGAGAATGGAGGGTACCGCTGCGATGGCCGCGTCAAAGAACGTAGCCCCCTCAGATAATGCAGGCGCACGCGAAAAAATCTCCATTTTTCCTTTGCTGATTTTTTCTATCACCAGCATATAGATATCTTCTTTATTTCTAAAATATTGATAAAAGCTGCCTCGCGGAATTCCGGCCGCTTTCACAATGCGGTTGATGGAGGCATCGGAAAATCGGTATTCGGCAAACTCATCGATCGCCGCCTCAAGAATACGGTTCTTTTTTTCCTCGGGCAGGTTTTCAAACGTAACAGTAGGCATTTTAGCTCCTCCAGTAAATAGTATGACAGGGGTGTCATTTCAAGCATAATATATCAGAAAAAAAGCAAAATGACAAGGGTGTCATGTAAATATTTTTTTACACCATATCCTAATAAAAACTTGGAAGCTAAAAAGCTTTTACAAATAAAAAACGATACCGCAAAATCGCAGCATCGTTTTGTTCGTCGCATCAATTTAAAAGTATAAGTGGCAGCGTATCGATGGGTAAGGGTGGTTCACAGACAGTACAGTTTTAAAAGGAGGACGAAACTGATCAGCCACTGTATTAAACTACTGGATGCCGTTTTCAACTTTAACCTCAATGCAACCGAGCTCATGGTATCCTCTTGTTATAAGCATTCGATTCCTCAGTTCAAGAATGTTATGTTCAATGGATGATATCACTTTTAAAAACTCTTTGTCATCCTTGCCGGTCGGGTCATCCAATCCCCAATCTTCCCGGTGCTTACAAGGAAGAAACGGACACTCAACGTTACAGCCCATTGTTACCACAATATCCACAGGCGGAATTTCAGAAATCAGTTTTGAATACTGGGTTTTCTCCATGTCAATACCATACAGCTGTTTCATCAACCGTACTGCATCTTGATTCATCTGCGGTTTCGTTTCCGTCCCCGCAGAATAGCAATCCAAAATATCTCCGGCAAGGTGTTTCCCCAAAGCCTCCGCAATTTGGCTGCGGCAGGAATTGTGGACACAAACAAACGCTACTTTAACCATAAAAACATCCTTTCTTATCTACAGCTCCAGCAGCTTATCTCCCTTTATTTCTTCACCGCTCCACCGAATTACAGCAAAGTTTCCATTTGAGTGGGCATCCACCTTGTTAATCCATTCAATCTCATTGCTTGCCTTTGCTTTTAGTATTTTATTTTGGGTATCGGTGGCGTATAGAGAAGAATTGATGACCCACCATTTACTGTGGATACCTGCACGGTGCAGGTCTTCCTCTAAGCGCATCGCCTCGAAAACAGGGGTAGTTTCAGCAAGTGTAACGATAATCACCTCTGTTTGGTTGGCATCACGCAGTTTAGGAAGAAGCTCTTTAACCGATTCAGGTGTATCACCCATGGTGCGCTGTACCTCTTTGTGGTAGCTTTGTGTAGAATCAAGCAAAAGCAACGTATGCCCTGTAGGGGCGGTGTCGATTACCACAACTTCTTTTTCAGCACGCTGCACAATATCTGCGAAAGCGCGGAATACCGCAATCTCCTGTGTACAGGGAGAACGAAGATCTTCTTCGATATACGCAATATCGTCCTCATTCATATTGTTTTCTCTCGCTTTGTTGAGGACGGTTTCTCTGTATTTCGCTAAAACCTCTTGTTCATCAATATGGCTCATAGAGATGTTTGGCTGCTCATCAATTACATATTTCAAATGAGCTGCAGGATCTGTAGTTGTCAAATGGACTTTGACCCCTTTGTGTGCCAAACTCAAAGCGATTGCGGCCGCAATTGTGGTTTTTCCGACGCCACCTTTGCCCATTGTGAAAATCACCTTTTTACGGGTTTGGTAGATATCCTCAATCACATCATTAAGACCCGATATGTCATTTGCATTTAAGGTTTCTTTACTCATGGAGTGTTGGTCGGAATGTAAGAACGCGCGAATATTAGCAAGCCCCATGATGTTGTACGCCCTAAGAGGAATTTGGTATGTCTCGATCTGCTTTAGGCTATCAGGCATTCCAGTAAGTGCCTTTTCCTGTTTGCGATACAGGCCTTCAGATACCGCATCATCAAACTCTGATAAAACACCGTTGATAACCAATATTTGATTTTCTACACCAAGCTCTCTCAGTTCTGTCGACGCTCTGCTTGCTTCTTTTAGCGGGGCATCTTCCGGACGGGAGACCAGTATAAGAGTTGTCATGTTTCCATCTGCAAGGGTTGATACTGCATTTTTGTACACTTCTTTTCTATCTTCTAAACCGGAAAGCTGACCAAGGCAGGAAGCACCGTGAGTGTTCTCGCTGATAAAATTGCTCCATGCAGACGGAAGCTGTAGCATCCTAAGGGTGTGGCCGGTCGGAGCAGTATCAAAAATGATATGGTCGTATTCATTTGCTATCGCTTTGTCTGTAATAAAGTTAGAGAATTCGTTAAATGCTGCAATTTCTACCGTACAAGACCCGGAAAGCTGTTCTTCCATATTTTTTATGACAGCCTCAGGCAATTTACCGCGATAAGGAACGATGACACTTTCACGGTACTCGGCAGCAGATTGAATCGGGTCAAGGTTTGCAACAACTAAACCGGAAACATCTTGGATAGGCGTACCTTTTCCATTAAGCTCGGTATCAAATACATCCTGCAAATTAGATGCAGGATCGGTACTGATCAGCAATACCTTCTTACCACCATCTGCTAGGGTTATCGCAGTGGCACAGGCGGTTGATGTCTTTCCAACGCCGCCTTTTCCTGTGTAAAACAAGTATTTTGTAAGTGTTATTTCTTGAGGATTAAGGCTCTTTGCCATTAACAACAACCACCTTTACAGTTACATCCACCGTCATTCTTTTTTGACGTTACTTTTACCTTGGATACTCCTATACCCAAATAGCTTTCGGGAACATTCAAAAGTTGAGCCAGCTCATTGTTTGTGGGGTAGCTGCCTTTTTTTACAATTTCTCCATCTAAAACAGTAATTGGCAGCACCTCTACTCCGCCACTGTTCATCATTTGATTTACTTTTGTGTTTTTTATAAACTCTTGCGGAGCATTGAAAAGATTGAAACGGGTAACCTCAACGCCGTTTTTCTTTAAGCTGCTCAGTACGGTAGAAATGCGGAGCAGCTCGGGGTCTACAGAAACACCACAAAGACCGGTAGCACAACACATAGCAGGCTCGTAAATAAACATTTTTTTCATAGCAAATATCTCCTCTAACTAATTTTTGTTGATATTCTCAGTTGCATAAATTCTGCTGCTTGCATCTACAATAGTTTTCGCAATCGTTAGTATAACAAGGCATATTTTTAAGTTTTGTTTCCAAATACGTAAACAAATCCAAATTCTCAGTAACAAACGATTTGTCTATTTTGTAATATGTCCACTGCGCATTTTTATAGCTTTCTAAAACGCCTGCCTTTTTCAAAGTGGTTAAGTGCCTTGAAGCATTAGACTGTGTTAAACCTAAACACGCCTCAATTTCACAAACGCACATATCACCCTTCATAATCTGTGCCAATATACGCAGCCTAGTTTCATCTGCAAGTGCTTTTAATACATCTACCACATCTTCACCTCCCTCTAGATGTATCTTCGTATGAGCATATACGCATATACTATGCTCATACAAAGTCATTTGTTACAACAACTTAAGAAAGAAATCCATCTTAATAAATTTATTATAAAACTAAATTTATCGATATGATAAGTTTGCAATTAAGCCATTTTTACGATGACTTTATTTGCATTCAGAAGTTTTTTCGATAGCATCTAGCACCGTTAATTTTTCAAGCAGTTGTTTTGCGTAGGTGCTACCCTCGATACTGATCGAATAGTAAGTCCATTTGCCTTCCTTTCGACCCCGTACAACACCTGAATCACATAGTACTTTCATATGATGTGATAGAGTGGATTGGCTTATATGCAAACCATCCAGAAGCTCACAGGCGCATTTTTCCCCGCTTTGGAGAAGCTCCAATATCATAAGGCGGTTTTCATCGCAAAAGGCTTTGAATACTTTTGCATTTTGCTCTAAATTACTTTTCATTCTGTAATCCCTTCACATCTATATTTATAGATATTTGTATTATATTCCTCAAATCGATTTTCGTCAATCTAAAATTTACAAAAAATACGTCTTTTTTGATGCAAACATAATTAACAATATTTATAAAAGCGGAGCTGCTTACCAGCATCCCCGCTTTAAACATATTTAGACCAAATAGTAAATTTTAGCTGAATAAACCTAAATCGGTATGTATTACAGAAAAGCTCGCAAGCATACACCCAGCGACCACCGTAATTAGAGCACATTGAAAACTGAACAACTCGAATCGACAAGGGATACCAAGTTGGTGAGATAGTATGCCACGACATTGTTTAACACAATCGAGCATGCCTCACGTTGCATGGCAACGACCGATAACGTGTACAGGGGCAGAAGTGCCACACAGTAGTCAATGTAGAGCCAAAATTATATAACCACCAAATTTTTATAATACCTCTCAAATAATAGAGTTATTAGCTATAAGTAAGAAAAACAAGATATTTCCCACCATTTTTCTTGCGGCAGTTCTTGGGTTAAGGCGTAGTGAAGTCTTAGGACTTAAGTGGAATGCAATAGATTTTAGCAATAACTATCTAAAATTAAACGAAAAATAATTAGAAAACTTGCCAAATCACTGTTACCACATACGTTGCTCCGCAGGCTTATGATAGTGCCAAAGAGATCTCTCAGATACTTGATAATGGTACGGTACAAAGCGGCAGTGTGTCGATGGGCAAAGGCGGTTCACAGACAGTACAGATGATTGCGAAGCCTCTGCTTTCAGCAGGAGAAATAATCAGGATACCGTTTGGTGAGTATATCGTTATTAAATCGGGAGGATGCCCACCTATGATGACAAAATTGCCGTATTACACCGATTATCTGCCTAAAATAAAGGACTATAAGGTAACCCGCAGAAATGAAGTAACACCTATTAAACGTATGTCGACGGAAGACATTAAGAGTATGGTCTTGACCGTATCTCGAATTGCGCACCGTAAGACGGTGCGTATTTTTATTTTCAGTTGTAAATATTAGACTTAGTCATATTGTCGAATTTACCCTAATTTTGGTTCATTATACCTTTACTTCAAT
>NZ_DALZQO010000009.1:0-25091 GCF_032017025.1 Hydrogenoanaerobacterium sp.
CCTTGACGGTGCGGGTGGGCTCGGCTGTCAGGGTAACAGTGGGGGCGGCATTGGTCACGGTGAAAGTTTTCTCGGTCCAGGGAGAATAAGCCCCGGCGATATCCTTTGCCCTGACACGGATGGTGTGAGTACCTGGTGCATAGTAGCCGTCAACCGCAGTGTCCGCATACTCCAAGGTCACCGCATCTCCATCGGGATCTGTGGCATTGGCGGTAATGTTGACAAGGAACTTCCCATCCTTGGCGGTGCGGGTGGGAACAGCCTCTACCACAGGGGCATTCGGCTCCGTGTTGGTTACCGCGATGCGCTCCGAATGGGTGGTGATACGTCCTGCGCTGTCGGTAATAGAAGCCGTCAGGGTAAACTCGCCGGTATCGCGGATGACGATTCTACCACCGTCATTGCCCAGGCTTCCCTGGTACTGTGCGATATTGCCATCCTTTTGCAGTGTCCAGACCACGGCATAGCTGCCGATGTGCTGGACATCCTTTGCGGCTACAGTAAACTCCGCACCGTAGTGAACAGTCTGCGGCATGGTGAATGCGTACTGCACAACCGGCAGGATACGGATGCTTTCGCTGTGGGAATAGTTGCGTTTTTGATAGTCGGTCATGGCTGCGGTGAGGACATACTCGCCGTCGCCCTTAAAGGTAATCTTGCCGCCCTGGGGAGTGAGGTTTCCATCAAACGCCTCGGAGAGTGAAATGCTCTTGCCGTCCTTTGTCACGGACCACTCCACAGGCAGAACATTGTTGTTGCCATGGGTTCTGAGGTCAATGGCGGTATCGGTGTAGGCAAAGGTAGGAAGCTCAAAGCCGATAGTCAGTACGGGAAGCACCTCGCACCTGTCCTTGCTTTCATACAAAAAGACACGGCCGGTATCATCGGTGATTCTCGCTACCAGCTCATAGATGCCTGCTCTTTTGAAGCGGATCGTGCCGCCGTCATTCGAGAGCTTTCCATCCACATAGGTCGGCCAATCTTGAAAACCGAATGTGTTATCCACCAGCCATTCGATGGTGAGGGCATCCAGATCGGCGGCTTCGGTTTTGACCACGATAGCGGTATCGGTATGGGCGTATTTTGGCAGGCCGTAGGTAACGGCAGGTACGGGATAAACCTTGAAGCTCTGCTCATAGCGGTAGTTTCTGCCTCCGTCGTCGGTGAATTCCGCTTTCAGGACATAGCTGCCTTTGGAGCGGAACTTCAGCTCGCCGCCGCTGTTGCCCAGTGTACCCTCCGCCGCATCGGTGAGGGATACCTCCTTGCCGTCATGCAGCAGGGACCATTTGGCGGTATGGCTGCCGATCTCCCCGAACACCGCTTCTACCATCACGGTTTTGTCGGTGTGGAAGATTTCCGGCAGATAAAAGCCTGCGGAACCCACCGGGTAGACGGTGATGTCTGCGGTACCGGCAAACACTCTGCCGGTTGCATCGGTGACGGAAGCGGTCAGGGCGTACACACCTTTTTCCTTGAATCGGATGCTGCCATGGTCAGGATTTCCTTCGATCCATGTGCCGATATCGGCGGATTCGCCGTTTCGGGTCAGGGTGTAGGTCAGCGTGAGCCCATCCGTTTCTTTTGTTTCTGTTTTTAGCGCAACGGTTTTATCGGTATGGGAAACTGCCGGCAGGGTGAGATTCACCTCCGCTACAGGATAGACGGTGATGCCGCTTTGTGCGGTGATTACCTTACCCAGCTCATCTGTGATAGAGGCGGTCAGTTTATACTCACCTTTTTCCTTGAACAGCACTGTGCCGCCGGTAGCAGTCAGCTCTCCGGTGAGGGCTTCGTCTATATCAGCAATGGTCCCATCTTTTTGAAGGGACCACACCACGGAATTGGAGCCAAGATTCTCCGTGGCAAGTTCCACCGGCACAGTCGTGTCGGTATGGGCGGTTTCAGGCAGTGTGAATGCCGCTGTCACCACAGGGTAAATGCTGACCGTCTGCTCATGGGTCACCGTGGAGCCACGGCTGTTTTTTGCTGTGGAAATCAGGGTAATGCTGCCTGTCTGCGTGAATTTCACTTTACCGCCATTTGCGGTCAGCATCCCGTCCACCAGCCCGGAAAGCTCGGCAGGCAGTCCGTTTTTGAGAACTGTCCATGTTACGCCGCTTACATAGCGGCTTTCCGACTTAATCTCAATTTCATCGGCAGTATAGGCGGTTTTGGGCAATGTGAAGCTGAACTGCGGAGCGGGTACATAGGAAGAACCCCCGCCACTGGAGCTGCCTCCACTTGAGCCACCACCGGAGGGTTTATCCTCCGGCTTGGCAGGGACAGTCGGCTTCGGAGGTTCTTCTTTTTTAATCTGTTCCTTTGCTTTCTCCGTATCCACCAGCATTTCAAAGGCTTCCGCACGGGTGGCTTTGCCGTCCGGCTTTACCGTGCCGTCCGGGTAGCCATCCACGATGCCGTACTCTTTCCCAGCGCAAATACTGGATTTATCCCCATCCGTGAGCCCACCGTCATCGGAAAATCCGGTGACACAGGGGCAAGAGGCATCATGGTCGCCCTTGCCGATAGCCCTGACCAGCATACGGATCATCTCCATGCGGGTGATAGGCTCGTCCGGCAGGAACTTTGTGCCGAAATCGTCCTTTTGGATGATTCCCGCAATGATGAGCGCCTCTATATGCTGCGCCGACCAGTGTCCGGCAATGTCAGTGAAGTGAATAGTGACCTCGCTCTCTTTCGGCTCCGGCAGTTCCATGGTTCTGGCAATCAGGGCCGCAAACTCACCTCTGGTGATGATCGCGTCGGGGTGTGCCAGACCATCGGGGTAGCCACTGATGACGCCCTTATCCGTGAGGATTTGGATGGCTTCCTCCGCCCAATGGCCCTTGGCATCCTCAAAATACCGATTTACAGCATAAGCGCTGCCTGCAAAAAGAGAGACAACAAGGCAGGCTGCAAGGATGATTCCGAGCGGTCTTTTCATTTTCTCGTTCATAAGCTACCTCCTACATCCCACCCATGGCAGGCTGGCTTTGCTCCTGCTTGGGTTCGGGAGATTCCTGTTTCTGTGAGGCGGCCTGCCCCTGAGTGAGCGCCTGCTGGTAGGCGCCGAGGACAGCCTTGTCAAATTCCGCTTTGGCTTCCTTGGTGCAAGGGAAGCAGATGTCCTTGTACTCGCCATTTCCGGCTTTGTAGCTGGGCATGGAAATGAACAGTCCCTTGGAACCCTCCATAATCTTGATGCCCCGGACGGCAAAATCGCCGTAGATATTGACCGAGGCGGTGGCCTTGCAGCTTCCCTCCGGGCGGATGGAGTGAATTTTCACATCGTACTTGGGGACAGCCGGTGTTGTATTCTTAGGCATGGTTTTTCCTCCTTCTCAAAATTGCCGGTACAGTTAACCGGCGTAGTTGAACATCTCCTTGATGCGCTGGGTCAGGGTCGGCAGCACAGTTTCCCCGAACAGGGCGTAGAGCCCCGCCAGAAGCAGGGCGCCGATGACAACGGCCAACAGAATCTTAATAGCCGTATCGATGTAACCCTCCCCGGCACTCCCTGAGAGAATATGCCTGCTGCGCAATGTAAGTCTGGCGGCGGTGTCCTTTGCCGCCGTCAGCTTATGAGAAACCGTGGCTTTCATTTTTTTGATAATATGAACCATATTATTTTCCTCCGTTCTACTGATGGAGCATAAAAAAGACAGCCCAAGGCTGCCTACATACTCATGCCCATAGTTTGGATGTGTTCGGGCAGCTCAAATTTGATCTGCCGGAATACCTTGCGGTCTGCATAATAGAACTCGCTGCCGTCAGCGTTGTATAGCTCAATGATGTCTGACATGGAGAGCGGGTTCCCTGAAAAACCGCGAGGCTGCCGTATACTGTACCGCTCATAGATGGTTTCCGGATCATTGGTGTCGAGCTGGCCGTCATAGGCGATGCGGTAATCTTCGGGAGACGGTTCTCCGAACTTCCGCACCATTTCCTCGTAGGGAATGAATTTCATGTGGATATCCACGTCGGGCTTGAGCTGCCAGATGCGGACAGTTTTCAGCGGAGCAGCAGTTTCAATACTGCCCGGCCGTTCCCCGGCAAGGAGCCGCTCCATCACGCCATCCGTCCACTGAGGTTTTAGGGAGCGGCTTTTTAGCCAAGCGGACAGCTCATCGCTTTGAAAGATGCTGTCTACCACTGCTTTTTCTCTTTCTGTATACCCGGCCGGGTTTCCGTAGTAGGAAATGAGGCCGTTTTTCAGGGTAATCCCCGGCATGGTACCGCCTCCTTACTGCATGGTCATCCCTCCCATTTCGGAGGAATCGCCTGCGGTCTGTTCCTGCTCCTGTAGTTCCGCCAGCCTTTCCCTGGCCCAATCGGGCAGATGACTGTCTGCCAGCACACCGGTAAAATCACTCCGGTTCCATCGGGTCTTTTCACCATCTCCTAAGTTGGTAGCATAGACAGCCCTGCCCCTCGAACCGGCATGGGAGCCAAAGCCTCCAGTGCAGAGCCAGAGCTGATTCTGTGGCGTCAGGCATTGTTCCTTGAGGATGCGGGGCGACAGCACTACCACCTTACCTTCAAAGTCCTGCTTCTCCGTATCGGGCAGGCAGTGGATATGGTCAAACATCCCAAGCTTTTGATATGCCTCCCGGTACTGGTTGACAAAGCTATCCAGCGTGGCGGGAGAGCTATTTGCCGCAAATTGACAGCGGCGATCTACTCCGGCGCCATCTCTGTCGGGTGAAATGTAGATCTGCTTTGCCCAATCGTGATTTCCTCTGGAAAAGCGCCCTTCGAAGCCCTTTTGCTGGAGAGAGTTGGCGAGAACATAGGACACCCGGTGGTAGCCATATTCCGCGATGACCGAGGGGGCGCAGTCGGGCTTCAGATGCACTCCGTCAAAGTCGCGGTAGATCGCTTCCTCAATGGCATTCCTACAGGCGACGTTAAGCTTGCGGCTCTCCCGCCAGAGTTCCATCTCCCGCAGCCGCTTAGCTTCCTCGCGGGAGTATGGATAAACATAGGAAAACACCTTATCTGCCATAGACGATTTCCTCCCGAAGGATCAGCTCATCCAGCGCAGCAAGGCACACGCCACTCTGTGCCAGCACCGAAAGGATGCCAGGCGGCACATCGTTGATGTCCTGCTGGATGTCAGCCTCCACCACCGTGATTTCACCGCTGTCCTCATCGGTATAGGCTTCCAGTTTGGCATCGGCCGGAATTCCCGCTTCCTCCAGTAGATAGCCGGGAATGTTGATGTTCTGACTCTCATCCAATAGATCCCGGCAGAGGGAGCAGTCTGCTACCCACCGGTCGGGGCTGTTATCGCTGCGGCATTCCGTACCAGCTTCCGACCTTTCATCGTCACAGTTGTTGCAAAGCCCGCAGGCTCCGGCCAAGTGAACCATCAAATCGCTTGCAAGTTCACTGAGTACCGTGATAACATTGGCAAGCTCCAGCGCCGTCAGTTCACCCTTGTGAATGACACATACGCCCTCGGCCGCAGTCACCGCAAGGGACTCGGCATCGGTAAAACCGCAACGCTGCTGAACAGCCAAAGGAATTTGCAGTGCCTGCTCGGTTTTTTTCTGATTTGTTTTCATTGGGTGCGTTCCTCCTTAAAATGTTTGCCCCGTGATCGGGGTGTCTGATTGTTCCTGCGTTTCACGCAGTTCCTCCTGTTCACGGATAAAATCATCAAATGACTGCATTTCTTCCGGTGTCAGGCTGTACTTTTGCATTTCCAGTGCAGTGAGCAGGGCATGGGCCACGCCGACCTCCTGCTGGAGGCGCATCAGCTCGGTTGAATCCATTGGACGGCTCCCGGTGGTCTGGATGTTCACGTCAAAGTGTATCCGGTAGAGATTTGCCTTAAAGTCCGTTTCTCTGCGCATATTAATGGCGAGGTACGCATCACTACTGGATTCGGGATAAATAAAGGAGCCGCAGCTATAGCTTTTAAAGCGGCTGCCGGTCATGCTCTCAATTAAGCGGGCGGCGCTTTTCAGTTTTTCCAAATCGGTCAGAAGGAGCATTCTCCCTGGTCCCTCGCTGTAGGTGAAGCATAATCTTTCCGTCGGCTCTAAGTGCTTGGCACACAGGTTCGGCAAATGCTCTCTTATATGGGCGCCATCGACTTCGTGCGGGTAGTATTCAAGCTCCGCACGGATATCCTCCACTTGATTTTTTGTAAGAAGATTTACCTTCATCTCAGCATAGACGTCATCCTTACAGATGCCCTTGTAAGCGTCATAGGCCACATATCCATACAATTCAAACCTTGTGCTTTTCGGAATCTCCATACCCGCAAGACTGTCGGGGTCTTTGAGCGCCGCCAGATAGACCTCCTTGCCCCTGGAAATGAGCCATGCGCGGAAATCCAAGAAACCGTCATCCGACATATAATCGTTGAGAACGCAGGAGGCCGCGAACACGCCGCTGGTGTCTGCCAGAACCCTGTAACACCGCAAATAATTGGCCCACACAGCGATTTCCTGCGGACTGTAATCCTGCAGCTTTTCCTGAGTCACGCGAAGCACGCCCTCCAAATCGGAGCCACTCACCTCGCTGTTAACCGAGTCAATGATGTGCCAAAAGGTGTTTTTGTCCATGTTCAATCTATGAAACCTCCTTCACCGAATAAATTTAACTGCATCGGACTATCCCGCATCCGTTCCTGCATATCGTAGTTGGCAATGAGGATTTCAGGAAACTGCGCCCCATTGTCATACCTTTGCTTGATGTTGTTGATGCGGGTATAGGAGTCAATTTGGATACCTGGCGCATCATATAACTCCCGGATAAAGCTGCAGTCATTGTAGGACAGCAGGAACTTACCCTCAATCCGAAGCAGTGCATCCCGCAGACGGATGTGGTCTTTCTCCGTGAAACCGTCCTCGCCCACGTTTTTGTAATAGCTTTCGGTTTCAAAATACGGCGGGTCGCAGTAGAAAAAGCTGACAGGGCGGTCATACTGCCCGATGAGCTTCTCAAAGTCCTTGTTTTCGATGACCACCTTGGCAAGCCGCCTGTGGGCTTGCTCAATCAACGGAAAGTTGGACCACATATCATGTGGCTGGCTGCCGTAGCTTGTCAGCCCCGAGGCGTAGCTGTAGCGGATGAGCTGATAAAACCAAGCTGCTCTCTGCACATCCGAGGCAGGACTGTCACGAGCCAGTGTGTTTTTAATAAGATCAAAATCTGCACGGGCGTTCAGGATGTAACGCAGTGCCTTCGTGAGTTCCTTCGGCTTATCCCGCACGCAGCGGTACAGGTTAACCAAAAGACCGTTGAAATCGTTGTACACCTCAAAGTCATTGCCGGGGAACTTGTGAAACAGGACCCAGCCGGCCCCGCCGAATACCTCAATGTATCTTTCGTAGTAGATGGGGAACAGAGTGACAATCAGCTCACGCAAGGATTTTTTGCCACCGATCCACGACATAAAACTGTTCAGGAGTCATCACCTCCCTCCAGCGGCAGGCGTATCTGCGTATCGTCAAACGCCGCGAGGGAACGCCTGAGACCTGTGATAGCAGCGCTGATCCCGCTGATGCGGTTTCTCATATGCCGAATGGTCAGGCGCACTTCCGTTTCGGTTTTTGCGTAGAAATACCCGCTTTGGTCACTGGCAACGGGGATACCTTCACGGCGCAGGGCATTAACAAGGTCGCGCAGCTCCTTGCCGGAGATGTGCAGTGCGTATTCCAGCTCCCTGCTTGTAACAGCATTTCCCGCGCCGTGATGATAGCGGTGCAGATACTTTGCAAGTTGCTCCTTGAGCATCTTTGCCTCCTTTCCGGCCGTTTCCCCGGAAAGGTAAGGCAAAAAAGGGCATAAAAAAACAGGGCCGCCTCCTGTTTGGGGAAACGGCCCTGTTTGGTGTTGGGTCTAAAAAAGCACAGACATCATTGCCTGTGCTACTTGATTACGCCAAGCTCTCTTAAAACTGTCACGCAGTCCTTGGCGCCCTGGATGTACAAATACTGCTGGGTCTTAGCCTCTACTTCTGTATTTACAGAGAGATATTCGTCAATCAGCTTTTTATCTTCCTGCAAGATTGTAGGACTGTTCTGAATGGCTTCGCTGATTTCAATGAGCCGTGTGATCAGCTTTTCGGTTTGTGGCTGCTCCTGACGCATAGATGCATACGATAATTGGAAGCGTTCCGCAAGCGCCATATCCAATAAATCCAAGAGTTCTTCGTCCAATTGCCTCACCTCCTTCAAGTACAACACAATGCCACAGGTTGATGGAAATAGCTATACCAAGAAGCTATAGACTGTGGTCGAGGATTTGCCCTTGTGTCTGGGGCTCCTTGCTGAACTCACGAATAAATCCTTTTTCGTTTCTGGCAATATAACCGTCCTCGCAGGGCTGCAGATTGAGAGCTTCGATCTCAGCTTTGCAGTATCCGGCATAGTCGAAGTACATCCCTATTGGAGAGGATGGATGTACAAGACCACGTTTTTGTGCCAAATCCCTGCCGAACTTTTCCCAATGCTGCTCGGAGGGGATAAAGTCGTAGCAGTCAAGGTTTTGGGAGATGTCCAGCGCCTCATCCAGCCGGGTGCAACCCTCCAGCTCCATGGCTGCCTGAAACCGCTCATGGAAGAAGGACATACCCTGTCCCTGTTCCGCCAGAACATAGCCGAGATTGTTCCCAGCCCGAATCAGTTCCTCCAGGGATTCATATTGATTGGCAATGTCCGTAATATTGTCAAGGCAGCATTCTGCCTCCAGCAAAACCGCACGGCTCCATTTTGTGATCCCCAACTCACTCATTGCAACCGACAGCTCATCTGGTTCGCCGGTGCTGATCTCATAGTCGGGCAGCCTTACCCATAAGCCTGCCGATTGGATGCCGGAGGCTACTTTTATTCGCACACTGGCGCTCTCACCAGTCAGCTGTTCCAGATTTTTGCCGGTGTAGACTTCATGGTCGGCATAGTGGCGTTCCACATAACCGCCGGATACGAACACCCCGCCGTTTTTCTCCCGAATGTCGCGTCCCCACTGGTTCAGGTCAATGAAGAGAAGCTGATCAGGCGTGGCCTGATGCTGGTATGTGGCGATATATTTTCCGAGAGTTGCATCGTCCTTTACCCCATAATAAAGGGTGAAGCTGTCGAGCTGCTCGGTGAGGTTGATGAGATCGGCGGCGGTTTCGATAGACACAAACTGAGAAGAGCCTTCTAAGAGAAGATGCTCCCGGATTGACATTTTAGCAAACCGCTCACCGAGAAATGCCATTTCTGCAGCGGTACCGGGCAGCTTCTTCCATGGATAGGGATACGGATAGTCGTTCATACTGGTTTCACCTCATTTCCATATGCTGATCAGGGCGCCCAAGGCATTGTTCCACAGTCATCCCGTTCTCTGAAAGAAGGATACCATAATCCGTGTCTACCGCTCCCTGCGCCTCCATCAGCTTCTGACCGTAGCTGTAGAGGTTCCTGCTGTTGATCAGCTCGTCCTTCAGCGGAATATCGTGTTTCATAATCTCGGCTTGGGCGTACTCCAATGGGGATGGGATTTCCCGTTGGAGCCGGAAGTCCACAGCCTGTCCCGCAAGATCCACCGCCTCGTCCAGCGTAAGGTCTTTGGGGGCAGCCTCCAGCATTGCCTTATAGACGGGGAGCCGCCCCTCAAGTTCGAGCTTGTGAAGCTGCTCGGCAAAAGCAGCGACTACGGTAATATCGCCATCGCATTCCTCCAGCTCATTGCTGATGAGTTCACAAATCTGCGGGGCGGCGCAATCTTCCACATGGAAGGCACATTCCCGAAAGGATGCCGCACCCACAGCCTCTGCCGCCTGAGATATCGCCTCATCGTCAGCAGGGAGCCCCAGCTGTACGCAGAGGGCGTTGTCGTATGCGGGATCGTTAAAATATCCCTTTCTGACCGACAGCAAAATAGTATAGTCGGGCTTCTCCGGCAGAGCAGCCTCACCGCTCTGGTAGGTTCTTGCGATCTCGCCATTCTGGATCACATAGCCATGAGGGGTAAAAACGCCGCCCTCGCCCTCACGCATCTCCTTGCCAATTTTAGCATAATCCAGCCAAGGGAATATCCTTCCAGACAGGGTTTCCAGCTCCGGCACAAAGTCATTGTCAGCATAAAACTTACCGAGGGACTGGTCATCATGAGCTTCGTAGGCAATCTGACAATGCTCCATACTGTGGGTCATGTTGATGAGGCGGTCAATGGCGATAGGGGCGTGTTGGGTTTGGAGGGTATCCATCATGACCATTCCCTCGAAGCAGTCCAGCTCCCATTGACTCAGGGAGGATAAGCGCTCGGCCAGATGATTCAGCTCATACAGATTCGTATTTGAACTGATAAACTGCGGCAGATAGTCCAGCTCGCAATTTATGATCTCCGAGGAATAGATGACACGTTCATCGGTGATTCGGGCCTTGTCCATCGCATCCAATATCTCATATGGCTCGGCAGGCAGCGTGAGCGTAGAAGAAGTATACGCACCGAGTGAACCGGGGCGGGCAATTTCTACTTCAAAAATTTCGCCCTTCTTCATACCGGATTCATCTTGGTAAGGAGGCTGGAGGGTATCCCAACCAAACATCGCTCCATGATGCATCATCTTTACCTGCTCGGGTGTAACGCCGTGCCTCTCGTTGTAGCTGTTGACGATCTCCCGATTTGCCTTTTTATTTTCTGTGTTGAGTTCGAAGCGTCTGAATCCTGATTTTCCATATTCAATGCTCATGATTTCGCCATTCGCATTTATGAATAGACACTGTTCCGGAAACCGGCTTCTTGATTTTTTATCCAAGCGTCATTCCTCCCATCTGCTGATCTTCACTCCGCACTGAATCAGAACCCTCAAAATTCTGCTTCCAGCTATCGTACAACGTTTCAAACGCCTTATCATTGGTAAGGGGATAATTATGGGCATTTGCTTTGGTCCAATCGGCGTAATGGCCGAAATCCATGCCGCGCTCCAGCAGCATTTGCGCCGCTTGTGTATTACCCGTGTTGATACAAGCGTGAAGCGCCCCGTAATTGTGGGCATCAATCTCCATGCCCTGCTCCAGCAGATGCGTGACCGCCCAATGACTCCGCTGAAAAGCGCGGATCACATCAGTAGCAGCCTTGTCCGCGTGAATGCCTTTCTTCACCAGCTCAGAGGCGGTGGTATAATCATCCCTTAAGGCCGCCTGATGGAGCAGCCGGGGGGAGGCGTCGCCAATCTGTTCGGGCGTGGACTGCTTCAGCAGCGCCTTGGCAATATGGACTTTTTCATCGTATGCGTAGGAGATCACATCGCCGTAATACGTCCTGGGAAGATCAGTGACGCAGTTTTCTGCCAGTTCATAAAACAGACGCACCTTTTCGCCATCGCCTGTATCGACAGCGCGTTTGCTCGCTGTAAGGTACTGCTCTCCGGTCAGGCTTTTTGCGTCGGAAAGCAGAACCGTCGTCATCTTTCTGCCTACCGCACCCGGTCTGCCCGCAGCAAGGGGCAGCAACTCGGCAATTTCATCCGGAACTTTTGAGTACGCCATCTGAAACGCGGTCAGATCGCCGTCCTCAATGGCCAGCACCGCCATGTCGGAGTCACTGATTTTCAGAGGTCGCTGACCCACCTCGTTGACAAACTCCGTGATGCTCCCCGTCACACGGCGCAGGAGTTGTTCCACGCCGCTGAATTCTTCTTCCAGCCTGCCGCGACGCTCTACAAGGCTGTCAATCAGCAGCCGCTGTTCCTCACCATTCAGGTGCATCACCACGCCGCTGGGACTTTGTGCCTCTCCGAGCCGAATATATCTGGCGTAGGTACCGCCGTCACCGTTGAACGCCTTGGTGATGGCGGAGGCGGTGAGATACATGCGGTCCAGATCGCTTCCGGTTTCTCCGAGGGTTTTGCCGGTGATGAACCCCTTCGTGACGCTTTCCTTTTTCTGCTGATCAAACCATTTCAGATAAACATCCAGATAGACGCCCTCACTGCCGCCGTAGTCGACGGTACAGAAAA
Source organism: Hydrogenoanaerobacterium sp. (assembly GCF_032017025.1). Classification (NCBI taxonomy): domain Bacteria; kingdom Bacillati; phylum Bacillota; class Clostridia; order Eubacteriales; family Oscillospiraceae; genus Hydrogenoanaerobacterium; species Hydrogenoanaerobacterium sp. The sequence goes on from NZ_DALZQO010000009.1 coordinate 11,966, forward strand.
ATCCAGCACCTTCCGGTATCTCCTTGCCATCTTTCCACTCATCGTTCATCAGAAAGTATTCATCGGGCAGATAGCCGGTGCTTTCGAGGTGATGCTGAAGCTCTGCAAAAACCTCTTGCGCCGTGCGCTGGCCGACACGCCGGACAGTACCCGGCTTATCGGGGTTGGCTTCCCATATATCAAAATCAATTGTTTTCAAGCTACATGCCTCCCATCTCCATACCCTGTTCAGGTGTGTCCTGCTCCACCATATTCATTTTCTGTACCTGCATATCAAAGGCGGTCAGATAGGCGTGGTAGTCGCCCTGGCCGGGACTGCAGCGTAGGCAGTACCGATATCGCTCCGTTTCGATCATATAGCCGTAATTCTGCCGCCAGCCGCCGCCTATTTCCCCGTGGTGCCCGGCACAGTAGCTGTGCATGGCACTGAGATCCTTCAGCGGTCCGGTTTCCCGCAGCTCGTTTACCAGCTCGGCCAGTTCGTCTTTGAATTCGGGGCTGTTCAGTGCCTCTTCACCTCGCGGCCACCATGTATGCCAGAATTCCTTCCCACCGCTGCCGAAGTCGATGCGAACATGACCGATGGCGCCCAACTCCGCATCCTGTTCTTTTGGAGGGGCAAAAAAAAGACCCGCCTCATCGGGAGAGGCAGGCCGCAGTGTAAATTTGGGCTCATCGGGGGCGAGGGTGATGCTGTGTTCCTCGCAGAACTCCGCAAGGCTCATGCTTTCTCCGAGAAAATTGAGCTTGCCCTGCAACCTGCGGTAACCCGCCTTGGGAATGGTGACCGGCGCCGGCGTCAAAACCGCTCCGGCATGATTGACACCAACCTGATTTTCTACGGTTACCGGCTTGCCGGGATCATAGTCGGAACCACGCAAATCATAGCAGGAAAATCCTTTCGGCACGGTAAAACGGTCAATGCGGGAGTTGGTGAAAAGTGCAGGCTTTCCAAAAAGCTCCACGTGTTCATATTCTTCTTCTCTGGCGTTAACGCTCATATTGACACCTCCATGATAAAAAACAGCAGGGTTTCTGCCTACATACCCATTTCCATACTGTTTTGCATTTCAAAGTATGCCTCCACCTCCGCATCCGTAGCAACAGGGAACTCCTGCGGCTCCGTTTCACCCAACTGCATGGGGATAAGGTGCGGCAGAATCTGCTGTAAAAACTCCTGATCCGGGCAGCGGTCGATAAACTCGCCCATCGTGTTCAGGATTAGATTGTCCATGGTATCGGTGAGAATGATCTCCCTTGCATCGCTGTGCTGCATGATGAAGTTGGCGATGTTGGAGGGAGAGCGCTCAAACCAGTATTCGCTTCGATATCCCTCATAGGGATAGACATACCCCCTGATTAGATTGTGACGCTCAAACATTTCCGCGATTTCTTTGTCTGTCATGACCTGTTCTCCTTTCAATGAATTAGGTACTGTTCCGCATCAATCACACAGAATACCATCCGGTGTGCGGAATAGCTATCCCATAAATCAATAAACCGGCGTCCGGCTTATGATGGAGGCTATACAAAAACCGCCCCATCACACCATTTTTTCATGGCATTGTACAGCAGATGCACTTTGGTCCGGTCGGTTACGCTGCGCCATCCTGATGGCTTAATCTGCCGGAGACCATACTGGTGCTCGCCCTCAAAGTATGCGAGGATTCCGATGTCGTCCGGTATCTCATGGGCGATTTTAGAGGCGAGAGACTTCGGAACGCAGTAGTAATTTTCATTTCCGTGGAAGTTGTGCCCGTTTGCACTCCTGAAATCCGAGTAAGTGATTTTAACCTCGAAGCAAGTCACCATCATGCCTACTTTCCAGTTATGGCACCGCAGGACACAGCCATGGCATTTCCGGTCATTCTTATCTGTACCGCCATCACGGAAACACTTTCCGGGCTGATGCATATGTGCAGTGGCACACTGGTCTCTCTCGGAAAACCGCTCCGCATCCAGAAGCCGACAGAGGTATTCCTCATTCTCGTAATAGTCTTCAAACCGGATGCTGTCCACAATTCCCGTGGGCGTCCAGACCTCGTCCGCCCACCGAATGGTTCTCTTGTCGGTGTTCAGCTTTGGCCGGTAATGGTGGGTGAGGGCCTTGATCCGCTTTGTCAAATCCGTTTCCACCGTTCACCCCTCATCCCATCTCCATGCCGCCAAGTATCTGCTTATCCTGGTGGGCGTCGACAATGTCCTGCAACGCCTGTTCCGCGCTGTCACGCCTGAGAACATATCCCCCGGTCGCATAAGCGCCGCCGTGATTGGCGTAATACTCAATGCCGATTCTTGTATAGTCCAGATAGGGCTGGACACTCTCGTCAAAGGCCATCACGCCTGTTTCCACAAGGTACGCTCCCAGCTCACGGTCGGTATTCACCCCGGAGAGCAGCAGGTACTGGTCCAGCCGCTCTCCAATGGCGATGACATCATCCAAACTGTTCACAGACTCGGCGTTCAAAGCGCCTTCAAAGATATAGCACTGGTCACGGTCTAAGTTGCCTGTGAGTTCAGCGATTCGATTCAGCTTTTTGAACTCTCCGGAATTGTTTACATCCGCTTTTTTCAGATACTGCCCAATGCCCCATACATTGCTAACCGCCCCGACAATACGGGTAGAGGCAACGTCATCGCTGATGTTGTCCAGAGCCGCCCACGCCTCACCAATTTCTGCGGGACTGGTCGGCAGCGGCAGATACACACCCTCATAATCATCAGCGCGAGTCAAATGAAGTGTAATCATAGCTGCATACCTCCCATCTCCATATCCATGCGCTCGGTTTCGCTTCCCGCCATTACTTCTTCAATGGAAATAAAGCCGTGATAGCTGATGTATCCATTTTCGGTAAACCGGCCGTATTCTCCGGCCATGCGCTGTTTACCATATTCTTTGAAATCGATGTATTCTTCCAGATTTTCGTCAAACTCGTAATGGCCGGAGTCAATGATCATGTCCCTGCCATATTCTTCTGGGGTGGAGATGCCTGGGATAAAGTCAAAAAGGTCGAGCTGGCTTAGAAGGTTAGACGCCTGGGCAATGCTGGTAGGGGACGCCATTTGCAACGCTGCCTCCGCTTTCTGGCGGTAGCCGGTGTCCAGTTTCTGATAATGGATGCATAGCCTGTTCAGCTCATACAGGCTTTCTTCCGTGCCTATCAGGTTCGTGAGCACACCAGGCAGCTCACTGTCAACATACGCCAGCCGCATATGTTCCTCAGAAATGCCCGCACGCAGCAGAGCGCGTTCAATTTGGCAATCCTCCATGGGCAGGTAAAGCCATGCAATGTCCGTGGTATCGTCCGAGAGGCTATCATCAATTACTGCTATAGCAAGCAGAGTATCCCCGCTGTACCGATAGTCCGGAAAATATAGCCCGTCATAGCAAAGCTCCAGTTCCATATCGTTTTCATACACCACACCGTAGGGCGTGACGGTTCCTTCCTCATTGAGCAGAAGGGAAAGAGCTGTTTTCTGGAAGTCCACCGTACTCAGATCATCCTCGGTCAGCCCACCGTTCAGGTTCATATAGTGCATTCGTCCAACAGTTGTCAAATCGGTGAAATCCTGCACCACCGTGACCTCCTGACAGGAAAAGGTCAGGTTGATGAAATCCGTCATATTGGAATAGTCCTTGCTGACAGCGGTGCCCTGAAATTGAGCGCGCTCGTATTTATCGAAGCTTTCCAGCCGTTTTGCGAGGTAGTCCAGCTCATCCACATTGATTTCAGTTTCCTCTAACCGCTTTAGGATGGGATAATCCCCGCTAATCTCTTTGACAAAGCAATCCCGCACGGCAATGCTGCCAAGTCCTATGGCTTGGAGGCTTTCATATATGCCGGCATAATCCGCTATGGGAAAGCAGACAGGGACTGGCGGCAGGTCCGGCCGCTGACGGTTTGATAATAAAGCCTGTATCATCTTTTCTCCGCCTTTCTTCTATTTATTGTACTACTGCCTCACGAGGCAAAACGGGACAGGTGAAGTGCGATCATAGCTTCATTCCTCCCATCTCCATACTCTGCACATCCTTTTGGCGGAGCAGTTCCTCCACAGCGGGGGTGCAGCCCCGGTATGCGATGTAGCCGTAATCGGTAAAGCTACCGTTTTCATTTTGAACGCAGCGTTCTCCGTACCCTTTGAAATCGATGTATTCCTCCAGATTTTCATCAAAAATGAATTCACCTGTGGAGTCCATAGTCTTGTATGCACCATACTCCATGGGTGTTGTGAGTCCAGGTATCACAGTAAATTCATAGAAGTTATCCGCCAGCACCGCTACATCCTGTGGCGTTTTAGGCTGAACCATTTCCACAATGGCGTGAAAATCACCCCGTGCCTGTTTATCAAATCCCATATAGCTCCTTGCAAGGCTATTCAGCGTGTACAGATGTTCAGACAGTGGATATTCCTCCGTGAAGAGCCGACAGAACTGTTCGCTCATGCCTTCGCATTCCAGATGAGTGGCACAGGGATGAGGGGATTCGAGCCCCAGCCGATTTACCGCCTTTTCTATCTCTACCTCCCAGCAGGGCAGATAGAGATATTCATATTTGATCCCACCGTGGTAATCGCCGGATTCCAGGATAACGGTCGCCGCATCACCGCTGCGCCAGTTGTATTCGGGAAACTGTTCACCGTTATATACCTGCTCCGGTGTGTTGCCGGTAGGATACAAAACACCATAGGGGGTGACAGCGCCCTTATTGTTGCCCAGGAGCCTTCTGCCAATGGCTGCAAAGTCCATGTTTTTCATCTCATTTGCCGGGATCGCCATTCGGCGGCAGAGTTCATATCTCTGTCCGATGGTGGAAATATCGGAGAAGTCGGAAACGAGCGCATAGCAGTGGAGGTTGAAGGTAAGGTTTATAAGGTCTTTGACCTCTGTCATATTTTCGTGTTCCGCAGCAGCATAGAAGGTATTCAGCTCATTCTTATCAAAGCTGTCCATCCTCTTGGCGAGGTACTGAACCTCATCGGCATTGACCAGCGTTCCCGCCAGGGCCTGCCAACCTCCGTGATCATTCTGAACCTCATCGACCAGGCACAGTTTTTCGGTTGTGATGCCGACGCCGAGTTCCTTCATCTTTTCCTGCAAATCCGGTTCAGAAGCAGGGAATTCAATGGACACCGTCCGGTAGGAGGGGGCATCATGCCTTCGCATCTTTATTTTCAGCACCGACTTTCCCCCTTTCTTTCTTTCGATGGATTTTCTCCATATCGGTTCTGAGGCAATTTCCTTCGGAGCTGTAACATACAAATCCGTGGGAGGGATAGGGGCAGTTACCGCAGCTTTTGAAAGGGCCGCGGGGCCGTTCAATTGGTGGTATCCTGCCAGCCGTCACGAGTGAGTCCGAATCGTAACAGGCGCTTCTCTTGTTTTTCTTGTACCGTATGAGCATGGTTCTCCTTTCCGAAAACGCAAAAAGAGCCGGAGAATAGAGACGTTTGCACGCCCCGGTTCTCCGGCTCTTGTATGTTCTCTTTTCTGTTATTAATGGATATAAAAAAGGGGCGCCACTTTACATGGACTGTTCCTGGGCAGTTTCAGGATCGATCTGTTGAAGCGATGCGATTTGTTCCCTGACATCCGGCAACAAGTCCTCGATCTGATTCTGGATACCGATGAGGTTTTTCTGGTCTGCCTGTGTCAGATCATACCCGGCGTCAAAAGTATCATTGATACTCTGGTAGATATCAAGAAGCTGGGCATCAGAAAAAAGGCGCTGTTTTTCAATCAAGCCGGAACGGATGGCAAAATCCGCTTTTGCAGCCGCATAGCCATCCAAATAATACTCTCCGCTCAGTACGCCTGTACCTTCGTAGTCCCGCCGCCATGTGGCAAACATATATCCGTATTCGGTTTTCCTGCCGGCAAAAACGGCACCGTTGAACTCTGCCAGCAGCCGGAAGTCCTCATCCAGTGCCGTGGCTTTCAAGAGTGGCGCCTTTTCTATCGCAGTCAGGTATTCACGGACTTCTTTGGAAAAGGGCGCTACCTTATGATATAGCTCGGCTGCTTCGGGAGAGCGGATGTCATCGGGGAAGATGCACATATCCCCACTGGGTTCCACATGGCAGGCAGACTGACCGTTTATCAGGATTGGCAGTGCGTTTCTTTCCGGCGGCGCAGTTTCAATATCATGCATTGCAAGGACACGGGAAAGCTCTGTGAAAAACTTCTTGATCATATGGATTTCCTCCTGTTCTGATGGTGAAACGCAAAAAGGGCGCTGAATTCAATCGGCTTTTCATCAGCCGTAAAATCAGCGCCCTTTGGCGGTTTCGTTTATTCAATTGATTTGTTTTTGGGCAGCGCCCTTTTTAACTTTGCTGTCCTCTCAAAAAGGGCGCCACAATTCATTTATCTGCTTGCGGGTTTGAGTCCTGTCAGAGTGAAGCTGTTACCCCAATAAATCTACAAAAAAAGGGCTTCCACTTTTCACAGTGAAAGCCCTCGAAAGGCTCGGATTTACTGGCTTTGTAAGCAATAAATCTTTTTTACCTTTTGTTTTTGGTGGACACGGTGGGGCTCGAACCCACGACCTCCTGCGTGTGAAGCAGGCACTCTAACCAGCTGAGCTACGCCTCCAATTTTTAGTACCTAAACAGTATAGCACATCATAACCGTATTGTTCAATATCTATTTTAAAATTTTTAGCAGATTACAAAAAGCAGTCGGAGCATCTTTAAAAGATACTCCGACTGCTTGAGGAACAAAATGAAATTATTTTTTCAGTTCAAAAGATTTGCAGTCGGTGCACTGATCCATAGTCGGATTGGTTTCATGAGTACCGATTGTAACGACGTCTAGCGAACAGTAGTTTTTGTCGGAGCAGTGATAGTTGCATTGCTGCACAGTGCATTTGATACTTTCGTTTGCACGGCAATTATTATTCATAACAATACCTCCTTTTTTAAGATTGTACTAATATCATTCCCCACGCTAATATATTTATCACAAAGAAAATTCAGTTTGTTTTGCTTATAATGCAGCAATAAAAACAAAATAAGGTTGATAATATTAAATTTTGCTAAGAAGTTTTCGATAGAATAAAGAATGCTGTTATTGCGTAAATTGTTTCAACCTATTATGAATAGTGCTTAAAAATAGTAGATTGTTGTTGTACTTATTAACAAATTGCAACAAAACTATTGACAAATTATTCCTAAAATATTATCATAGAAACAGAAACAAAATAAAGAAATGTTACTGATTCGATCAGGCATAAACTTTCAACGAAGAATTTGTCTTTAATGAGGGTTTGTGCCTTTTTGTTTTGACCAAAATAATGATAAAGGAGTATGTTTATGAAAAAGTTTGAGTATACAATAAAAGATGCTCTGGGTTTACACGCAAGGCCGGCCGGTTTATTGGTGAAATGTGCATCAGGCTATAAATCTGCGGTAACACTAACAAGGGGTGACAAAAGCGGAGACGCAAAACGTCTGTTTGCGGTGATGGGGCTTGCAGTAAAATGCGGTGACGTTATTTCCATTGCAGTTGATGGCGAAGATGAGGATGCTGCTTACCAAGGAATCAAAGCGTTCTGCGAAAGTAACCTTTAGAATTTACGATAGGAGAGAGGGCCTTAATGGAAATCTTGAAGGGTGTAGGCGCTTCCAAGGGCATTGCAATTGGCCGGTTGCTGTTTTACACCGCGAGCCCTTATAAAGTGGAAAAGAAAAATGTGGAGGATACCGTCGCCGAGCAGCAGCGCTTTGAGGAGGCAAGGCAAAAGGCAATTGACAGCCTCAACCGCATCTATGAAAAGGCGCTGCTTGAAATCGGTGAAGAAGACTCATTGATTTTTCAGATCCACGCAATGATGCTTGATGACCTCGACTATGTAGAGAACATCACCGGCTTAATTGCAAACGAAAAGGTTAATGCTGAGTATGCAGTAAGCGAGACCGCAAAGCAGTTTGCAGCAATGTTTTCCTCCATGGATGATGAATATATGAAGCAGCGCAGCGCCGACGTTTTTGACGTTTCGAAATCGTTAGTGCGTGAACTTGCCAGCATTAAGGAGCAAAGCTTGGACGATATCACCGGTCAGGTGATTGTTGCTGCAGATGACCTGATGCCCAGTGAGACCGTACAGCTTGACAAAAGCAAGGTGCTCGCGTTTGTCACCCGCAGCGGTTCAAAGATATCACATTCCGCTATTTTGGCCAGAACCATGGGAATTCCTGCGGTTGTGGGCTTGGACAATGCGTTTGACAGCCTGACTGACGAGGGTAGCGTGATTGTGGATGGCTTTACGGGAAGTATCTATGTAGAGCCCGATTGTGAAACGATGGAGCAGTTTACGCAGCGGCGCGAGGAATATCTTTTGTCGCGTAAAAAGCTTCTGGAACTGAAAGACAAGCCCAGCGAAACGCTGGACGGCATAAAAATCGAGATCAATGCAAATATTGGGCACCCCAGCGATATCACACTGGTGCAGGAAAACGGCGCCGAGGGCATCGGGCTGTTCCGCAGCGAGTTTTTATACATGGATAGCGATGATTTTCCCACCGAGGATACCCAGTTTGCAGTTTACAAAGAGATTCTCACACGCATGAAGGGCCAGCGCGTGATTGTACGTACACTCGATCTTGGCGCCGACAAGCATGTCCCTTACTTTAACATCTCCAATGAGGATAACCCTGCGATGGGCTACCGTGCAATTCGCATCTGCCTGACGCGCCCTGAAATTTTTATCACGCAGCTTCGCGCTTTGCTTCGCGCCTCGGTTTACGGCCGGCTCGCCATTATGGTACCGATGGTTACCTCACTGGATGAGGTGCTAAAAACCAAAGAGATTATCGAAGCGGTCAAGGCGCAGCTAAAGGTTGAGGGAATTGAGTATGCCGATCATTTTGAATTTGGAATTATGATAGAAACCCCGGCAGCGGTTATGATCAGCGATATTCTGGCGCAGCATGTAGATTTCTTCAGCATTGGAACAAACGATTTGACCCAGTACACATTGGCGGTAGACAGAATGAACCATACCATCTCTCACCTGTACGACCCGCGTCATTTGGCTGTGCTGCGCATGATGAAGCTGACCGTAGAAAACGGCAAAAAACATGGCATATGGACCGGAATCTGCGGAGAATCTGCGGCAGACCTTGAACTGATTCCCACGTTTTTAGCAATGGGTGTGGAAGAGCTTTCGGTTACACCGACGGCGGTACTGGACGTAAGACAAAAGGTTTGTGAAACGAATCTAAATGAATGCAGAGCGGATATTCTGCAGCGCTTAGACAGCGGTATTTCCCGATAGGTTCTAAATGAACGGGATTCTAGCATTTTCAGCTGAAAATAAGGGGCAGTACCGCCAAAGAGGTACTGCTCCATACGGATAGGATAATTCTTGATACGAATTTTAAAATGTAAAAAAGACATCTGGGGGCATGTGACCGGAGGTTTCAACAATGAATTATAAGGCAGTTAAGGTTTTCAACAATAACGTGATACTTGCTGAGGAGGAAGACGGAAAACAAGTTGTACTCATCAGCAAGGGAATAGGATTTGGCGTAAAAAAAGGTGAGCAGATCACGGCTGAAGGCGATGACAAGAAGGTGTTTTACATTCTGGATGAAAACGTCAATGCCGGGGAGATCAAGCGCCTCAGCTACGATATTGAAAAGGTGGAGCAGGTGACGCAGGGAATCGTGCAGATTGCCCGTGAAAAACTGGATATCACCAGCGAAAAGCTGTATGACGCCTTGTATGACCATATCTCGTTTGCAATTGAACGCCTGAAGATGGGTTTACCCATTGACAATCCATTTATTGGTGAAATATCCATAATGTGCAACAAAGAATATGAAGTAGCGGAAAACGCTGCAAGTCTTATTAAAGAGCAGATGGATGTGGATATTGGCGACGCAGAAAAGGGGTTTATCGCCCTGCATCTTTACTCGGCGCGCCGAAACAAACACATTAATGTGGCAATGAAAAGTGCGCGGGTGTTCAAGCAGGCAGTAATCATGGTAGAAAACCGCTTTAACCGCACCTTCAATACCAATTCCTCGGCTTGTAAAAGCTTTTTAATGTCGCTGAACCGCTTAGTGGATGTTAGTGCGAAGCAGAAACCGCTTGAAATGCCAATCAAGCAGCATGTTAAACTTTATATGTACGAATATGACGAAGTTGCGCAGGCAATCGCACGGATGATTAAAAGTGAGCTTGGTGTTGAATTCAGCGAGGATGCAAAGGCATTTTTGGCGGTAAATATTTGCAAGTTCATACAGATGTAAACCGTCGGCAGAGATGGAGACAAAAGAAGATACAAAGTTAAAATGAGGAGAAATACCCATGGGATTTTTCGATAAAATTTTTGGTGGAAGCAAAGAAGAACGGAACATAATTTTGTCCCCTGTTGAGGGTGAAGTTGTTCCCTTAACGCAGGTGAGCGACCCCACCTTCGGTGACGAAATATTAGGCAAGGGAGCTGCGATTCGGCCTGCAAAGGGCAGAGTGGTCTCTCCGGTAGACGGTACCATTTCTCTGATGTTTAGCACAGGGCATGCGGTAAGTATTGTATCAGATTTGGGAACAGAAATTTTGATTCATGTGGGGCTTGATACTGTCAAGCTGGAAGGAAGGTTTTACAAAACCTACGCAAAAGACGGTGATAAGATTAAGGCGGGTGACCTGCTGATTGAATTTGATATGGATGCGATTGTGCAGGAGGGCTATGACATTATTACACCGGTTGTAATTTGTAACACATCTGACTATGCGCAGGTTGAAGTAATCAGCGGCAAAAAAGTACAGGAACTGAATGAAATCATCATACTCAAAAAATAGCAACTTGCTCATGGCAACGGCAATAATTTAGAATCCAAGTTGTAATTTGCAAGGCAAGTTGAGGCAGCCAGCGACAAAGAAGTACAGAAATCATCATACTCAAAATATAACAATTGATTTACCCATAACAACCGCAGTAATTTAGAACCTAAGCCTGGGGGGGATAGGTTCTAAATATAAACAGGTGCAGCCCAGAGGCTGTACAAGACAAAAAGAGGAGGGTAATTCTATGATGAAGTATCTGCAAAAACTCGGAAGATCCTTGATGCTCCCTGTGGCATGTCTGCCCATCGCCGGTATCTTAATGGGTATCGGTTATTGGATCGACCCGATCGGCTGGGGCGCAAATAACGTGGCTGCGCTGTTCTTAATCAAAGCAGGCGCTGCGCTGATCGACAACATGGCAATTCTGTTTACCATCGGTGTTTCCATTGGTATGGCCGACGACCGCGACGGAACCTCGGCGCTGGCCGGTATCGTTTCTTGGTTAATGGTTCAGACCCTTCTGGCACCCGGCGTTGTGGCTATTATCACTGGCGCAGAAGCAAACGCGGCTTTTGGTAAAATCAACAACCAGTTTATTGGTATTCTCTGCGGTTTGATCGGTGCTCTATGCTACAACCGCTTTAAAAATACCAAGCTGCCCGATGCCCTGGCGTTCTTTAGCGGCAAACGTTCTGTGGCTATCGTTACCGGATTGGTTACTATTTTTGTATCGGCCATTCTGTTCTTTATTTGGCCGGTAGTTTACACAGCACTGGTCACTTTTGGTAAGGCAATTCTCGTAACAGGCCCAATCGGCGCGGGCATCTATGCTTTCTTCAACCGCCTGCTCATTCCCGTCGGCCTGCACCACGCGCTCAACTCGGTATTCTGGTTTGACGTGGCAAACATCAACGACCTTGGCAGATTCTGGGGTACCGCAGCCGAAGCAGGTGTGAAAGGTGTAACCGGCCAGTACATGGTTGGCTTCTTCCCGGTTATGATGTTCGGTCTGCCCGGTGCAGCCCTTGCTATGTATCACACCGCAAAAACCAACAAAAAGAAGATTGCAGCGGGCTTACTTGGTGCAGCAGCTCTTTGTTCGTTCTTAACCGGTGTAACCGAGCCTTTGGAGTTTGCATTTATGTTCCTTGCTCCGGCTCTTTACGTTGTACATGCCGCATTGACAGGTATTTCCGCAGCTATCTGCGCAATGCTTCCTGTCAGAGCAGGCTTCAACTTCAGTGCGGGCTTTATTGACTGGGTCCTCAGCTTCAAGGCTCCTATGGCAGTAAATCCGTGGCTGATTATTCCTATTGGTCTCGCGTTCTTCGTTATTTACTATGTGCTGTTCCGTTTCATCATCACCAAATTTAATCTCAAAACCCCTGGTAGAGAAGATGATGATGCTGACGAAGCAGAAAAATCCTACAAGCTTTCCAATACCAATTATGCCGCGGTAGCTGCTATTATTTTGGAAGGCCTTGGCGGCAGAGATAACATTACATCTGTTGACAACTGCATTACCAGATTAAGGCTGGAAGTAAAAGATTATACAAAGGTTGACGAAAAGAAAATTAAGTCCTCCGGCGTATCGGGAATTATCAGACCCAGCAAGACAAGCGTACAGGTTATCGTAGGTACACAGGTGCAATTTGTGGCCGACGAATTTGAAGCGCTGATTGCAGTAAAACAATAAACCTACACAGCAAGGGATGGGCGGATATCTGCCCATCCTTTTGCTTTTTCGAAAAATACGCGATACAAACTGAAAGAGAGGATAAGATGAAACATAGTATTACCGTAGAAATTTGCTGCGGCTCACTGGAGGATTGCAAAACAGCGCAGAGTGTGGGCGCAGATAGTATCGAATTGATTACGGCTCATCTGCTGGGTGGACTAACACCCTCGGCAGGCTTGTTGTACAAGGTGAAAGAGCAGGTAAACCTGCCTGTTAATGCTATTGTACGTCCGCGCGCTGCAGGCTTTTGCTACAGCGACGAGGATTTTGAGGTGATACGCTGTGATGCAAAGCAGTTTGCGCATCTCGGTGCAGATGGTATTGTATTCGGCTTTTTGCTGCCTGACGGCAGCTTGGACTATGAGCGCTGTGCACGGTTTATAGAGTGTATTGGAGATTGCACCCCTGTATTTCACCGTGCTATTGATGTGGTAAAGGATATGCCCGGTACGGCTGAGCGTCTGATTAGCCTTGGTGTAAAGCGTATTCTCACCAGCGGGGGAAGAGAAAATGCACTTGCGGGGGCGTCTGCCATTTGTGAGTTGGTACAGCAATGCGGCGATCGTATTCAGATTATGGCAGGCGGCGGTATT
>NZ_DALZQO010000009.1:25101-57448 GCF_032017025.1 Hydrogenoanaerobacterium sp.
TATTCGGGCAAGCAATGTCGCCCAGGTAATTGCACAAACCGGGGTAAAATGGGTGCATTTTGGGGGTACAAGCTACTGTGAAGACACGTCTACGCGGCTAAACCCCGAGCTGAATTTTGGTACCTCGGTGCTTCCGCCCAATGAAAGTTATCTCGCTGTTCATGAAAGAACGGCTTCAAATATCATTTCAAATATTGAGCCTGCCGGGTTGTAATTCTCACGGTAAAAAATAGAAAAGAAGCATATCCATTTAAAGAAAACGCCAGGCTCTTTAGCCATGGCGTTTTTTGCAAATTGCTTATTGGGAGATTCTCGGTAAATACTATTAAAAAATCAACTTTTGGAGGAAGATAATTAAAGCAGTTTCACGATTGCATAATTTAATCAATAGGTATACTATTAATTATGCATTTTTAAGATTGCTGCCCGTTGTCAGGTTTTGGGTGCAATTAAAAATAACAGAACAGGGGTGAGGAATGGTGGATGATATAATCAAGGCGCTAATTGACATTGACAGAAAAGCCCGCGAGACGGTTCAGGCTGCAAAGGATAGACGCAGCGAAGTGAAAGCAGCAATCTCGCAGGAAAAAAGCGAGGTTCACGAAGCCTATCTCAAGCGGGCAAATGAACATATCGAAAAAATGAAGGAGCATGCGCAGGAGGAAGCCTCACAGCAGCAGCTCAGCATTGACGAAGCGTTTCGGGTGTCGGCGGCTGCACTTGAAACCCAGTTTGATGAGAAAAAAGACAAGTGGGTGGACGAGATCATTTGCCGCTGCAAACAGATTTAGGTGTGAAATCCCGTACGATTAGAGCAGAAAGGGGGGGAGAGCATGCTGAAATCCTTTTCCGACAAAGCGATTATGACGAAGGCCTTGTCGATGTATGGTAAGCGTATCACAAACGAGCAGTACATGGAGCTAATGCATAAAAAAACAGTTGCCGAAATAGCTGCTTATCTGCGGGACACAGCGGGCTATAGTGAGGCGCTTTCGGGTGTTCAGCCTACAGCGATTCACCGCGGGCAGCTTGAGATATTGCTGCGCAAGGAGCGCTTTTCGCGTTACCTGAGATTGATGCACTACGACAACGCGCAGCGGGACAGTTACTACCACTACCTGATTATGGAGATTGAGATTGAACAAATTTTGCAGATGATACAGCTACTCAACTCAAACCGTGCAGAGGAATACATTACCCAATATCCTGCGTTTTTAGAGCGCAGCACGCGTGTGAATTTGATGGAACTTGCAAAAGTACGCAGTTACGATGGCCTGCTGCATGTGCTGGGGGACACCCCCTACGGTAAGCTGCTTTTGCAGTGCCGGCCATTGGGTGGCGAATTAATCGACTACACTAAGTGTGAGGTTGTTTTGATGTCCTACTACTATCAGCACGTGGAGGATATTATTGACCATTCGTTCCATGGCAAAACACGTCTTCATCTGCATGAAATCTTCCAGACGCATCTGGAGCTGCTGAATATCAGCAACATTTATCGTCTGAAAAAATATTTCCCCGAAACCAAGCCTGAGCAGATTGCAAAGTGTATTTTACCTGTGTGGAAGCGTATTCCTCAAAAAGAGCTTGACCGGCTGATTGCAGCACCATCCGCAGAGGAGTTTTTGAAGGATATTGCCGCGTCGCCCTATGCCAAGTTTGTGGGCAGCGACGATTTCACCTACATTGAATACACCGCAAACTGTATCAACTATTATATGTGCCGGCGGTACCTGCGTTTTGCAACCGACGCGCCTACTGTGTTTACCGCGTATATGGCACTTTGCCGTATTGAGCTCAATAATATTACAACAATCATTGAGGGCGTACGTTATGGTGTTCCCCCAAGTGAAATAAAGAAAATGCTTATTTTGTGAAATACTACTCATAGCGCGAAATAATTTTAAATTGATCAAACCAAATTGGTTTTGAAGCGGCATTTTGCCGCAGAAAGGTGGTGTGATAGATGTCAATTGAAAAAATGACGCTGGTTCAGATCACCGGACATGTAGATGCTCTGGACGAAGTGCTGCGAAAATGCTCCGATCTGGGGCGGTTTCACCCCGAGCAACCGGCACAACTCAGTGATAAGGTAGGCGGTTTTACCCAAATGACCGAGGAAAACCCCTACAAGGTACGACTAAACCGCATTATTGACATTGGGCTCAGCGCGGGTATTCCGTTAAAATACGATGCATCTGTCAACAAAAGAATTGCAACGGATGCTGTAGACCATTTTTTAAACAGCTTTCATGAGGAGCTTGCTGTACTAAGCGAACGCAAGCGTGCACTTACAGCTACAATCGAGCAGGGGCAGAACGCACTGGTACAGCTTCGCCATCTTGCTACATTGGATGTCAGCCTTGATGATCTGTTTGCTTGTGAATTTCTCAAAATTCGTTTTGGGCGAATTCCAATCGACAGCTATAAGAAGCTTGCCTATTATAAAGACCGCTTGTTCTTCTTTATGAGCCTTTCAGAGGGCAGCACCTACAACTGGGGTATGTACATCACTACGCTGGGGCATGAGGCAGAGGTAGACGACATCTTTTCTTCCCTCTACTTTGAGCGCATTCGCATACCGGAGGTGCACGCAACCCCGGGTGTAGCAAAACAGATGTTTGAAGAAACCCTTGCAAAAGATAAGGCTGAGCTTGAGCAGGTAAACAACCACCTAGTGGAGCTTGTAAAGGAGAATCAAGAGAAGTTTCTTGATATCTACTCAACCATCCGTTTTCTCAACGAATCGTTTGATTTACGCCGCTACGTCAGTGCTTATAAGAACCAGTTTCATCTTACCGGGTTCTTGCCCGTGCGCGATGAAAAGTCGTTTGCGGCAAGCATAGAGACAATTGCACATGCACACGTCGAGTTCAAACCGCATGACAGCGATAAAAGGCTGGTGACACCCACCAAGCTACGCAACTGCCGGTTGTTCCAGCCATTTGAAATGTTTGTTGATATGTACGGTACGCCGTCTTACAACGAGATTGACCCTACGCCGTTTGTAGGCATCACCTACACGCTGCTGTTTGGTATTATGTTCGGCGATGTGGGACAGGGGCTGGTAATTGCACTGCTCGGTGCACTTTTGTGGAAGTTTAAGAAGATGAGCCTTGGCAGAGTAATGACACGCATTGGCATTTCTGCCGCGTGCTTTGGTATGGTGTACGGCTCGGTGTTTGGCATGGAGCACCTGCTCGACCCGTTCTACACCAACGTCTTGGGGCTTCACGAAAAGCCGGTGGAGGTAATGAATCCGCTTACTATCAACAATCTGCTTCTCTTTGCAATTGGCTTGGGCATTCTGCTCATCATCATCTCTATGGCAACTAATATCATCATCGGTTTAAAAAACAAAGATTTTGAAAAAGCAATATTTTCAAACAACGGCGTTGCCGGAATGGTGTTTTACGTTTCTATCCTCATCGGCGTGCTTTCTATGTTCACAGGCGGTGAGAGCCTGTTTACCCCCGCTTATATTCTGGCATTTATTGTAGCGCCCATTCTGGTCATCTTTCTCAAGCATCCGCTTGGTAAGCTTGCCAAGGGCAATAAACACATTAAGCCGGAGGACGGCATCGGCAGCTTTATTCTTGAAGGCGTCTTTGAGCTGTTCGAGGTGGCTTTAAGCTTTGTTACCAACACTATGTCGTTTTTGCGTGTCGGCGGCTTTATCATCAGCCACGCCGGTATGATGGCGGTTGTTATTACCTTGACGGAAATGATGACCGGTTCCGGCAGCATTGTGACTATGATTATCGGCAATGCTTTTGTTATGGCGTTGGAGGGCTTTATTGTGGGCATTCAGGCACTTCGCCTTGAGTTCTACGAAATGTTCAGCCGTTATTTTGAGGGACAGGGCAAACCGTTCCGCCCCATTGTTATCGGCGAGTAACCTAAAATATTAAACAGACAATAAAAAACAATCTATTTGGAGGGTATATTTATGAACAGCCTAATGTTTATTCTTCCCGCACTGGTCGTTGCGTTAATCGCAGTTCCCCTGGTCTCGGTAGCAAGAGGTGTTAAAACCGGAAAACAGGCGAAAAACAGAGTGATTGGCAACCTTTGCATGTTCTTTGGTGTTTGCCTTTGCGCGTTTATCTTTCCGCTGAGTGCATTTGCAGCAGAAGGCGGCGCTGTAGCTGCCACCATTATGGGCACTTCTGCACAGGGCATGGGCTTTCTTGCAGCTGCATTGGTAACCGGTCTTGCGGCAATCGGTGCAGGTATTGCAGTTGCTGCTGCGGCGCCCGCGGCAATCGGCGCGGTATCCGAAGATCCGAAATCTTTCGGTAAAGCAATCATCTTCGTTGTACTTGGTGAGGGTATTGCAATTTACGGTCTGCTCATCTCCATTCTGATTATCAACAAACTTTAAGAGGCAGCCCCCAAACGCGCTTATGCCGACCAGGGCGTAAGCCGAGGCGGGCGAGCGGTAAAGAGAAACAAACGGTAAATTGCCGGTTTTTGAAGGGCGATGATGACTTATGAAGATGTATTTGATCAGCGATAATATCGACACCTGCATGGGTATGCGCCTTGCGGGAATTGAGGGTGTGGTGCTGCACGAGCGTGATGAAGTGATTGCAACCGTACGCCGTGTTTTTGAAGACCCAACAGTCGGCATCCTGCTTATTACAGAAAAACTTGCAGACCTTTGCCCCGAGATGATAAGAGACCTCAAGCTCAACCATAAAAAGACGCTGGTGGTGGAGGTACCGGATAGACACAGCGGCAGCCGTGCAACCAGTGCTCTTGAAAAGTATGTAAACGAGGCAATCGGCGTAAAGATGTAGTGCGCCAAAAAACGAAAAGGTGGCGAGCAAATGGCAGAGGCAAATAAAGAAGAAAAACGAAAGCTTGGCCGGTTCGAAGAAGAAATTATGGGTGACGTGGCGCAGATCTGCAAAGAGGTTGAAGATGAGATTGAAGCCTACCGCACCGGTGAGCTTGGCAAGCACGAGGATGATACCCTTGCCGAAACCTACCATATCATCCAATCCGAGGTGTCTGAAATCTCGGTGGAGGGAACAAAAGACTTTTCACGCAAAAAGATGGAGCTGAAAAAAAAGCTCTATGTTAAGCGTGATGAATACAACAAGCTGATTTTTGCCGAGGCAAGAATTAAGCTGGCCGAATTTACCAAAACTGCCGAATACAGTGCGTTTTTGAGGGGCAAGGTGCAAAAGCTGGTTGACAGCCACGGCTGTGCCGGTGCAAAACTGTGCCTCAAGGCGGATGACCTGAAATATGAAACAGAGCTGCGTAAAATTTGTGGCGATGCACTGCTTATTGAGGCAGATGAGCAGATTCTCATCGGGGGGGCAAAGCTTGTAAATGAAGCAAAAAGCTTTATTTCCGATGAAACGCTGGATGCAGCACTTGAAGAACAAAAGGAATGGTTTGCGGCAAATTCGGGCTTTATCGTAACCATGTGAGGTGAAAACATTGAACAACGTGATCTATTCCATCAACGGCCCTGTTGTGACCGTAAAGAATGCCACCGATTTTGAGATGCTTGAGATGGTGTACGTCGGTGAAAAAAGGCTGATTGGTGAGGTTATCTCCATCACCAGTGCGGCAACCACCATTCAGGTATATGAGACCACCACAGGGCTAAAGCCCGGCGAGCCTGTTTATGCTACAGGTTCACCCTTGTGCGCTACCCTCGGTCCCGGTATCCTCTCCAATATCTTTGATGGCATTGAGCGCCCGCTAAGAGATATTAACGAGCGTTCCGGTGCTTACATTGACGAGGGCTGTAACATTTCGTCGCTCGATGAACAACGCATGTGGGACGTAACGGTTTGCGTACATGAGGGCGACACCGTACAGGGCGGACAGATTTATGCAACCTGCCCCGAAACCGAGCTGATTGAGCACCGCTGCATGGTTTTGCCCTCGCTTTCGGGCAAGGTGACTTTTGCGGCAAAAAATGGCCGCTATAAAATCGACGATGTGATTGTAACAATAGAAGATGAGCACGGAAAAGCGCATGAGCTTACCCTGTGCCAGCAATGGCCGATCCGTATAGCGCGCCCCACCAGAGAGCGCTTGCCCATATCGCAGCCGCTGATTACCGGGCAGCGTGTAATCGATACCATGTTCCCCATTGCGAAGGGTGGCACGGCGGCGGTTCCCGGCGGCTTTGGTACAGGCAAAACCATGACACAGCACCAGCTTGCAAAATGGTGTGACGCCGATATCATTGTCTACGTAGGCTGCGGTGAGCGCGGCAACGAAATGACGCAGGTACTCAAAGAGTTCAGCGAGCTGATTGACCCAAAATCGGGTAAAAAGCTGACGGCGCGTACCGTATTGATTGCAAATACTTCGAACATGCCGGTTGCGGCGCGTGAGGCGTCTATCTACACCGGCATTACGCTGGCGGAATATTACCGCGATATGGGTTACCACGTCGCCATTATGGCGGATTCCACCTCCCGTTGGGCAGAAGCTCTGCGTGAGATTTCCGGCCGTTTGGAGGAAATGCCTGCGGAGGAGGGCTTCCCCGCATACCTGCCCTCGCGAATTTCGCAGTTCTACGAGCGTGCGGGCTACATGGTAACACTTTGCAACAAAGAGGGTTCGGTATCCATCATCGGTGCTGTTTCCCCGCAGGGCGCAGATTTCTCCGAGCCCGTTACCCAAAACACCAAGCGCTTTGTGCGCTGTTTCTGGGCGCTCGATAAATCTCTCGCCTATGCGCGTCACTATCCCGCAATCAACTGGAACACCAGCTACAGCGAGTACATTGACGATTTGGCAAAGTGGTACAACACCAACGTGGATAGAAGCTTTCTCGGTAAGCGGCAGCAGATAGCGTCGCTGCTGCATGAGGAAAACGAGCTGATGGAAATTGTCAAGCTGATTGGCTCCGACGTTCTGCCGGATGATCAAAAGCTGGTTATTGAAATTTCTAAAATCATTCGCGTGGGCTTTTTACAGCAGAATGCCTTCCATAAGGATGATACCTATGTTCCCCTGCAAAAACAGCTTAAAATGATGGAGGTTATTCTCTATCTTTACGATAAGTCAAAGGTTATTGTGCAGGCGGGCAGATCTCTTTCCGAGGTGATTGAAACAGGTGTGTTTGCAAACCTTGTAAAGATGAAGTATGAAGTGCCGAACGATCATCTGGACCAGTTTGACCGGTACTTCAAGATGATTGACGAAGCATTTTTCCATCTCGATTAAACGAAAGGACGGATTAGTACTATGAGTCTTCAATTTGTGGGACTAAGCGAAATAAACGGCCCTCTCGTTGTGCTGGACCATGTCCCTGCGGCAGGGTATGACGAGATGGTGGAGCTTAGATTAAAAAACGGTGCTGTACGTCTGGGACGTATAGTGCAGATAGAGGGTGAGCGCTGCGTTATTCAGGTGTTTGAGGGCACCAACGGAATCTCACTTACCAATACCACCGTGCGCCTGCTTGGTCACCCCATGGAAATGCCGCTTTCGCCTGAGATTTTGGGCAGAACGCTTTCGGGTGCAGGTAAGCCGATCGACGGGCTGGGGGAGATTTATGCCCAAAAAAGGCAAGACATCAACGGAAAACCGCTTAACCCCGTGGCAAGAACCTACCCCAAAAACTACATCAACACCGGTATCTCCAGCATCGACTGTCTGATGACGCTGATTCGCGGGCAAAAGCTGCCTATTTTCTCGGGCTCCGGTATGCAGCACAATAAGCTGGCGGTTCAAATTGTGCGTCAGGCAAACATTGCCGAGGAATCGGGAAAAAAATTCGGTATCGTGTTTGCTGCAATGGGTGTAAAAAACGACGTCGCCGATTACTTCCGGCGTTCATTTGAGGAATCGGGCGTTATGGATAAGGTTGTCATGTTCTTGAACCTTTCCAACGATCCTATCATCGAACGTATTCTAACCCCGCGCTGTGCGCTTACCACCGCAGAATATCTTGCATTTGAGCTGAACATGCACATTCTGGTGGTTATGACGGATATAACCTCCTACTGTGAGGCACTGCGTGAGTTCTCATCCTCCAAGGGTGAGATTCCGGGCAGAAAAGGCTTCCCGGGTTACCTCTACTCCGACCTGGCATCGCTGTACGAAAGAGCAGGGGTGATTGATACCGCAGAAGGTTCTGTTACCCAGATACCCATTCTGACTATGCCCAACGACGACATCACCCACCCTGTGCCCGACCTCACCGGTTATATCACCGAGGGGCAGATTGTGCTTGACCGTTCGCTCGACCAGATGGGTGTTTATCCGCCCATTTCGATTTTGCCGTCGCTGTCGCGTTTGATGAAGGACGGTATCGGCGAGGGATATACCAGAGCCGACCACTCAGCGGTTTCCAACCAGCTGTTTGCAGCCTATGCCAAGGTGCAGGACGCAAAAGCGCTGGCGTCGGTCATCGGCGAAGAGGAGCTTTCGGATACCGACAAGCAGTATATTCGCTTTGGAAATGCATTTGAGCACCACTTTATCAATCAGGGCTTTACCGATAACCGCAGCATTGAACAGACGCTAGACCTCGGCTGGCGGTTGCTGTCGCTGTTACCGCGTGAGGAGCTTGACCGTGTTGAGGGCGAGCTGCTCGACAAATTCTACAACCCTGAGGACGCCAAGGAATTATTGGCTTAAAAAGGAAGGTGAGGATGCATGAACCAACAGGTGTTTCCAACCAAGGGCAACCTGATCGCGACAAAAAAAACGCTCTCGCTTTCTACCATGGGCTTCGATCTGCTCGATCGCAAGCGGAACATCCTCATTCGTGAGATGATGCTGCTCATCGATAAATCTAAGCTGCTGCGCCGCGAAATTGATGGAACCTATGAGCGGGCATATCGCGCTTTACAGCGTGCGAATATGACGCTTGGCGTCATCGAAAACATTGCGCAGGCCGTGCCCGTTGATGATGGAGTGAAGATTCATTTCCGCAGCGTTATGGGCGTGGATATCCCCATTGTGAGTTATGAAGATAAGGAGTGGGGGCTCTCTTACGGCTTTCTCGATACCAACTCGCAGCTCGATTATGCTTACCGCTGCTTTCGCCAGGTGAAGAAAATGACGGTGCTGCTGGCAGAGGTAGAGAACAGTGTATTCAAACTGGCAACTGCAATTGTAAAGACGCAGCGCCGTGCCAATGCGCTGAAAAACGTGGTAATTCCCCGTTTGGAAGCTACTACAAAGTTTATCACCGATTCACTTGAGGAAAAAGAGCGTGAAGAATTCAGCCGCCTAAAAGTGATTAAGGCGACCAAAACGAAAAATATAGATCAATAAAAAAGAGGATGCTCAAACGGGCATCCTCTTTTTGACTATAAAATTTACTCTACCGACTTCAGCGATTCGACCATACTTACCTTTTTAAGCTTGTAGTACATTGCCCCGTTAACAATAAAGGCAAACAGCATGGTGATGGCACCCGCAAGCACAAAACTCAGCGGCTGAATATTTCGCCCAAACATCATCATATTCACCTCGGCGGTAACAATGACGAACCGGTGCAGCAGTACGCCGCCAAACAGCCCTGCAACCATCCCCATAAGCGTAAGAAGGATGTTTTCTCGGAAAACATAAGCCGAGACCTCCTTGTCGAAGAAGCCGAGTACCTTGATGGTGGCAATTTCACGTATGCGCTCGGTGATATTGATGTTGGTGAGATTGTAAAGCACCACAAATGCCAGTGAACCCGCCGAAAGAATGAGTACCAGCACCACATAATCGAGACTTTTGAAAACATCGTTAAAGGTAGCGCGTGTGTCAGCGGTAAAGCTTGTGAGCAGAATATCGTCGCTGCCCAGTAGAAAATGCGAAAATGCGTCGCGGTTTGCCTTGTCCGAATCATTCATCACGCTGAGCAGTGTGTTGTAATCGGGGGCGCTGCCGTACAGGCTTTCGTACAATGCGGGGGAGATATAGGCATAGTGCCCCGCATAATTTTCGGTGATGCCCGCGAGCGGCACGGTGACTGATTTGTTATCGCTGTCGCGCAGGGTGAGGGTGTCTCCCATTTTGGCACCCAAAAGCGTTGCGGTTTTTTCGGAGACGATTACGCCTTGATCGGTGAGCGGTATGGGTGAGCCGCTGATACGATCGCGGAAGACCACAAAATCGGCCGTGTTATCCGGCGATTCAGGTACAAACAGGTTACCGTTTGCCTGCTTGTCACCCAGCAGAATATCATAGCTTTTTTGATAAACCAAAGTGTTGTTTTTGCTGTATTCGCTGCTGCTCACCAGTTGCATCACAGAATCCTTCTCTGCTTTGCTCAAGTCCGAATCCAGCACCGCAAGTACATCGTATTTGAAAATATCGCCGAACTGTTTGGTGACGATATTGGAGATGGAATCCTTTACACCAAAGCCGGTCAGCATCAGCGCGGTGCAGCCCGCAATCCCAATCACCGTCATCAGCATTCGCTTTTTGTAGCGCAGCAGGTTACGGATGGTAACCTTTTGCGTAAAGTTCATATGGTTCCATACAAACGGCAGACGTTCTAACAGCACACGTTTGCCGTTTTTCGGCGCTTTCGGGCGCATTAGTGTAGCGGGCACGGATACCAACTCTTTATAGCTTGCAAATACCACGGTAGAAACCGTAACAAGCACTGCCGCTGCGGTGGCGACTATGGCATAGTCCCATTTGAACGGTGCAATAAGCGGCGGAAGAATGTACATCATTCCGTATGCGTCGTAGATAACCCGGGGAAAGAGCTGAAAGCCCACCATAAGCCCCGCGGCACTTCCGGTAAAGCTGGCGGTAAGTGCATAAATTAGGTACTTTGAAACAATAGAAAGGTTGCTGTAGCCCAAAGCTTTTATCGTACCAATTTGTGTTCGCTGCTCCTCAATCATGCGTGTCATGGTGGTGAGGCAGACCAGCCCTGCCACCAGCAGAAAGAACACAGGGAATACCTTGCTGATTGCCGCAATGCGCTCTGCGGCATCGTCATAGTCGGCATAGCCGGGGAGGTCGTCCCGATCTTGAACAAACCACTCGGGCAGGCTAAACTCGGCAAGGTCCGCTTCGGCATCTGCAATTTCTACCCTTGCATCTGCCAGCTCACGGTCCGAGTCGCGTTTCCCGTCGGCATATTTGGTTTCCGCATCCGCAATTTGCACCTTTGCGTCGGCAATCTCTGCTTTTGCATCGTTTATCTTCTGCAAGCCCTCCGCCTTACCGTCTTTAAACTCGAGCTCCGCATCGGCGAGCTCTTGCCTGCCGTCATCCAGCTGCTTTTTTGCATCCTCAAGGGTCTTTTTCGCTTCGTCAAGCTCTTCGTAGCCAAACGCAATGAGGTCTTCAGCGCTTGCAATCTTTTGGTTCAGGCTTTCAGCGGTGACATCGGGCAGAGAAATCTGCCCGCCTGTCATAGCGCTGAGCTGCTCTTCCATCTGCTTTTGTGCAGCCTGCACACCGCCTTTGAAGGCGGCGATATACTGCGCTCGCATCGGGTTTTCCACGGGGGTGTTGGCGATAGCAAGCAGCAGGTTTGCCAGTTCGCCGCTGAGCGGGCGAATTGCTTCGGCATATGCCATAAGCTCCTGGGGGCTTGCTGTATCTGCCGCGAGCGTTGCGTCACCCAGCAGATCGTAGCTTTGCTTGAGTGACAAAATCTGCGGTATGGCGCTGTGCAGCTGCTCAAGCTGCTGCTCTGCCGCAGCAAGCTCTTTGAGCGCCTTGCTTTTTTCTTTTTTATATGTTTCGTAGCCGTCACGGTATTCCTCGGTAGCGTCGGCTATTTTTTGCCGTGCCTCCTCAAGCTCGGTTTCAGCCTCGGCAATCTGCTTGTAATAGTCTCGCTCTTTTTCGGTGAGCGTCTGAATACCGTCGGCAAGCTTTTTCTTGGCGTCTTCAATTTTTTGGTGTGCATCTGCGAGCTCGGTTCTTTGAGTTTCTTCACCCTCTGCAAGCTCCTGTCTTGCATCGGCAAGCTTTTCGTTTGCTTCCTGCAATATTTCGTCGTAGCGGGTCTGTACGCGCACGTCGCCGAGCGCCTCCAGCTTGGTTTGCAGGCTGGCAACAAGCTCATCGTACTGCGGCGAAAAGCTGGAGATACCATCTTTACTCTCTGCGGTAACGTAAAGGTTGGTGTAAACCTCTAGATTAAAGTCTTCGTTTGGAATCATCACAAACCGCTCGATTTTACCGTTGCCGATGTTGGAGTTGCCGCGTTCATACGTAATATAATAGGGGGTACGCACAAACCCTACAATCGTATAGGTGTCGGTTCGCAGTGTTTCCGAAATAGAATCCTGCTTTGCATCGAAAAAAAGCGTTATCTGCTGCCCCAGCTCAAACTGCGCTGCAGAAACGTTGTTTAAATCCACCACACATTCCCCGCTTTTTTCAGGCAGTCTGCCCTCCAAAACGGTGGGGCGGTTCATATATGCCGGGTCGTTTGAGTCTGGCTCGATGGGGATGCCATGTACCTTGACGACGGCGTTTGAGCCGTTTGTATTCACCAGTGCATCGGTGGTGTAGGCGGGCATTACCGCGCCCACACCTTCGGTGCCGCGCACAGTCTCAACGTCCTTGTCGTTAAATCCAATGGTCGAAAGCAGATGCACGTCAAAAAGATTGCCCTCGCTGAAATACACATCGGCAGTGTGTTTCATGTCGGGGCAGGTTGCTTTTAGTCCCGCAAAAAAACCTACGCCGATTGCAATAATGGCGAAGATGGAAAAAAAGCGATTCTTGGTGCGCCAAAGCTCACGAAAGGTGTCTTTCAGCATTGCTTTTTTCACAGTTACCATTCAATCCTTTCAACAGGGGTAGGGGCGTGGTTGGTTGTCATTTCCTTTACACGGCTGTTTTTAATTTTTATCACACGGTCTGCCATAGGGGTAATTGCCTGATTGTGCGTGATGACGATAACCGTCATGCCGGTGCTGCGGCAGGTATCCTGCAGCAGCTTGAGTATGTTTTTGCCGGTAAGGTAGTCCAATGCGCCGGTAGGCTCGTCGCACAACAGCAGCTTGGGGCGTTTGGCCAATGCGCGCGCAATTGCAACACGCTGCTGCTCACCGCCCGAAAGCTGCGCGGGGAAATTGCTCAGGCGTTCGCCCAAGCCGACTTCGCGCAAAACCTCATCCGCAGGGATTGGGTTTTTGCAGATTTGTGCGGCGAGTTCAACATTTTCGCGCGCAGTAAGGTTTTGCACCAGATTGTAAAACTGGAATACAAACCCGATGTCGTACCGGCGGTAGGATGTGAGCTGTTTGGCGTTGTATTTGCTGATGTCGTTACCATCGACCAGAATCTCTCCCTCGTCGCAGGTGTCCATTCCGCCCAGCATGTTCAGCACGGTGGTTTTGCCCGCGCCGCTGGGGCCAACCACAACCGCAAACTCACCCTTTTCAATATTCAGGGTAATGCCGTCTGCGGCATGAATGGTCACCTCACCCATATGGTAACGTTTATATACATCGCGCAGTTGCACGAAGCTTTCCATAAAAATTCTCCTTCTATCTTAACAATAATACTCTATTATCATACTACCATTCGGCCGAATGAGTTGCAATAAAGTAATTCTGCCAACGTTTTAAACTTTTCGTTAACAAACGTGTTCTGGTGCAGTTTCCCTTTGAGATTGGCACAGCAGTGTGATACAATATGTGAGTTAAATCGAAAGGCGGGATAATGTTGAAACTTAATTTAAAAATAGAAAAGCACACACGAAACCGCGCGATTGTATATGTACTTACCGTGTTGTTTTCGATATTATTTATCTACTTTGGCAACGGGTTTGCGTCGCAGGGGATGACTCTTTTCGAGGGCGCGAGCATGGAAAAGCCTGTGAAGGCACAGGTGGTGGAGGTGCAGGAGCCAAGAACCGACAGCTATTCGCTGGACGAGGGTGAAACCTCGGTGCAAAACATTTATATCGATTTTTCAGCACGGATTTTAAACGGTTGGCAAAAAGGACAGGTTGTGGAGTGCAACCAGACGATTGACGGCTTTACCCCCATTGGCAACAAAGAGGTTGAGGTGGGTGACCGTGTGCTCATCTTTCATTCCGACCCATCGTCTGCCAGCAGTATATGGATGTTCTGGGATTATATTCGCACGGATACCTTGCTGATACTGGGGCTTGTGTTTATGGCGCTGCTGCTGTTGTTTGGTAGGGGGAAGGGTGTAAACACCATTATCTCGCTGGTATTTACCTGCCTTGCGGTATTTCTAGTGTTTATTCCTTCTATTTTAACAGGGCGTAACGCTTACATTTCATCCATTGTAGTGTGCCTGTTTACCATTGTTATGACCCTGCTGATTGTAAACGGAGCAAATGCAAAGGGGCTTGCGGCGGGTGTTGGCTGCCTTGGCGGCATTTTGGTGTCGGGGGCGCTGACGCTGATTATGGATTACTTTTTAAGGCTGACAGGGCTTGTGGATGAAGAATCGATCTTCCTTTTGTACATGGATACCCCCAAGCCGATTGATTTGAAGGCGATTATCTTTGCCGCAATTATTATTGGTGCGCTGGGTGCGATTATGGACGTTGCGATGTCGATTGCTTCGTCGCTCGCGGAGGTGCGCGACATTATGGAGGTACCCACCTTTGGCGCGCTGATGAAATCGGGTATTCAAATTGGGCGCGACATCATGGGTACCATGGCAAACACCTTGGTGCTTGCATACATCGGCAGCTCGCTTTCAATGGTGCTGTTGCTGATTGCTTATAATAATTCTCTGCTTGGGCTGCTCAACAAAGAAATGATTGTGGTTGAAATTTTGCAAACTCTTGTGGGCAGCATGGGTATACTATTTACAATACCATTAACCTCAGCAATCTCCGCATTTGTCTATACACGCGCGGGCGGCAATCACCAAAAACCTGCACAAGGCATGCAGGAGATAGAGTAAGCGGTATTTTGCTAAAAATTATGGGCGGTGCCTTTAGATAACCACCGTTCGCCCAGCCTTGACAATTCCCACCAAAAAAACTAAAATAAAAAGCATACGTAAAACCAAAGGAGATGCAAAATCCAATGAGCGAAGAATGTACCCATGATTGTTCCAGTTGCTCGCAGAATTGCTCCAGCCGCGAAAAAAGCCCGGCAGATTTTCTGGAGCAGCCACATGAATTAAGCTGTATCAAAAAAGTGATTGGCGTAGTAAGCGGCAAGGGTGGCGTTGGCAAAAGCCTTGTCACCGGTATGCTTTCGGTGCTGATGCGCCGCAGAGAGTTTAACGTAGGCGTGCTGGATGCGGATATTACAGGCCCGTCGGTGCCCAAAATGTTTGGCATACATGAGCGTGCATGCGGTGACGAAGCGGGCCTTTACCCTGTAAAAACCAAAACAGGCATCGATGTGATGTCGGTGAACCTGCTGCTGGAAAACGAAAGCGACCCCGTTATTTGGCGCGGCCCCGTAATTGCAGGCACAGTAAAGCAGTTTTGGACAGATGTCATTTGGAATGACGTGGATTTTATGTTTGTGGATATGCCCCCGGGAACCGGAGATGTGGCGCTGACCGTGTTCCAATCCATCCCGGTAGACGGTATCATCATTATCACCTCCCCGCAGGAGCTTGTCTCGATGATTGTTGAAAAGGCAGTCAACATGGCGAAGATGATGAACATTCCCATTCTGGGTTTGGTTGAAAACTACAGCTACATTCAGTGCCCCGATTGCGGCAAAAAGATGCCGGTGTTCGGCGAAAGCCACATCGATGAAGTTGCAGAGAAATTTGGGCTGGAGGTTCTCGGCAGGCTGCCGATTGACCCGCAGCTTGCTAAAAACTGCGACGGCGGCGTAATTGAGCTGTTTGAGGGCGATTGGCTTGACAAAGCGGCAGATAAGATTGAAAATTTGTAGAATTGAGTTGCAATTTTACAAATTGTATAAAAAGCGAAGCGGAATAGCTTCGCTTTTTTGTATCCGCTTTTGTTCTGTTTCACATAATACACAAATTTGTAGGGTTTTTAACCGTATTCTTTTCTTAGTCAGGCTTGTCCTTATATTGACAAAATCCGATATTGGAGCTACAATAAATGTTAGATACGGATAACATTTTGTTATCCGAAAAACAAGCCGCCAATGTTAGTTTTGGTTAACAAATTTTAAGATTTATAAAAAAGACAAAAGGGGATTTACCCATATGAATAAAAAGGATAGAAGCCTGAAGGATCTGCGCCCAGGGCAGAGCGCAAAAATAGTTTCGATTGGCGGTACAGGCGCTTTAAAACGCCGCCTGATCGATATGGGGCTCACCCCCGGCTGCGATGTTTTTGTGCGCAAAATGGCACCGCTCGGCGACCCCATCGAAATTAACATTCGCGGCTATGAGCTTTCTCTGCGCAAGGATGATGCCAAAAACATTCTTCTATTATCAGAATAAGCAGCATACCTGGAAATGGACGAGTTTAAAGCGGCTGCGACGCCGGAGAAAGGCTGAAACGATATGAGCTATACAATTGCATTAGCGGGTAACCCGAACTGCGGTAAAACCACCCTGTTTAATGAGCTTACCGGCTCGAACCAATACGTTGGCAACTGGGCGGGCGTAACTGTGGAAAAAAAAGAGGGCAAAGCGAAGCACAACGGGGTTGAGCTCTCCATCAACGATTTGCCGGGTATTTACTCGCTTTCTCCTTATACTATGGAAGAGGTCTGCGCACGGGATTATATTATGAACGAAGACCCCGACGTCATCGTTGATATCATCGACGGTACCAATATTGAGCGCAACCTGTACCTCACCATTCAGCTGATGGAGCTGGGCAGGCCGATGGTGATTGCCGTAAATATGATGGATGATGTGGAGCAAAAGGGCGAGCACATCGACTGTGCAAAGCTTGGCGAGTTGCTGGGTGTACCGGTTATCCCCATTGTGGCACGTAAGGGAGAAGGGATTAAAGAGCTGATGGATGAAGCGGTAAGTATTGCCGCCGGCACACAACAGCACCATAAAATTAAATACGATTACCAGACGCAGAACGCACTGAACGATATTCTGCTGATTCTGCTCGAGAACAAAAACACCTCCGACCACCACATCCAGTTTTATGCAAGCAAGCTGCTTGAGGCAGATGAATCGATTGCAAAGCTGCTCAAGCTGACGGACAGCCAGCGCAAACGCATTGAGGATATTATTGTACGCTACGAGGCTACCTCGCAGTACGGCGACCGCGACACTATGCTTGCCGACGCGCGGTACAAATATATTACCGAGCTGGTGGGCAAAACGGTCATCAAAAACACCACCCCCGGGTTTATGACCAAATCAGATAAGATCGACCGTTTTATCACCAACCGAGTTCTGGCACTGCCGATCTTTTTGTTGGTGATGTTCCTGATGTTCTCAGCGGTGTTCGGCCCCGTCGGGGAGGGGCTTAAGGCAGTGGTGGAGTGGCTGGTAAACGGCTTGCTCACCCCGGCGGTAGAACAAATTTTGATTTCGGCAGATGCACCGGCATGGACCTTCAGCCTGATAATCGACGCGGTTATCGGCGGCGTTGGCGGAATTCTGACGTTCCTGCCGCAGATTATGCTGCTGTTTCTGTTCCTTTCCATTTTGGAGGACAGTGGCTATATGGCGCGCGCGGCGTTTATTATGGACCGGCTGCTGCGCAAGCTGGGGCTTACGGGAAAATCATTCATCCCCATGCTGATGGGCTTTGGCTGTACTACCCCCGCGGTTATGGCGGCACGCACAATGGAAAACGAGAAAGACCGCAAGCTTACCATTATGCTTACCCCGTTTATGTCGTGCGGTGCAAGGCTGCCGATTTATGCGCTGTTTGCGGGTGTGTTCTTTGAGGAGCATCAGGGCCTTGTGGTATTCTCAATGTACTTGCTTGGCATTGTTGTAGCAATTGTAGTGGGGCTTATTTTGAAGAATACCCTGTTTAAGGGCGAGGCGGCACCGTTTGTAATGGAGCTGCCCACCTACCGCATGCCAACGCTTAAAAGCACGATGCTGCATATGTGGGATAAATGCAAGGGCTTTTTGGTTAAGGCGGGAACAGTCATCTTCTCAATGAGTATTCTCGTGTGGATCATGCAAAATTTTAGCTTTTCGCTACATATGGTGGATGACAGCTCTGCCAGTATGTTCGGTCAAATCGGCGCCTTCATCGCCCCTGTTTTTATTCCGCTCGGCTTTGGCACCTGGCAGGCGGCGGTTGCACTGCTTGCGGGTGTTGTAGCAAAAGAGGCGGTGGTTAGCACCATGAGTGTGCTGTATGGCGCGGGTGGTTTGGCACTGCAGGGTATTTTAGCTACGCAGTTTACTCCACTTTCGGCGTATGCGTTTATGGTGTTCAGCCTGCTGTACATGCCATGCATTGCGGCGTTCGTATCCATCCGCCGCGAAATGAACTCGCTGAAATGGGCGCTTGCCACGGCACTGATGGAAACGGGAGTAGCTTATGTGGTTGCACTGCTGGTTTATCAGATTGGCAGTTTGTTTGTGAAATAGCCCACGCAAAGCCGCGGGCTGATAGAAAAGAGATGTTTTTGAATGGCAAAATATATTATTATCGGTATTTGCATTCTGTTAATTGTATTGGCACTGCTGCTGTTTATACGCAACCTTCGCAATATGGCAAAGGGCAAATGCTGCGATGGATGCGAAGGCTGCTCACAGCGCGGCTCTTGCAGTGCGGCCCCTAACGAGGAAGAAAACAAGGAAAAATAAAAAGGGGAGCTATTGATGAGCGTGATTCGAGAAGCAGGCGAAGATTACCTTGAAGCAATTTTGCAAATTGAAAATGAAAACGATTGTGTGCGCTCTGTCGATGTTGCAAACCGCCTTGGTGTGTCGCGCCCCAGTGTCAACAAAGCAATTGGTATTTTGCGTGAGGCAGGCATGGTGGAGCAGCAGCCCTACGGTGACATTCGGCTAACCGAGCAGGGGCGGGAGCGTGCGCAGGTAGTGTCTCGCCGCCATGCGCTGATCAAAGGCTTTCTTGTTGAGGTACTGCGGGTGGAGGAGAGTGTAGCCGAGCAGGATGCTTGCAAGATGGAACACGCAGTGAGCGACCAGACGATGACGCGCTGGGCGCAGTTTGTAAGCGGATACTTGGAAAATGAATAAAAGGATGAGATTTCATACAAAAGAGCGGGCTTTGTCCCGTTCTTTTTATTTATGTTGAAATTGAGCGAAATCACCCAGAATTTTATTGAAATATGTAAAGAGAAAAACATTGACAGTGATGTTTAAATACGATATAATACTAACTGTTGATGTAAAGACAAATGCTTTACAGTATGAACGAAAGGGGGAGAGAATTCGATGAAAAACCTTCAAATTTCGCTGCTTTTGGATTTCTACGGCGATATTCTGACCGACAAACAGAAAGAAGTCATTGAGCTTTATTACAATGAGGATCTCTCTCTCGCTGAAATTGCCGATCACGAGGGCATTACCCGTCAGGGCGTGCGCGATTCGATTAAGCGCGGCGAAGCGGTGCTTTTGGATATGGAGGAGCGCCTGGGGCTTGCAAAGAAGTTCCGAGAGGTGCAGGAGGCCATCAGCAAGATCGTGCAATGTGCAAAGGATATTGAATTTTACAATAAAGAATACCACTATTCAGGTCAGATTGCAGACAGGGCTTTAGCTATCATCACCATTGCAACCGAACTGAATGATTAATCATAAAGGAATGAACAACTATGGCATTTGAGGGACTGTCGGATAAGCTTTCTGCGGCGTTTAAAAAGCTACGCTCTAAGGGTAGACTGTCCGAGGCTGACGTCAAAGAGGCAATGCGCGAGGTTCGCCTTGCACTGCTGGAAGCCGACGTCAACTACAAAGTGGCGAAAGATTTCGTCAAAACCGTCACCGACCGTGCAATTGGTTCGGACGTGCTCACCAGCCTCACCCCCGCGCAGCAGGTCATCAAAATTGTAAACGATGAGCTGACAAGCCTGATGGGTGCGGAAAACAGCAGAATCAATTTCTCTTCCAAAATCCCCACCATTATTATGATGTGCGGCTTGCAGGGTTCGGGTAAAACCACCCACTCGGCAAAGCTGGCAAAATTTTTTAAAAAGCAGGGCAAGCGTCCGCTGTTGGTTGCATGTGACGTCTACCGCCCAGCCGCAATTGAGCAGCTTAAGGTTGTGGGCGAAAAGGTAGGTGCACCGGTGTTTGAAATGGGGCAGATTGACCCCGTCACCATTGCAAAAAAGGCAATTTCCCACGCGAAAGACTATGGCCACGATATTGTGATTCTCGACACTGCCGGTCGTTTGCACATCGATGAGCAGCTGATGGGCGAGCTGAAAAACATCAAGTCTGAGCTCCATCCCAACGAGATTTTGCTTGTAATCGACTCAATGACCGGTCAGGACGCGGTTAATGTTGCAAAAAGCTTTGACGAGGCGCTGGGAATCGACGGTGTCATCCTCACCAAGCTCGATGGCGACACCCGCGGCGGTGCGGCGCTTTCTGTACGCGCTGTCACAGGTAAGCCCATTAAATTCGTCGGTATGGGTGAAAAGCTCGAAGATCTTGAGCCGTTTTACCCCGATCGTATGGCATCGCGAATTCTTGGTATGGGCGATGTGCTCACTCTGATCGATAAAGCGCAGGAGCAGATGGACCTGGGTAAATCGGAGCAGATGGCGCAGAAGATGAAGGAGAACTCGTTTGATCTGAACGACCTGCTTGAGCAGATGAAGCAGATTCGCAAAATGGGCCCCCTCAGCCAGGTGCTTTCCATGCTTCCGGGTGTCAAGGGTGGCATCAAAGATGAAGAAGCCGAGCAGGGCGAAGCACAACTTCGTCAGATTGAAACCATCATCAATTCCATGACCAAAGCGGAGCGTGCAAAGCCCGCGATTGTCAATCCCTCTCGCAAGCGCAGAATAGCGGCGGGCAGCGGCACCAAGGTGGAAAATGTTAACCGTTTGCTGCGGCAGTTTGAACAAATGCAGAAAATGATGAAGCAGTTCAGCAGCATGGGCAAAAAAGGCAAACGGATGCGTGGTATGATGGGCGGCATGGGCGGCTCACCGTTTGGGCTATAAACCGATTATTACATATTGCGTTTTGCGCTGTGTGTAAGAATATATTTTAAAAAATTATGGAGGTGACAGAAATGGCTGTTAAAATAAGACTGCGCCGTATGGGTGCGAAAAAAGCGCCTTTCTATCGTATTGTTGTTGCAGATTCCAGATACCCCAGAGATGGCAGATTTATTGAGGAAGTAGGCTACTACGATCCCACAAAAAATCCTTCTATCGTTAAAATCGATGAAGAGAAAGCAAAAAAATGGCTTTCAAATGGTGCTCAACCTACAGAAACCGTGAAGTCTCTGCTGAAAGCTAACGGCGTTATCTAACGCTGTAGGAGGTTGAAAATGGAACAGCTTCTGAAGACAATCGCACAGGGTCTTGTCGAGGATAAAGACTCTGTTAATATCACCACGGACGCTCCCTTGGAGGATGGTACCATTGTGTATCACCTGCATGTGGCCCCCGACGATATGGGCAGAGTCATCGGCAAGCAGGGCAGAATTGCGAAAGCAATCCGCGCTGTTATGAAAGCGGCGGCTGTTCGCAAGGACATCAAGGTCGCTGTCGAAATCGACTGACATAACAATCATGAACGAATGGGGGAGCATCAGGCTTTTCCATTCGTTTTGTTTATTCGCCGGTGTGGTGCGAACAATAGAAAGATGCTGTTACCTGCAATAGGAACAGCATAAAACTTGCAGATACGGCCCCACAGCGGTGACCGTAGGGAGATTATATATGAAAAAACAATTTTTAGATACCGGCGAAATCGTATCGGTGCATGGCGTGCGCGGTGAGGTGAAGATTAACCCTTGGAGCGACTCGCCCGAATTCCTATGCGATTTTGACCGCTTTTATCTGGATAAAAACGGCACAAAGACGATTGAGGTGGAACGTGCCCGCATGCATAAAAATGTGGTGGTTGCAAAAATTAAGGGAATCGATACCGTGGAGGAGGCAGCCAAGCTGCGCGGAAAAACGCTGTACATTAACCGCGACGACTGCGAACTGGACGAAGGGGACTTCTTTGTGCAGGATTTAATCGGGATGCAGGTGCAGGATGCGGATACGGGTGAGGTGTACGGTGAGATCTGTGACGTGTCACAAACCGGTGCAAACGACGTTTATCACATCCGCGCCGAGGGTAAAGCAGATAAGCTGATTCCCGCCATTAAGCAGGTGGTGCTCAGTACTGATCTTGAAGCAAATCTTATGATGATTCGTCCGCTGGAGGGCTTGTTTGATGAGGATTGATATAGCAACGTTGTTTGTGGAAATGTGTGAAACGGTGCTCTCCGAAAGCATTATCGGGCGCGCACGCGGCGCAGGGCGTATTGAGCTTTATTGCCACAACATCCGCGATTACAGCGACGATAAGCATCGCCGTATCGATGACGCACCGTTTGGAGGCGGTATGGGTATGGTGATGCAGGCAGACCCTATCTACCGCTGCTATTGCGATGTAGCGCAAAGTATTGGTAAAAAACCGCATGTCATTTACATGTCGCCGCAGGGCAAAAAATTTACGCAGCAGATGGCGGTTGAATACTCTAAAATGGAGAACCTCTTTATTTTGTGCGGACATTATGAGGGTGTAGACGAGCGCGTGATTGAAGAGATTGTGGACGAAGAGCTGTCCATCGGCGATTATGTGCTTACAGGCGGTGAGCTGCCCGCGCTGGTGGTTACCGATACCATTGCCCGAATGTGCGACGGGGTGCTGTCAAGCGATGAATGCTTTACCGATGAAAGCCACTTTAACGGGCTGCTCGAGCATCCGCAGTACACCCGCCCTGCCAATTGGAACGGCAAGCAGGTGCCTGAGGTGCTGTTGGGCGGGCACCACGCAAACATTCAAAAATGGCGCAGGGAGCAATCGCTGCAGCGTACACTGCAAAAACGCCCCGATATGCTGGAGACCGCTCCGCTCGACAAACACGATAAGGAATATCTAGCTGAATTACAGGCAAAAGCAGCGAAGGAGTAACCTCCTTCGCTGCTTTTGCTATATCTCCCAGGCATAGCGGATATGCTCTTTTTACATTACTCAAACACGACAAACAATGATAAAATATTAACAAAGATAGTTTTGCACAGAAGACTATCTTATGAACCCTAACACACACACGATACATAATCCCCGCGCACATCAGCTCTGCTCTGTACTCGGGCAGAGCTGTTTGTGTTTTTCGACAGTATGATTCAATCAAAAAATATTAGGAGGAGTTTATCATGGCACGTTTCACATTACCAAGAGATATCTATCATGGTTCCGGCTCAATTGAGGAACTGAAGAACTTAAAGGGCAAAAAAGCAATCGTCGTAGTTGGCGGCGGCTCTATGAAGCGTTTTGGCTTTTTGGATAAGATTGTAGCCAATCTGAAGGAAGCCGGAATGGAAGTGAAATTGTTCGAGAACGTCGAGCCCGATCCTTCTGTTGAAACCGTTATGAAGGGCGCTGCCGTGATGCGCGAATTTGAGCCCGACTGGATTGTTGCATTGGGCGGTGGCTCACCAATTGATGCCGCAAAGGCGATGTGGGTATTCTATGAGTATCCCGAAACCTCTTTCGAAGCAATCATTCAGCCGTTCTCTTTCCCCGAGCTGCGACAAAAGGCGAAGTTTTTGGCAATTCCCTCTACTTCGGGCACCGCAACCGAGGTTACCGCTTTCTCAGTCATCACCGACTACGCAAAGGGGATTAAATATCCTCTGGCTGACTTTAACATTACCCCTGATGTTGCGATTGTTGACCCCGATCTGGCTGAGACAATGCCCGCCAAACTGACTGCCCATACCGGTATGGATGCACTCACCCATGCGGTTGAAGCCTATGTTTCTACCTTGAACTGCTGCTTCACCGATCCTTTGGCACTCAAAGCAATCGAGATGGTGTTCCAGTATCTTGACGCTTCCTACAAGGGTGATATGAAAGCACGTGAGCAGATGCACTATGCACAGTGCCTGGCCGGTATGGCGTTCTCAAACGCACTGCTTGGTATTGTTCACTCAATGGCTCATAAAACAGGTGCCGCTTACAAAAACGGTCACATCGTTCATGGCTGCGCAAATGCAATGTATCTGCCTCAGGTAATCCGATTTAATGCAAAGAATGCAGTTGCTGCCGAACGCTATGCAGACATTGCTAAATTTATCGGTCTTAAAGGCGAAACCACTGCAGAGCTGGTTCAGGCTCTCTGCGATAAAATTGAGGAATACAATGTTGCACTAAGCATTCCGAAATGCATCAAAGACTACGAAAACGGCATGGTGCCTGAGGATGAGTTCTTGGAGAAACTGCCGCAGGTTGCAACGCTGGCAATCGGCGATGCCTGCACAGGCTCCAACCCCAGAATTCCCACACAGGAAGAAATGGAAAAGCTGCTGAAGTGCTGCTATTACGGCACCGAAGTAGATTTCTAACAAAACAAACACATCAGAAAGACCTCCGTTCAAAAGAACGGAGGTCTTTGGTTGTTGTACAAAAGCTATTTGGGCTTCTTCATAAACATCCATGTAAACACATAGCACAGGTAAGCAAAAACTACGGTAAACAAGCAGACGACAAACGAAGTAAAGTTGAACATGTTGCCGATAAAAATAAGCGCAACCACCATTACCGCAAGAAAGATTTTATACGCTGTCGCCATTGCCTTATTGTTCATTTTCTCGGCAAGCTTGTCCGATTTATCGGTGGCGGCGGCGGAAAGCTTAGCCTCGTTTTTCAGCAGCAGCACCGCTTTGATTGCCGAACCCACACCGAAGATCAGCAGCCCTGCGCCAACCCCCACAATGTACGCCTGATAGAAGTCAAACAGCCCGTTGTAATGGGACGTCACCCACCAGGTGAGCAGCCCCCCGCCAACCACAGCAGCGAGGGCGTAACCTGCAATTTGCAGCTTGGTTCTCTTTTTATATACCAAAATTAGTTGTGACAGCTCATTTTCCATAATGGAACACTCTCCTCAAAAGCAATACTATCAGTATACTGTTTTACAGGGCGATTTTCAATGACGCACAGGTTACAAAAGCCCCTCAAAATGCGTTACAATCCCCTGTAAAAGTGCATCAAAGATAGATTTTTTATGTATTATATACCCACGATATGAAATGGAAATTAGCATATTATGACAGAAACGTAAATAGTGGAGAAAAACGGTATGCAAGATTATATGGCTATTTGATTGTAAATTGGACATGCTTCTTGTATAATATTTGTTAGGATA
Source organism: Hydrogenoanaerobacterium sp. (assembly GCF_032017025.1). NCBI lineage: Bacteria > Bacillati > Bacillota > Clostridia > Eubacteriales > Oscillospiraceae > Hydrogenoanaerobacterium > Hydrogenoanaerobacterium sp. Next base: position 50,282 of record NZ_DALZQO010000009.1, read on the forward strand.
GCTGGAATTAAATACACCGGAACTTGATGGAAAGCAGGAAAAACGAAATGAAGAAACTTGATTCCACAACAAAATACAACATCAGAACATGGATTGTCATCTGTACCTATGTTGTGCTGCTGTTTGTAGTGCTGGTAAACGCACGTTTTTTTCTGGGGTTGGCAGGCAAGCTGGTCGATATTATCAGCCCTTTTCTTGTAGGGTTTGGCATCGCCTTTGTACTTAACAGGCCCATGATGGCCATTGAAGCAATGCTGCCTGCTCGCATGAGCCGCGGCAAATGGGGAGAGAAGCTAAAACGCCCAGTCGCTATGCTTATTACCTATGTGTTGTTTTTGCTGCTGCTTACCTTGCTAATCTCTCTGGTGCTACCCCAAATCATCACCAGCATCAGTACCTTGGTGAGTAATTTTCCATCCTACCTAACAAGCCTGCAAAACACCGCAGATGAACTGGTGGTGCGCTTTGGTATCAGCAGTGAGCTGCTGCAGAATGTGGTCGGCTCGTGGGAGGATATTCTTACGCAGGCAGGTAAGCTGATCAGCAATGCGCTACCCAAGCTAATGGATTTCACCATGTCGCTTACCGCGGGTGTATCCAACCTGTTTATCGGCTTCATTGTATCGATTTATCTTCTCGCGGGTAAGGAGCGCTTTGCAAGGCAGGTGAAGCGTCTGCTCACAGCGTGCCTGCCCGAATTGTACCGCGACCGTGCGCTGCGCCTGGGCAATATTGCCAATACCACATTTAGCGGTTTTATTTCGGGGCAGCTGCTCGACGCAATGATTGTCGGCATCCTGTGTTTTTTAGGTATGAACCTAATGCCGTTGTCCGACGCCATCAACCCTTATCTGGTGCTGATTTCAACCATTATTGCCATCACCAATATTGTTCCCATTTTCGGTCCGTACATCGGCGGTGTGCCCTGTACCTTTATTATCTTGATGGTAGATTTCAAGAGCGCAATTTGGTTTGTGGTGCTCATTGTACTGATTCAAACGGTGGATGGCAACATTATATTGCCGAAAATCGTAGGCGACTCCATTGGGCTTTCGGGCTTTTGGGTTATGTTTGCAATTATACTGGGCGGCGGCTTGTTCGGGCTGCCGGGCATGGTGCTCGGTATTCCCGCCTTTGCAGTAATTTACAAGGTTGTGGCCATTGTTATCAATAAACGACTTGCACAAAAGCAAGCACATCAGGAACAGCATCATGACGGAGATCATACTATAACAGCAGGGGAGTAGACAGAGCAAATGATAGGAACAATAGTTAATACGGCAGCGATTGCACTTGGCGGTCTGATTGGGCTGCTGATCAAGCGCGGCGTGCCAAAGCATGTAGAAGAAGCGGTGATGTCTTCACTGGGCATCGGTATTCTCATTGTGGCGCTCAACGGTGTCATCGGTTCAATGTTTACCGCACAGCCAACAGGCAAGCTGAGCGACAGCGGCGGGCTGCTGCTCATTATCAGCCTTGCAGTGGGTACGCTGATAGGCGAGCTTTTAAGGATTGACGACCGGCTCAACCATGTCGGCAGGATGATAGAAACCAAGCTGAAGATAGACGGATTCGCCAAGGGCTTTATCAGCGCTTCACTCATTTTCTGTGTGGGTGCAATGTCCATCATCGGGCCTCTCAACGACGGCTTGCGCGGTGATGCAAGTGTGCTGTTTATCAAAAGCGCACTCGACGGCACCACGGCGCTGATTCTCGCTTCTACCTTGGGGGTGGGTGTATTGTTCTCAGCGATACCTGTACTTGTGTATCAGGGCACGATCGCCCTGCTTGCCGGCGTGCTCACCAAAGTGGTTTCCGACGACCTGATGTCGATGATTTGCATGGTGGGGTATGCCATTGTTCTTTGCATCGGGCTCAATTTTATCGACAGTAGCAAAATTAAAACAGCGAACCTTTTACCCGCATTATTGGTTCCCATAGTGTATAACATGCTGATGATGTTGAAAACTTTGTAGTAATCATGCACAAACAGTGCGCGTTTGCCTTGTGTGTATCTATAAAAACAACAGAATTTCGGGGAAATCCGCCAAACAAACCGCAATATCCGTTGACGAAATAATCCAGTATGCTATAATTGAATCATTACCAGTATACCGAAAGTCTCTGCACAAAACACATTTGACTGATAAACCATATATATTGATTTGGGAGAGTATGATTATGTTTGTAAAAGATGTTACCGTTCAGAACCAGGTTGGTCTGCACGCACGCCCTGCAACCTTTTTTATTCAAAAAGCGAATGAGTATAAGTCCTCTATTTGGGTGGAAAAAGAAGAGCGCAGAGTAAACGCCAAGAGCCTTCTGGGTGTGCTTTCTCTGGGTATTGTTGGCGGCACCAACATTCGCATTATTGCTGACGGCTCGGATGAGCAGGCTGCTGTTGATGGTCTTATTAAATTAATCGAATCTGGTTTTACAGAGTAATTTTTCAAACATAAACGCTGAATAGCTTGAAATGGTTTGCTTGCAGCGTATGCATATCTTGGGATAACATATATAAAAGCAATGTCTATAGTTTGCGCTGTCATCGTTTGGCAGCGCTATTTTTTTCCGCGGGCATGAACCGTCTGCATTAAAAAACGTTAGGGAGGGCGACAGAATGGACAATGACAGACTGCCGTATCTGCGCGACAAAGTAAAAAAGCTGCCGCTTGACCCCGGCTGTTACATCATGAAAGACCAAGCCGGCATCATTATCTACATTGGCAAGGCAAAGGCGCTGAAAAACCGAGTTTCAAGCTATTTTCGCAGCGTAGAAAAACACACCGACAAGGTGTATAAAATGGTGGAATCGGTGTATGATTTTGAGTATATCGTCACTGCCAGCGAGTTTGAGGCACTGGTGCTGGAATGCAGCCTAATCAAAGAATATTCACCCAAATACAACATCCTGCTCAAAGACGACAAAGGTTATTTCTATGTCAAAATTTCCAAGCCGCCATGGAGCCGGATTACTGCCGAAAAACAAAAGCTCGATGACGGTGCTACCTATCTGGGGCCTTATACCTCATCGTTTGTGGTAGGCCAAACCGTGGACGAGACGAATAAGATTTTTTCGCTCCCAACCTGCAGCCGCAAGTTCCCGCAGGAGTTTAGAAAAGGCAGACCCTGCCTCAATTTTCACATCAAGCAGTGCATGGGTGTGTGCCGTGGCAGAATCACGGAAGAGGAGTACCAGCAGGTAATCGATTCTGCAGTGGAATTTATCAAAAGCGGTAGCACACAAGCAGTTGATAAGCTCACCGCAGAGATGGCGGCTGCAAGCGAGAACCTTGAGTTTGAAAAAGCGGCAAGGCTGCGTGACCGTATCAATGCGATTAACCGCATTACCGAGCACCAGCAGGTGATTGATACCAAAGCCGACAACCAGGATATCATCGGTTTTGCACAGTCGGATCATCTGACTTGCGCCGTGGTACTGAAGTTTCGGAACCAGCGCCTTGTGGATAAGGATGACTATATCATCCGTGACGCAGGCGACCTGCAGCAGTTCCGCGGTGAATTTATCACAGGCTATTACAGCTCGCATACCGACCGCCCAAAAATAGTTTCGGTGGACGGTGAGTTTGACGATATGTCCATGATCGAACAGTTTCTTACACAACAGGCAGGACGTAAGGTTACCCTGCATGTTCCGAAACGCAGCGAGAGCTATCAGCTCACCCAGATGGCACGCAACAATGCCGCACAGCGGCTGTCGCACGAGACCGAAAGAACCGGCAAAGAGGTTGCCGTGCTGGACGAGCTGGCACGCTTGCTGGGTTTAAAATCTACTCCGGTTTACATTGAGGCGTACGACATCTCCAACATCGGTTCCGACACAATGGTAGCGGGTATGGTGGTATTCGAGAACGCCCGCCCTAAAAAGGATGCATACAAAAAATTCTCAATCAAAACCCAATTTACACCCGACGATTACGCATGTATGCGCGAGGTGCTCACCCGCCGTTTCAACCGCTATTTTGAGGAAAAAGAAACCGGGCGTGGGTTTGGAAAAAAGCCCGATTTGATTTTGCTCGACGGCGGCAAGGGGCATGTGGGTGTCATTCGTCCGCTGTTGAACGAAATGGGCCTTGGCGATATTCCGGTGTTTGGTATGGTGAAGGACGATAAACATAAGACCCGCGCCATTGCCGAGGATGGCGGTGAGATTGCAATCAACTCGCACCGCACCGCGTTTACCCTTGTCACCAAAATACAGGACGAGGTGCACCGTTTTTCGATTACCTATTCGCGCAGTAAGCACAAGGCGACTGCGTTTGAGTTAAGCCTTACCAAAGTGGCCGGCATAGGAGAAAATAGGGCAAAAGCACTGTTTAAGCATTTTAAAACGGTAAAGGCGATGAAAGCCGCAACCTGTGAAGAGCTTTCGCAGGCACCCGGCATGACAGCAAAAGTAGCAGAAAATCTTTACAATTTTCTCCATGATGAGGAGTAAATATTTCCAATAATTGCAAAGATGGTTGACAGCGCTACAGAATTGACCGATAATATTACGAGGACGCTTTCGGCAGGAATCGATTTTTGGATTCAAGGCGATTTTTGGTTGCTGAAAGCAGTATGGGGTCAGAAAAAACCTGCGGTTTCCTCCAACCCGGGCTCCGGTAGCTGCGCAGGGCGATTTGCTCACTTTAGTCGTTGCCGTCTTCCTATGCAATTAGGCTCTTATCATTCCTCTGCTTCGCAAGATAAGAGTCAGTATCTAAAATTTACCCAAAGGGTATTATATTGGCGCGAAGCAGAGGAATGGAGCTTAACATGAGAGTAATTACAGGTACGGCGCGCGGGCGAAAACTCGTCACCCCCGAGGGTATGGATACGCGCCCTACAACCGATATGGTAAAAGAATCGATTTTTTCGATTATTCAGTTTGATGTTCCCGGGGCAAATGTACTCGATTTATTCGCTGGTTCCGGTCAGATGGGTATTGAGGCAATTTCACGCGGTGCCATTGGTGCAACTTTTGTAGACAGTGCCAAGCTTTCCGTCACTGCAATAAAGCAGAATCTGGATGCAACCGGCTTTATCGACAAGTCAAAAGTGTACCCTATGGAGGCCAAAACCTACCTAATGAGCGCGGCAGAACGCTTTGATATCGCGTTTTTAGATCCGCCGTATCATCAGGGGCTTTTGGCAGATGTGCTACCCTCTGTGGCAAAGCTGATGCGTGAAAACAGCATTATTGTGTGCGAAACCCAGTCGGACGAGAAGCTGCCCGAGGCGGTGGGTGAATTTACCTTGCGCAAAACCTATCGCTATGGTAAGATACTGGTGCATGTTTACAAAAACGAGGGGGACGACGAAGAATGAGGATTGCGGTTTGTCCCGGCAGCTTTGATCCCATCACCAAGGGTCATCTCGATATCATTCACAGGGCGTCTAAGCTGTTCGATAAAATTATCGTGGTGGTAGTAGTCAACCCCGATAAACACCCCAGCTTTTCTGCTGAGGAGCGAATGGATATGATCCGCCGTGCTACCACCGACATCCCCAATATGGAGGTAGACCACTTCTCGGGTCTTTTGATGGATTATGTCCACAACAAGGGAGCAGTGGCCATTGTAAAAGGTTTGCGCGCTGTTACCGACTTTGAATATGAGTTTCAAATGGCGCTCATCAATAAAAAGCTTAACCCCGAGGCAGATACCCTGTTTCTTACCACTGCTGCGGAAAATATGTATTTGAGCTCCAGTATAGTAAAGCAGATTGCCTCATTTGGCGGCGATATTGCCGATTTTGTGCCGGAGGGCATTGTGGAGGAAGTAAAGGACAGGCTGTGCCGTTCGATCTAAAACACCTTAAGGTCAAGGAGGTTTTATTATGAATGTAGAAGAAATTCTTGATATGCTCGATGAAATGATTGATCGCGCATGGAACCTGCCGATGACGGGCGGGCGCTGTGTGCTGGATGCGGACAAGGTGCGTGATTTGATCGATGATATCCGAGCCAATATGCCGCCTGAGATAGCGCATGCAAAAAAAATAGTAGCGGACCGCGCTGAAATTATTGCCGAGGCAAAACGCGAAGCTGAAACCATTGTACGCCGCGCAGAAGAGCGTGCGAAAGCACTTACCGCGCAGGAGGAAATTATGCGTCAGTCGCAGCAGAAGGCGCAGGAGATGGTAACGCAGGCGCAGATGAAGTCGCGCGAAATGCGTCAGGCTGCACAGGAGTTTGCCGATAAAATGCTGAAGAATACCGAAGAGGGGCTTGCAAAGTCGCTGATGGAGGTAAAGAGTACCCGTCAGGCGTTGCGCAATGCAAAAAAATAACCGCAAGCGGACTAGGGGCTTTGTGAAAACTGCCCTTTGCGCCCAATTTTCTGCTTTCAGAAGAACCCAAAATGATTGGTGAGTTATTGAGACGGCTTATAGCCGTCTCTTTTTTATTTTGCGAAAACCGCAACTTAAAAAAGAAAACATCGGTTTTTAAAGAGGTTTCTGTATGTTTTGCAAAAACGTTAGGAAATCCGCATAAAATGCCGAAAAAAGCAGGGTAAAAAGAAAATATTATCATTGCATTTATGAAAAAATATCGTTATAATAAAACTATGGTGGTGTGAAGTGGGGTAAAGTGGTTTAGAAACCCTCAAAATGAAAGGCAGGTGGCGGAAAAGTGCTGATCGGTGAATATGCCCACAGTTTGGATGCAAAGGGCCGTGTCAATTTTCCCGCTAAAATGCGCGATCATCTTGGGGAACAGTTTATCCTCACCAAAGGTCTTGACGGCTGCCTATTTGTTTATGCAATGGACGAATGGGCAAGACTGGAAGAGAAGATTAAATCACTGCCTATGAGCAAAGCAAGAACCCTGCAGCGCTTTTTGTTTTCGGGCGCTGTGGATGTAGAGCTCGACAAGCAGGGCAGAATTGTGATTCCGCCAAACCTGCGCGATTATGCGCAGCTAAGCAAAGAGGTCATGATCATCGGCGCTTCTACACGTGCCGAGATTTGGGATAAAGAAAAATGGCAGAAGAGCTGCGAAGAGCTTACCCCCGAAATAGTCGAACAGGCGATGGAGGATTTGGGTTTCTGATAGGAAAGGACTGTATATGGAGTTTCATCATATTTCGGTGATGCTGAATGAGTGCATAGAAGCGCTGAACATAAAACCCGACGGCATCTATGTCGACGGTACGGCGGGCG
>NZ_DALZQO010000009.1:57458-102212 GCF_032017025.1 Hydrogenoanaerobacterium sp.
TGCAGGGCATTCCTCACACATTGCGGCAAAGCTTACCACGGGCAAGTTGATTGCTTTGGATAAAGACCCCGATGCTGTTAGAATTGCAACCGAACGCCTGAGCGAGTTCCCCTGTGCACAGGTGGTGCAAAGTGATTTTGCACAGATGCCGCAGGTGCTCGATTCTTTAGGGATTGATAAGGTTGACGGCATTCTCTTAGACCTTGGGGTATCCTCCCATCAGCTCGATACCGCCGAACGAGGGTTCTCCTATTTACAGGACGCAAAGCTGGATATGCGTATGAGCCAGAGCGGTACCAGCGCTTATGATATTGTCAACAGCTATTCCGCCGATGACCTCGCACGAATACTGCGCGAGTTTGGCGAAGAAAAATTTGCTTGGAGAATCGCGCAGAACATTGTGAAGGAAAGAGAAGCGGCCCCTGTTGAAACCACGCTGCAACTGCTTGAGATTATTAAAAAATCGGTTCCTGCCGCCGTTAAGCGCGAGGGAAACCCCGGTAAAAAAACCTTCCAGGCAATCCGCATTGCGGTGAACGGAGAATTTGACAGCCTTTCGGTTGCACTTGATACGGCGTTTGACCGGCTTAGTGCAGGCGGGCGTTTCGCCATCATCACCTTTCATTCGCTGGAAGACCGGATGGTAAAACAAAAATTCTCGGCACTTACCAAAGGGTGTGTTTGCCCGTCAGATTTTCCTGTGTGCATATGCGGTAAAACCCCGCAGGGCAAACTAACGCCGCGCAAGCCCACCCAGCCTTCCGCCGGTGAACTGGAGATCAACCGCCGCAGCAGAAGCGCAAGACTTCGGGTCATCGAAAAGCTTTGATTGTTAAACTATTTCTATAAAAAGATGTTAAATTGTTTCTATTAAAGGGAGGACGAACAAAATGGCTGTAACACAAAACAACACAAGCTCCGCGGCTTACGACCTTTCGCTGTTTGAAGAACGCAGTGAACGCCGCACCATTAAGGTCATCAAGAACAACTACCCAACCCCAAGCCTTTTGTTTGGTCTTTCCCCTGTGGCAGTGCTGTTCACGGCAATCATCGTGGTGGCGATCACCTCACTGTTTATTTACAACAATGTTGTGCTCACCGAGATTGGTGCACAAATTAACACGGTTGCCGCCGAGGCAGCCGAGCTGGAAAGCGAGCATGTGCGGCTACAGGCTTCGCTGGAAAATAAGATGTCGGTCAAGAGCATTGAAACCAGTGCAGAGAATTCGCTGGGGCTTGTAAAGATGGACAGAAGCCAGATCGAATACATTAATCTGGCGCCGGATGACGTGGTTGAGGTAGCGGAGCAAGATTTGGCGAATGGAAACCTTGTGGAGCAGGTAGTTGCCAAAATAAAGGAATACCTTAACAAGTAGGAAAATAAGTATGGAGTAAATCCTAAAAGAGTTAAGGATGTTATATTCTTGACTCTTTGCTTTTTTTGCGGACAAAGTTCGCCATAAGTCGGGCGGAGCCTGCTGGATTCGACAGCAGAAAGGGGATATGATATGGCGGTCACAGGACCAAGTTCAAAAATGAAACGGCGTATGATGATTTGTATGACGGTGTTGTGTGTACTGGGTACGTTGGGGCTGCTGGTACGCCTGTTCACGCTTCAGGTGGTGGACGCAAAGCAGTATCAGCGCGATGCAGCAAAGCAGCAGCTGCGAGAGGCGGATATCAGCCCTAAGCGCGGTGCAATCTACGACCGTAACATGAAAACACTTGCGCAAAGCGCAACCGTATGGACAGTGGTGCTTTCGCCATCTGACATCGGCACATTAAAGGATAAAGACGGCAATGTGGTGCGTTCTGCCGACGAGCTGCGCAATATCATCGCCGACGGTCTTTCTGAAATACTGGAGGTAGACCGAGAAAAAATAATTGAAAAATCGCACAGAAACACCTACTACGAAATAGTAAAGCGCAGGGTGGAACGACCCATCGCCGATAAAGTAATGGAGTTTGCGTCCGAGAATAATATTACATGCATTAGTTTGGAGGAGGACAACAAGCGCTACTACCCTTACGGCAGTCTGGCATCGACAGTACTGGGTTTTACCGGAAGTGAGAATCATGGCGCTTACGGGCTGGAAGCAAAATACGACAGTGTGCTCAGTGGAACCCCGGGGCGTGTAGTTTCAGCGAAGAACGCATGGGGCACCGATATGCCGTTTAAATACGAAAAAATGTATGATGCAACCGACGGCAACAGTATTGTGCTTACGATTGATGAAAGCATCCAGCACTTTGTCGAAAAACACCTGGAGACAGCGGTAAAAGAACATAACGTGCAGGCTCGCGCTACCGCCATCGTAATGGACGTCAAAACCGGAGAGATTTTGGCGATGGCGACTGAGAACGACTTCGACCCTAATGCCCCTTACACCATTGCCGACCCGAACATTGCGCAAAAGCTGGAGCTTGCGAAAGCCGGAGACAAAGAAGCTGCCATAGAGCTGATTAATAAAATTGAAAATATGAATAAGCGCGAAGAACTGACGGCTAAGGTGGAGAGCGGAGAGGACTATTATGCCGCACTGCTTGAGCAGATGCAATACAACCAGTGGAGAAACAAGGCGATTTCCGATCCGTATGAGCCGGGCTCGGTGTTTAAGCTTATTACCGCCGCAGCCGCGTTGGATGAGGGTGTGGTGAACCCCAAAACCTTCTCATACACCTGCTCGGGTTCCATTCAAATTGCAAACAAGCGCATCAGCTGCTGGAAGCATGCCGGTCATGGCACGCAGGATTTTACCCACATTATGATGAACTCCTGCAACCCCGGTTTTATTACAGTCGGTCAGCTGATTGGCGTGGAGAAGTTTATAAAGTACCGTCAGGCGTTTGGCCTGCAGGATAAAACGGGAATTGACCTGCCGGGCGAGGCGGGCAACGCAGGGCTGTACCATGAAATTGGGCTGATGGGCACCAAGCTGCCCAACGTTTACCTCGCATCCGAATCATTCGGTCAGACTTTTAAGGTCACACCCATCCAATTGATTACGGCAATTTCGGCAGTAGTAAACGGCGGTAACCTAATGCAGCCGCACCTTGTCAAACAAGTCATCGACTCGGATGGAAATATCATTGAAAATATTGAGCCTAAGGTCAAACGTCAGGTAATTTCAGCCGAAACCAGCAATACCGTCGCCCTGATGGCAGAGTACGTTGTGTCCGAGGGCTCCGGTAAAAATGCTTACATACCGGGCTACCGTATCGGCGGCAAAACCGGTACCTCCGAAAAGCTGGATAAGACCAACGAAGAGGGTGCAGTCGATAAGCGAATCTCCTCGTTCCTTGGTTTTGCACCGGCAAACGACCCGCAGGTTGCATGTCTGCTGATGCTTGACGAGCCGTATATGCACAATCCGTTTGGTTCGGTTATTGCAGCACCGGTAGTGGGTGCAATTCTGGGCGAAACCCTGCCGTATCTCGGCGTAGAGCCGCAGTACACCGACAAAGAGCTTGCAAAAATAGACATCAAGGTTCCCGATGTTGTAGGCAAAGGCACGCTCGATGCACAAGGCAGCCTGCGTCCGATGGGACTGGATTATGAGATTATAGGCACCGGAACAACTGTAATCAAGCAAACTCCGCGTGCTATGACCTCGGTACCCAAAGGAAGCAAGGTACTGCTTTACACCGACACTTCAAGCCTAAGCAAACTTGTAACGGTACCAAACGTAGTTGGTATGACGGCACAACAGGCGAATGTTGCCCTTACCGACGTAGGGCTTAACATTAAGCTCACCGGTGCTACCGAAGGTGTAAATACCGCTACAAAGCAAAGTGAGCTTGTGGGTGCTCAAGTAGAGCCCGGTACGGTGGTAACGGTACAGTTTATCAGCAGTGATACTTCTGACTAAATCGACGAAACATATAAAATGTATCTGTAATTTAAGCACAATGCTTTTTGTATACAAAAAGCATTGTGCGGTTTGACAGCGGGGAATACCCGCAGAGGGGGTAACTATATGAAGCTTTATGAGCTTTTAAAAGAGATCGAATATGACAATAAAATAAAGGATTGTGAAATCTCTAAGGTTACCTGCGATAATCGTGAGGTAATACCGGGGGCGGTATTTGTATGCATCAAGGGGCTGAAGTTTGACGGGCACACAGTAGTACAGCAAGCGCTGGATGCAGGTGCCGCGGTGGTGGTGTGCGAGCGCGATTTGGGGCTCGAAAATCAGATTCTGGTACCCAATACGCGTGAGGCCTACGCCATAATGTGCGGCAACTTTTACGGCAACCCTTCGCATAAAATGAAGCTGATTGGAATTACAGGCACGAACGGCAAAACCACAATAACATATTTGATAAAGCATGTGCTGGAAAGCGCAGGCAAGCAGGTTGGGCTGATTGGCACCATTCACAATGAAATAGGCGATATGGATGTGCCGGCAACACACACCACCCCCGACCCCGCGGAGCTGCATGTATTGTTTTCACGCATGCTGCAGGCCGGTTGCGAATATGTGGTGATGGAGGTTTCCTCTCACGCGCTTGACCAGCACCGTCTGGCCGGCTGCCATTTCACTGCGGGCGTTTTTACGAACCTGACACAGGATCATCTGGACTACCACGGCACCATGGAGAACTACTACGAGGCAAAAAAACGGCTGTTCACAATGTGTGATACCGCGGTCATCAATATAGATGACCCATACGGCATACGGCTGTTAAATGAAATTAAATGCAAAACACTTACCTTTTCTACCGAAAGCGACAGCGCTAATTTTACGTCGAAAAACATGACGTCTTCGGCAACCGGTACCCGCTTTGCATTGGTGGGAGACAGCCTGATTGGCAGGGTGAACTTCTGCATGCCGGGCAAGTATTCAGTCTCTAATGCGCTAGCGGCGGGGGTTGCATCGCTTGCTGCGGGTATTTCGTTCGATCATATGATCATAGGCTTATGCAGCTGTACGGGTGTTGTGGGCAGAACCGAGGTGCTGGATACCCACACCGATTACACCGTAATTCGCGACTACGCGCATACCCCTGATGGGCTGGAGAAGGTAATCGCCACCGTGAAGGAATTTGCCAAGGGCAGAGTAATTACGCTGTTCGGCTGCGCCGGCAACCGCGACCGTACCAAGCGCCCCAAAATGGCGGAGATTGTATCGCGTCTTTCTGATTTTGTCATACTCACCTCCGATAACCCGCGCGATGAAGACCCACTACAGATCATCGAGGATGCAAAACCGGGTCTGCTCGAACATAAAACCCCGTATGAAATCTTTCCCGACCGCTACGAGGCAATTGAATGGGCGCTTGATTTTGCCAAAGCGGGCGATGTGCTCCTGCTTTGCGGCAAGGGGCATGAAGACTATCAGGTACTTGATTTTGGTACCATCTGCTTTGATGAAAAAGAGATTGTGCTGAGACTGTTAAAAGAAAAGCAAAACTAAAATTCTGGGAGGATACCCCAATGGATATAAAATTGTCGCTGTCTGCCATCTGTGAGGTCATCTGTGCGGATAAGAAACTGTTTGGAGAAATCAGTTATATCACAACCGATTCCCGCGATATTCGCCCGGGCTGCCTATTTATTGCACTGCGCGGCGAAAACTTTGACGGGCATAATTACATTGGCAGCGCGTTGCTGCAGGGTGCGCAGTACGCAGTGGCAGAAATGAAAGGCGACTATCCCAAGGACAGAGTGCTCTACGTTGGCAGCACCGAAAAGGCGCTGCGCCGCATTGCCTTACTTTATCGCAACCAACTTTCCGCAAAGATTGTGGCGGTAACGGGCAGCGTGGGTAAAACCACCACGCGCGATATGACGGCGGCGGTACTTTCTGCGGGTTATAAAACGATTAAAACCGAGGGCAACCTCAATAACCAAATTGGTGTACCTAAGACGTTACTTGGCATTGAAAGCAGCCACGAGGCGGCTGTGGTGGAGATGGGCATGTCGGGCTTCGGCGAAATCGAGGAGCTATCGCTCTGCGCCCAGCCGGATGCCGCAATTATCACAAACATCGGCTTGTCCCACATTTTAAGGCTCGGCAGCCGAGAGGGAATCTACCGCGCTAAAACCGAAATTGCAGCAGGGCTTAAGGCGGGTGCACCGCTTATCTTAAACGGTGATGATGACCTGCTGGCAAGCTACCGCAATCCGCGTTTCAATGTAGTGTATTTCGGCATTGAAAACCCCGATTGTGCCGTACGTGCCGAAAACATTGCCGGTACCGACAGCGCAACCAGCTTTACGATTGTGTACGGCGGCAGGCGCATTCCGGCAGAGATTCCTACGATTGGCAAACACAATGTTCTCAATGCTCTGGCGGGGTTTACCGCGGGTGTGCTCATGGGCGTGCTGCCCGAAGCGGCTGCAAAAGCGCTGGCAGGTTTTTCGCCCACCGGTATGCGCCAAAAAATTGTGGATTGCCGGGGGATTACCATTGTGGAGGATTGCTACAACGCCAGCCCCGACTCGTTTGTGGCTGCGCTGAACACGCTGAAGGATAGAAGCTGCACGGGCAGACGAATTCTGATTGCAGCAGATATGCTGGAGCTGGGTGCTATTTCCAGTAAGGCGCACTACAATGTGGGTGTACTTGCGGGTAAGCTTGGTATTGACGCCGTATACGCATACGGCGAGATGTCGAAGCATACCATTATAGGAGCCGAGGATGGCGGCGTCGCTGACGCAAAATATTTCGACAGCAAACGCAAGCTGTCGGGTCATTTAATTGCAAACGCAAAAAAGGGCGACGTTCTGTGGTTCAAGGCGAGCCGTGGCATGAAGCTCGAGGACGTTATTCAGACAGTATATGAGGAGCGTAGAAAATAACATGAATGCATTGGTAATTGTACTTACGGCGGTGGTTGCATTTGCCGTTACAGCGATTCTGGGGATCTGGTTTGTACCCTTTCTGCACAAGGTAAAGTATGGCCAGCCCATCAATGAAATCGGCCCCACGTGGCACAAAAACAAACAGGGCACACCCACCATGGGCGGTGTATTGTTCATCATAGGCATCTTGGTGGCAGTAACTGTGGGTTATATCGTCTATAACTTTCAAAGCGAAAATATCGCCTTGCAGACAAGCGAAATGAATATCATTCGGCTTATGGCAGGGCTTGTTATGGCACTTGCATTTGGCTTTATGGGCTTTATCGACGATTACATCAAGGTAGTGCGTAAACGCAATCTGGGGCTTACCGCTCTGCAAAAAATTATCATGCAGACGCTTATTTCAGCAGCATATCTGGCAACACTGTATGTAAGGGGAGATACCTCCACCGTCATTGCTTTGCCGTTTTTCGGTCAGCTTGATCTCGGTTTTCTGTATTACCCGGTTATGATGCTATTTATCATTTTTATGGTAAACGCGGTGAACCTCACCGACGGCATTGACGGGCTTGCTTCGTCCGTAACCTTTGTGGTCTCCGCCTGCTTTATGATTATTACGGGAATGCTGGCTTTCTATGAAATGAGTATTCTTGCCACTGCGGTGGCGGGCGCTATGATTGGCTATCTGGTGTGGAATTTCTACCCTGCCAAGGTGTTTATGGGCGATACCGGTTCCATGTTTCTTGGCGGCCTTGTGGTTGCCATGGGCTATGGTGTGGGGCTGCCCGCGTTTCTAATCCCCATTGGCATTGTATATATTTGCGAAGCGGGCTCGGTGGTGCTGCAGGTGGCAAGCTTTAAGCTTACCGGCAAGCGCATCTTTAAAATGAGCCCGATCCACCACCACTTCGAGATGTCCGGCTTCAGCGAGGTTCGTATTGTGGCATTGTTTTCGCTCGTGGCGGCGGTTGGCTGTATTCTTTCCGTTTTGGCGGTGAACAGACTGTAATCTTGAAAGATCGATGCGCTCCGCCCTCTTTTGTTAAACGGAGGGCGGAGCAAGGCGGACGCCGGCCCTTGATGCACAGCTTAGAATAGTAGAGAGGATGATATTGTGGATCAGGCGAGAGCAGATGGCAGAAACATGGGCAGAGCCAGGAAAATGCGCGAAAGTGCCGTGGCGAAACCAAAAGCGGCAAAGGGCAGTATTGACATCACCTTTTTGGTGTTGGTTTTACTGCTTGTCACTTTTGGTTTAATCATGTTGTTTTCAGCAAGCTACGCAAACGCTTATTACCACAATGATGACAGCTTCTTTTATGTGAAAAAACAGTTGGTGTGGGTAGCGTTGGGTATTGTTGGCTTAATCGCTGCTGCACTTTTCGACTACCGCTGGTTCAATAAGCTTGCAATTCCTATTTTTGTTTTTACGCTGCTGCTACTGGTAATTGTGCTGTTCATGCCAGCGAGCAACGGTGCAAGGCGTTGGATTTGGCTGCCGGGTGGCGGCAGTGTCCAGCCGTCGGAAATTGCTAAATTTGCGGTGGTTGTGGTATTCGCTAAACTGATTATGGCGAACCAAGACAGAATGAAGACCTTTAAGTACGGTATTGTACCGTTTGTTACCATCCTTGCCATGGTTGCGGGGCTTATGATTTTAGAACCGCATCTCTCCGGTACAATCTTGATTCTGTCCATTGGTGCAATTATGATGTTTATTGGAGGCACAGACCTGAAATGGTTTGCGGTTGCCATCATCGGCGGTGTGGTGGTGCTCGGTATTGTTGTTATGATACCGGGTGTTATCGAATACGCTGCGTCACGTGTCGAGCATTGGCTCAATCCGTTTCTCGACCCGCGCGGCAAGGGTTACCAAACCATTCAGTCGCTCTACGCCATAGCGTCCGGTGGGCTGATGGGGCTGGGGCTTGGCAACTCCCGTCAAAAATATCTGTATATCCCTGAGCCGCAAAATGACTTTATCTTTGCAATTGTGTGTGAAGAGCTTGGTTTTGTGGGTGCGGCGATTATTATCATTTTGTTTGCACTGCTGGTATGGCGCGGATTTGTGATTGCAATGAAGGCGCGCGATAAGTTTGGTTCCATGCTCGCGGTGGGGCTTACCGTACAGGTGGGTTTGCAGGCCCTGCTCAATATCGCGGTGGTTACCAATACTATCCCCAATACCGGTATCAGTCTGCCGTTTTTTTCGTACGGCGGCACCTCGCTTACCATGCTGCTTGCGCAGATGGGCGTGGTGCTCTCGGTTTCACGCCGCGCGGCATTAGAAAAGGAGTAATGTTATGAGAATACTGTTTGCCTGCGGCGGCACAGCGGGGCACATCAACCCTGCTATTGCAGTTGCGCAGTTAATCCGCCAAAAACGCCCGGAAGCAGCAATTTTGTTTGCGGGTAATCCCACCGGCATGGAGGCACGGCTGGTACGCGAGGCGGGTTTTGATTTCGCCCCAATCCATGTCAAGGGGTTTCAACGCCAGCTCAACTGGTACAACATCCAAAATAATATAAAAGCAGTGCTGTACCTCACCACTGCTTCCTCACGCGCCAAAAAGATTATCGAAGACTTCAAACCCGATGTGGTGATGGGAACAGGCGGCTACGTCAGCGGGCCTGTGGTGCGCGAGGCTGCAAGGCTGCACTACAAAACCATCACGCACGAGCAAAATGCGTTCCCCGGGGTTACCACCAAGCTACTCAGCCGCCATGTCGATAAAATTTTGCTTGCGGTACCCGATGCAGAGCAGTACCTCAACCCCAATTGTGAATATGTCGTTACCGGTAACCCGGTGCGACAGGATATTATTTTTGCAGGAAGAGAGGAAGCTCGAAAAAAGATGGGCGTTGGTGACCGTGTATGTCTGCTCTCTTTTGGCGGCAGCAACGGGGCGCGTGCCATTAACGAATCGATTGCCCAGCTTATGGCATGGCACTGCAAAACGGGCGAGATCTATCACATCCATGCCACCGGAAAATACGGTGTTGACCTGCTGCCCGAGTTGCTGGCAAGGCAGGGAATTAAAAATTATAGGGAATACCCCAATCTCGACATTCGCGAATACATATCGGACATGCCGGTCTGCTTAGCGGCTGCCGATCTCGTCATCTCTCGTGCGGGTGCAATTACGCTCAGCGAGCTGCAGGCGGCGGGCAGGGCATCTATCTTAATTCCATCACCCAATGTAGCAGCCAACCACCAGTACTACAACGCTATGGTGCTGCAAAGTGCAGATGCCGCCTGTGTCATTGAGGAAAAAGACCTCACAGGTGAGGTGCTGATTGATACCGTGAAAAAAATGATTGCCGATCGTGACCGATTGACACAGCTTGGAAGAAATGCCTCGAAAATTGCAATTTTAGATTCGAATGAACGCATCTATAACGAAATTATCACTTTACTCAAAAAGTAAATTATTGGAAGTGATTTACCCACTTTTTTATGATATACTTGCTTAGAAGTAGCGTTTTCACATATTTTTTCTGCCTGCATAAGATGGTTTATAGCGAAGCTCAGCTAATCTTAAAGCGAGGTAGACGATATGCAGAAATATTTGATTCAGGGTGGCAGCCGGCTCACCGGTGATATACGGGTTCAAGGGGCAAAGAACAGCAGTTTGCCGATATTGGCGGCTACGCTGATTTGTACAGGTGAATCAGTGCTTCACAACTGCCCCGATCTTTTGGACACGGAATATGCACTTAAAATTCTAAAGTATCTTGGCTGCAAATGTCGCCGTGAAGGCGGCACGGTGACAGTGGATACCACGGCAATCGCCCGAAGTGAAGTACCCGACCGCTTGATGCGTGAAATGCGTTCTTCCATTATTTTTTTGGGCGCAATTGCTTCGCGTTGCGGGGCATGTAGGCTTAGTTTTCCGGGCGGGTGTGAAATTGGGCAGCGCCCTATCGACCTGCACCTTTCTGCTTTGCAGCAGATGGGTATGCAAATTGAGGAAGACCATGGTTACCTCAATTGCAGTATAGACGGGGGGTTCCATGGAGCAAACATACTGCTTTCCTTCCCCAGTGTAGGTGCCACCGAGAATGTAATTCTTGCAGCTGTAAAAGCGAAGGGAACAACTGTGATTACCAACGCGGCGCGTGAGCCGGAGATTGTTGACCTTGCAGGTTACCTAAACCGATGCGGAGCTAAGATATCCGGCGCAGGTGAGGGGACAATTACCATTGAGGGCGTAGAGGTGATGCAGCCCTGTGAGTACAGTATTATTCCAGACCGCATTGTTGCAACAACCTATCTTGCAGGCGCAGCGATGACCGGCGGAAATGTTCAGCTTTTGGGGATAGACTGCCGACATCTGGAATCCATTTTACCCATATTTGAAGAGGCAGGCTGTATCGTGCGGCGTTACAATAATGCAGTAAGCCTCTCATGCGACAAGCGGCTTTTGCCGGTGAATCTTATTCGTACCATGCCTTATCCGGGTTTTCCGACAGACGCGCAGGCGCCTTTGATGGCAATGATGAGTATTGCACAGGGTACAACGGTGTTTGTGGAAAATATCTTTGAAAACCGCTATAAGCATGCAATTGAGCTGCAGCGTATGGGTGCACATATCAAGGTGGAGGGCAGAGTGGCTATTGTAGAGGGCATTCGCTCGCTGCACAGCGCCGAGGTCAGCGCAACCGACCTGCGAGGCGGGGCGGCACTGGTACTGGCAGCACTCGCGGCAGAGGGAGCTTCCGAGGTAGCCAATGTTCATTATATCGACCGCGGCTACGAACAGTTCGAACAACAGCTGAATGCACTTGGTGCAAAAATTACGAGAGCTTTCTGCGGAGATTAGTCGCAGCCAGAAGTATAAATTGGAGATATTCTATTATGCAGGAGACAAGGCGAAGAAAAACAAAAGGACAGCGAAAGCGGCAGCAGAGCGGTAGTTACCCGCAAAATGCACCGCGCCAGCGGAGTGATGTTTATGCGGCACAGCAACAAAGCAGGGCACAAAATTCTAAGCGCCACAAACGCAAGCGTCGCGGCAACAACGCGCTGCTTTATATTATGGTGCTCATTTTTATGCTCACCATCGGTGTTGTGCTGATATTCACTGTCTTTTTCAAGGTGATCAATATCGAGGTAGTCGGGCTGAGCCGCTACGGTAAGCAAGAGGTCATCGAGACATCTGGAATTGTGCAAGGGGTCAATATGTTTCGGCTCGATCGCTCGGGGATTTCAAATAGCCTTGTAAAGGAATACAGCTATTTTGAGTCGGTACGTCTAAAATTCGGGCTGCCCGATACCGTAACCATACAGGTAATCGAAGCCGAACCGGCAGGTGCAATTCAGCAGGGAGAAACCTACATATTAATTTCCGCATCGGGAAGAGCACTCGAAACCGGGGTAACTGAGCTTACACCGGGGTTGCCGGTTATCAAAGGGCTGAACGCGTTGACACTGAATGAGGGTAATACCATTGATGATATGCTGGTAAAGATGCGTAAGGATGCGGCTGCCCTGGGGAAAGCAAAAGAAGGCGATACCACAGAGGAGCGGCAGACCAGAAAAGAAATGCAGCGAACCGCCGAGCAGGCGGTGGGCAACCTGTCGTCACAGCTATCTATTATGAGTGCGTTTCTTAAGGCAGCAGATGAAACCGATTTTACTCAAGTGCACTACCTGGATTTGAGTGATAAGTTTAATTTGGTTGTCGGGTACAACGGTAAAATTGTGATTGAGTTTGGTTCTGAGGCGCAGCTCGCCTATAAGATACAAAGCGTGCAAAAGGTTATCAGTGATAAGCTTGCTGATAATTTTGAGGGCAAAATAGATGCGTCGTACCCTGGTAGGGTGCGTGTACGCCGTGTCAACTTGGAAGCACAGGACATGACGGCGGACGAGTATGCAGAGTATCTTTATCAGCAGAACGGCAGTGAGCAGCCGGGCACATCAGACGAGAGTGCCGATGAAAGCAGTTCCGGCAGTTCTGAGCAGGACAGCAGCACAGATGCGTCATCATCCGGTGATGCATCTGACGCAAGCAGTGAGGAGGATGACGAGAGCAGTAAAGACCAGCAGGAACTAAATTCACAGGGGCTGCCCGAGATTGGGTAGAGTTTACTACAACAGTTTGTATTGTACCGCCAATATATTACCGGATTTGCGGATTTGTTGTGCTATGCTATTGAATTGAAAGCGAAAACATGATAGAGTAAAATATATATAAATTTGTAATTATTGATTAATTTACATACTCCACAAATTGTATAGGGGGAAACCTTGGATGTTTAACAATTTCAGCATTGATATGGAATACGACAATTGTGTGTCGATCAAAGTACTCGGAGTAGGCGGCGGTGGCGGCAATGCGGTTAACCGCATGATTCAGTCCGGCATGCAGGGCGTTGACTTCGTATCTGTTAATACCGATCATCAGGCGCTTATTTTCTCACAGGCGGCGCAGAAGATACAAATCGGTGAGAAACTCACGAAGGGCAGGGGCGCCGGCGGCGACCCCGAAAAAGGTCAGCGTGCGGCGGAAGAAAGCCGCGATGAGGTTGCAGCAGCACTAAAAGGCACCAGCATGGTGTTTATCACCGCAGGTATGGGCGGCGGCACCGGCACAGGTGCGGCGCCGGTTATTGCTGAGATTGCAAAAGAAATGGACATCCTCACCGTTGGTGTGGTGACGAAGCCCTTTAATTTTGAAGGCAAGCGCAGGGCCGAGCAGGCCGAAATGGGTATTACTGCGCTCAAAGAGCAGGTGGATGCATTGGTCGTCATTCCCAATGAACGACTCAAAACAGTATCTGATCAGAAGATCTCCCTTGCAAATGCGTTTTTAATGGCAGATGATGTCGTGCGCCAGGGTGTACAGAGCATCTCTGATCTGATTAATGTAACCGGTGTGGTCAACCTTGACTTTGCGGATGTTACCGCTATTATGAAAGATGCCGGCTTTGCCCACATGGGCGTCGGCCGCGCTTCGGGTAAAGATAAGGCAAAGCTTGCAGCGCAGGCAGCGATTTCCAGCCCGCTGCTCGAAACCTCCATCAACGGTGCACATGGCGTTATTGTTAACTTTACGGTTTCGCCCGATATTGATCTGGAAGAGATTGATGTAGCATCCTCCATGATTCACGAGGCGACTCATCCTGATGTAAACCTCATCTGGGGTGTTGCCTACGATGAGACTTTAAGCGATGAGATGAAGGTCACCGTTATTGCTACAGGCTTTGAGGAGAACATGATGGATATCCCCTATGTGTTCAAATCTGCCCCCAGTGAGCCCGTCGCAAACTCCCGTGCCACCGCAACACAGGCAAGGCCTGTCGTGCAAGAAGTTGCTCCCGCCCCCGAGCCGATAAAGGTGGAGGAAGAGGACGACGATACCGATTTCTTCGATATCATGAAAATATTCAACCAAAAAAACTAAGTTAAGCTCAATAAGGCAGCCGCAGAATATTCTGTGGCTGCCTTTTGTGTTATCTAATAATAAATGCAGGCATTCTATCATTATGCGATTGGTCTTATTATGCCTCAAAGCAAGACAAAGGCTATCTGTCTGCAGAGTAGCCGAGTAAAAAAAGAAGCTGCATGCATAGCACACGCCCCCTTTTTCATACACTGTTAAAAAATGTATTTGCAGGTGATGGGGTTGCGTCTGAAGACTTATGCGAGTGTTATTGTATTTCTGGTGGTGTGCATTACGGTTTCGGTGCTGTCGCTGGGGGTGAGAACTGTTGTAGGGTTCGCCGATGAGGCAAAGGAAGAGAAGCAAGATTTCATTAAATGGGCAGAGTTCAATGTACCCGCGTCTGCACTGGATAAAGCCTACAAAGTGGCCCTGCAGGCACATGAGGAGGGGCTTGGCCTCGATATGCCTCACATTCTAGGCTACCTCGCGGCAACCTACTGGGGCAACTGGAAAAGCTACAAAAGCGCCGATGTGGATAAGCTCTTGGAACGAGTTCGCGCGGGAGAGAGCCTTGACGAAATGGCTGCGAAGTATAAGGATTATAATTATTTCTGCAAAACCTACGACGCGGTGGTGGGCGGCATGGTGGGTGACTATGCAATTGAGCTGCCCGATGAAAACGGCAACATGCGTTGGGTAGAAAAATACGGGCTGAAGGCATACTTACCCGTGGCAGAAGGCTTTGGCTTTGGGCACAGCGACGACTTTGGAAATTCGCGCTCATTCGGCTACCGCAGGCGGCACCTAGGCAACGATTTGATGGGGACTGTTGGCACGCCGATTATTGCGGTGGAGTCGGGTACCGTGGAGGTGATGGGCTGGAACCGTTACGGCGGCTGGCGCATTGGTATCCGTAGCTTTAACAGTGAGCGCTATTATTATTACGCACATCTTCGTAAGGATAAGCCGTTTCAACCAGGGCTTAAGGAGGGAGATGTGGTGCAGGGTGGAGACGTCATCGGGTATCTCGGCATGACCGGCTACTCGGATAAGGAGAATGTCAACGGCATGAAAGTGCCGCACCTGCACTTTGGGCTGCAGCTTATTTTTGATGAATCGCAGAAGGACGGAAACGGTGAAATTTGGGTGGATGTGTACCAGCTGGTGAATTTCCTCGCCCGCAACCGCAGCACCGTGATGCGCGACAGCGAAACCGGTTATTACAACCGTAAATACAGTTATATCGATTACAATGCACAAAGCGAGGGGAATACGGATACAACAAAAAACGCATCGGGCTGACGAGCGCCGATGCGTTTTCCCTATGTCCCCAAGATAACTGCTTTTGCAAGCCCTGCCCATTCCCGTACATAGTACATTGGCAGCAGCCCCCACGGTGTTTTGGAGGAGATTGCCGAAGGTGAAAGACCGCTCCGCCGCGCGAAGATGGCGGCTCGCAGCTGATGAAAACCGTCGGTGCAGATGACAACGTCGGTATCAAGGTTGTTTTGTACAATCACCTCGGCACACAGGGCGAGGTTCTCGCCCGTATTAGTAGAGGCATTTTCCTCAAAGATGCGCTCCGGTGCAATGCCGCGGTCTATCAGATACTGCCTCATTACCGCGCTTTCGGTATAGGTTTGCCCCTCTCCCAGCCCGCCCGAGACCACTGCAACAGCATTGGGGTTGTGTTGCAGGTAATCGGCGGCAACCATCAGCCGCCGGCTCAGCATGAGGCTGGGTTGATCCTCGTGAATTTTAGCCCCCAGCACCAGCACAGTCTGAGGCGGGTCAGCTGCATTGGGCAAGGAAAAATAAGCGGCATGAAGCATCATTGTAAGTAGAGCTGCCACAGCCGTACCGCCAAGTGCAAAAAGCAGATGGATGGCTCTGCGCCATTTGGGCGGTATACTTCGATAGAACCGCGCATAGCAGCTTACCACAATCGAAACCAGCAGCATCATCGCTACAGAAAGGTTCCAGATGCCATAAATCATGGATGGAATCAGCGCAAAAAGCAATACAATCGCACTAAAGCCATAGCAAAAAACAGTTGCAGTTTTTTTCATAATGACCTCTCCGTTGTTAGAATAAGGCCATCATAGCATAAATTTGTGAACAGATTTTAGCGATGCTCCTTTTTAATATAATCGCGTGTCAGGGTAAAAACCACGCCGGAAAGCCCCAGAATACCGATTAGGTTGGGCACTGCCATCAGTCCGTTTAAGGTATCTGAAATGCTCCATACAGTCTCCAGCTGTGTGACTGCCCCCACGGGGATGAGCAAAATGAACAGGTAACGGTACACCCATGCTGCAAGCGGGCTGCCGCCTGTAAGGTGGCGCAAGCTTGCTTCGCCGTAATAGCACCAGCCCAGCATTGACGAAATTGCGAAGAACACCAGCGAAACTGATACAAATACGCCCCCAAGGCTGCCCAGCGAATGCGAGAACGCCGCGGAGGTCATAGCACCGCCCTCCAGTGGCAGTTCAAGCACACCCGTGGTGAGCAGCACCAGAGCGGTAAGCGTGCAGCACACCAAGGTATCGGCAAACACTTCAAACATACCCCACATGCCCTGCTGAACGGGGCTGTCGGTATCGGCGGCAGCATGTGCAATGGGTGCGCTACCAAGCCCGGCCTCGTTCGAGAACACCCCGCGCGCAAAGCCGTAATGCATGGCCCTGGCAATGCTGTAGCCGCCGCAGCCGCCCAGAGCAGAGCGCGTGTTAAATGCACCTTGTACAATTTGAGAGAGCGCGTCGGGCACCGCCATAATATTTTTACCGATTACGATGAGTGCAAACAGGATGTAAAGCACGGACATGAGCGGAATGGTAAGCTCGGTGATAGTTGCGATGCGGCGCAGCCCGCCGACTACAATCAGCCCTACGACAGCAGCTGCTGCAACGCCCGATACCCATACCGGAATTGAAAAGCTTGCCAGCATTGCGCCTGAAATTGCGTTTGCCTGCGTCATGTTGCCAATGCCAAAGCTTGCGGTAACGCACAGCAGTGAAAACACCCAAGCCAAAACAGGTGCGTGCAACCCTTTGCTTAAATACAGCATGGGGCCGCCGTAATGCGCCCCGTTTTTATCGGTACCCCGGAATTTTACAGCAAGCACAACCTCGGCGTATTTCGTCATCATACCGAACAGTGCGCTGACCCACATCCAAAAAATTGCCCCTGCCCCGCCCAGAGAGATTGCGGTTGCAACCCCTGTGATATTTCCCACACCCATGGTGCCAGCAAGTGCGGTGGAAACCGCCTGAAGCGGAGAGATTCCCTTACGGCTTTTGTCCCTTCTTCTACTGAAGATACCCCCAAGCGTC
Organism: Hydrogenoanaerobacterium sp.; assembly: GCF_032017025.1. Lineage (NCBI taxonomy): Bacteria > Bacillati > Bacillota > Clostridia > Eubacteriales > Oscillospiraceae > Hydrogenoanaerobacterium > Hydrogenoanaerobacterium sp. Next base: position 74,993 of record NZ_DALZQO010000009.1, read on the forward strand.
ACGCGAAGCATGCACCGGAAATGAGTAAACTGGAAAAAACCCGTACAAAGCGAAAAGTATACGCCCGTACCAATCAGAAGAATAAGCATGGCGGGGCCCCATACCACACCGTTAATACGTTGGTTGATTCTCAATAAAAAATCCAAGCCGCCGCCTCCTCTATATTGATTCATCTCCTGCTTGGATTTGAAACCACTGTCCCAAATCCAAGGTACAAGGGGCTCTATGCTTTTACATAAAAACCCTTGCACTTGAACAAATCAAAAATACCGTCGATCTCTCGCTGCTGTTGTATTTTTAATTTGTTCAGCAGGCATTCTATAGCACTTTATAAAACTATATGAAAACGGTAAGTAAAAAAGACGGAGGTAAATTTTTCAGCCATATTGTTATTCTCAGCCGAAAAAGCAATAAAAAAAGAGGCGCCTCAGCGCCTCTTTTGTAAACATATCAATCTCTTTGGGGGACTACCTCCAGCCAATAGCCGTCGGGGTCGGAAATAAAGTAGATGCCCATAGCGGGGTTCTCAAAGCAGATGCAATCCATCTCTTTGTGTTTTGCATGTGCCGCTTCCATATCATTGGTGGTGAACGCGAGGTGAATTTCATTGTCTCCCAGGTTGTACGGGTCCTGACGGTCACGCAGCCATGTCAGCTCAAGCTGATAGTTCTCATTCTCATCTGTGAGATAAACCAGAATAAAACTACCGTCCTCCGCGTTTTTACGCCGTGCCTCATGCAACCCGAGCGCTTCTTTGTAAAAAGCAAGAGATTTCTCCAAATCTAAAACGTTCAGATTGTTGTGTGCAAAATGAAACTTCATAGGTGATGCTCCTTTCTGTATGCTACAGCAATTGCCAATGCTTACTTTTCCGGTTTACTACCAAAAAAGCTATAATGCTATTGTACAGAAAAGGCCGGTGTTTTTCAACCCGCTAGCTTGTATAATCTTCAATTAATGCCACCAGCTCGGAATAATCTTTTGCTGCAACGCCATTTTTAAGTTGCCCGCGGTCAAAATCGGGCAGACTTTGAATATACACATCGAATATCAGGTCTGGGTCGGTAGCACCACGGTGAAAAACAGCAAGCCTGCCGCGGTAATCTTTTAGTAAATATTCGTAGTCGGCAGAGTTTTCAATCGGCACTGCTTGGGCCTCCTGATTCATGGGGACGGGCTGATTGGGCGTCGACCACTTTACAAGGGCAAAGCTTAGTGCCACAGCGGCAACAAGAGATAGCATGGTGACAGGTAATCCTGTGCGCATCAAAGCGTCCCTACCTTTCTGATAAAACTTATTTTAACCCTATTCTGGGCGAAAAACAAAAAAGCTATGCAAACAACAAAAAATTTATCTTAATATCAATTTATTGCGAAATGTGCTGTATGAAAAAATTTTGACAGCCAATTCCTTTTAAAAAAATTAACATTTAAGTTTTGGAATATGGTATAATACTAGAGAATACAAGGGGGCGAAAAAACCTATGGGTTCTAATAACAATTTGCCGGAACGTCCGCGGCGTCCTGTGAATCCAAATGCACAGGGCAACAGAAATGCAGCGGGCAGCCAAAACAATACAAATCGTCCTCCCCGCAAAAAGCCGCAAAGTATGTCGGTAATGCAGGGAGTAAAAGGCACGCTTTCCATCATTGGAAAAACGTTTGTCACCATTTTTTTGATTATGGTAATCACAGGTTCTATTGTGGCATCGGTGATGACGGTGTACATTGTAAACTTTCTCGATGACCAGACCGAATTTGATCTGCGTAACCTGGAACTGAACTACACAACCACATTATATGCACAAAACGCCGAAACGGGTGAAGATTACCCGCTACAGGTGATAAAAGGCAACGAAAACCGAATTTGGGTAGATTTTGATAAAGTTCCAAAGGAGATGCAGCTTGCCGTAATGGCAGCCGAGGACAAACGCTTTCAGACACATCAAGGTGTTGACTGGAAGATGACCTTTAAGGCGTTTCTCAACATGGTTGTGGGCGGTGAAACAACGGGCGGTTCAACCATAACGCAGCAGCTGATCAAAAACATTTCGGGCGACAAGCAGGTGCGTATCGACCGTAAGCTTAAGGAAATCTTTCGTGCATTGGCACTTGAGAAAGAGTATTCCAAGGACGATATTATGGAAGCGTACCTGAATACGGCCACAACGGGCAACAACGTATATGGCGTACAGGCGGCTGCAAACCTGTTCTTTGATAAAGATGTAGGTGAATTGGATACTGCCGAATGTGCGGCTATTATTGCGATTACGCAAAACCCCAGCAAATATGAGCTGCTTGGCCATGAGGAAAACAACCGAGTCAGGCGTAAATATGTGCTCGACAATATGCTGGATATTGAGCTGACCATGCTCAAAGCAAGGCTTGACGGAAAGGCCAAAACCGAGTATGGCCCTGTAGTTGGCGGAAGAATTAGCCAAAGTGAGTATGCGGCCGAGAAAAAAGCGCTCGAAGCAAAATATGAGGCTGCCAAAAATCAAGAGCTTGTCATCAAATCCAGCACGGCGCAACAAACCCGTTCCGATATTTACACTTATTTCGTCGATTATGTAATTGAAGAAGTCATCAGCGATATGTGCACCCAGCTTGGCTATGAAAAACAGGCAGCGTGGGACCTAGTGTACAACGGCGGTCTCTCCATCTACACCACAGTTGATGAGAAAGTTCAGAATATTCTCGATGAAAGATTTATTACTAACGAAATCAACTACGACCCGCAGAAATCCATTTTTCAAAAAGTAACCGGCTATTACATCACCAATGGCGGAAAGGCATACGGCAACAGCCTTGGCGACAAGCAGCCGCAGTCTGCCATGGTAATTATGGATTATCAAGGCAACATCAAGGGTATTGCGGGCGGCAGGGGTGAAAAAACCGGTGACCGTACCTTTAACCTTGCCACCGACGGCGTACGCCAGACAGGTTCATCGATCAAGCCGATTTCGGTTTATGCCCCTGCACTCGACCTTGATCTAATACATTGGTCTTACCTAACCGACGACAGCCCGTTCGGCTATCTCGTCAATGGGCAGCTTGTTCGCGCTTCCGATGTGATAAAAACTGTGGAAGAAGAGGACGAGGATGGAAATATTGTTGAGAAAAAGGTGGTAGCGGGTACTCCGTGGCCTACTAACTATTACAACAGATACGACGGTATGCTCACAATCGACAGAGCGATTCAGAACTCGGTTAATACCATTGCCGTCAAAACGTTGGATATGCTCACCCCGCAGGTGTCGTTTGACTTCCTTAAAAATAACCTGAATATCAATACGCTCGACCCAAAGCACGACATCGACTATTCTCCGCTTGCTTTGGGCGGCATGAGCGGCGGTATTTCGGTACTGGATATGACAGCGGCGTTCCAGATATTCGGCAACGGAGGGCTCTATTATGAGCCGCATTCCTACACCAAGGTGGTGGATAACCAAGGCAACGTTCTTTTGGAAGCAGACGATGTGCCGAGGCGTGTTATTTCTGAAGACACCGCCGAAGTGATGAACAAACTACTGCAAAGCGTGGTAACCGGCGGTACAGGCTCTAATGCAAGGCTGAGTAATCTCCCCACCATGGGTAAAACCGGTACCTCCAGTATGGATAAGGACCAATGGTTTGTTGGCGGAACGCCATATTATGTCTCGGGCGTGTGGTTTGGCTACGACAAAGAAAACGCAGGCATTCCAAGATACAGCCCCTATCCGCCGCCACAAATTTGGCAGCGTGTTATGTCAGAAGTAAGCAAAGGTCAGGCGAACAAGGCGTTCCCAACCAGCGGCGGTGTAGTTCAAAAGGCATACTGCACCGAATCGGGCGATCTTGCAACGCCATCCTGCCCCAAAACTGCAAACGGTTGGTATAAAGAGAGCGCTCTTCCCGGCAACTGCACCCTCCACAGCGGTGCAATTGAGTCCGAAGAGATTCGCTAAGCGTAAAAAATCCCCTTTATCCGTTTGGATAGAGGGGATTATTTTTGTTTGGGTGGAATTTCCCACAGGTGGACCCTGCCGGTGTCGTTTAAAAATTTTAAGATTAAAACGAAGATTGGTGCTAAAAACATGCCTACCGCGCCAAACAGCTTAAGCCCGAAAAACATAGAGGTGATGATGACAAGTGGGGGGAGACCGATGTTATCCCCCACAATTTTAGGCTCAATGAGGTTGCGTACTACGGTGATGACCCCGTACAATGCCAGCAGACCAATGCCAAGAAATTTGTCACCCTGTGCAAAGGAAAGCACCGACCACGGGATAAGAATAAGCCCTGTGCCGATGGCAGGCAGCAGGTCTGCCACCGCAATGCCCACCGCCCAATAGATACTGCCCGGTACACGAAGCAGCCCCAGCCCCGCCCAAACCTCTGTAAATGTGATGAGCAGCAGCAGCAAATATGCTTTCGCGTATTTGAACACCGTTGTCACAAGAAAATCTTTGAGTGCGAAAAGCGTTTTACGGTGCTGTTTGGGTACCAATCGTGCCAAAAAGCTTACGACGTTGGTATAATCCATTGAGATAAAAAACGACGAAAGAATCGTAAATAAAAATGTAAGCATAAATGCGGGGATTGCCTTTACAATCGAGCCAATCGATTCGATAAGACGGTCGGAAACACCGCTGATGAAGTTGCCTAGCTGTTCGGTAATCATATCGGAAAGGTTTGCGAATTGTGCGCCCAACTCGGGAAAGAACGGTTCGAGCAGAGCAGAGATTTGTGCGCTTAGGCTTGTTACGCTGGGTGCAATAATGGTATTATAGGTTTGTGGCAGTGAAATAAACAGCCCGCGCAAACCGGTTATCAGCCGCAGCAGCACCAGCCAAAGCAGTGCAAACAGTACGGTATAGGCGCAAAGCAGTACCATTATCGCGCAGAAACGGCGCGTAGCACTGGACATTCGGTACACAGCGTTCACAACAGGCTTTAGTGCAAATGCAATGAGAAAGCCCAGCACCAGCGGCAGTAGCCACCAAATTAAGTACTTTAATACAAAAAAAGTGAGTGCCAGCACAACCATTGTATACAACGTATTCACCAAAAATTTAAGCTTGCCGTCCAGTGTCAAAAATCTCACCCCGCTTTCTATCGATGCCTGCAGAACAGATGTGTTTTGCCACCGAAAGTTCGCATAATACGGACTTTTGCAAATGCGATTTGAAAATTGTATTTGTTCAGTGAACATTATTATAATATTCCTATCGGTGCCGTAATTATGAAGCGATAGATACCCCAAAAACAGGCAAGTAAAATTTTATTTCTTACAGAGATGCACTTTAGTGTGAATCTAACCAAAATTTAGCCTAGAAGTAAACAAATAATAGACGATAGCTTTATAACATTTTGAAAACGGAAGAGAACAGAAGGAAATCCAATGTATCTTTCGAAAATGCCCCATTATGAGGATGAATCTGGGATTATAAGCCGAATTCAAAATTGTGCAATGCGGCATAGAATGTTATAGTGTATATCACAACGATACAAATGTGCTTGGGAGGTGTACAAACAATGGATAAGCCAAAGTTCCTTCTTGTGGATACGGATGTACTGCCGGAGGTTTTTTTGAAGGTTGTTTTTGCCAAAAAAATGATTGCGCAGGGTAAGGCGAAAAGCTCAAGCGAGGCGGCAAAGCTTGCAGGTATTTCGCGCAGTGCTTTTTACAAATACAAAGATTGTGTGCAACAGTACAACAGCAAAATGAGTGATAACATTGTTACGATCTATGCAACACTTGCCGATGAGCCGGGAGTACTCTCCTCGGTGATTTCGCAGCTATACACCTCAGGTGCGAATATATTAACGCTCAATCAGAACATTCCGGTGGACTCGGTTGCGCATGTATCAATTTCAGCAAAGATTAACTCGATTAACTGCACGGAGCAGGAGCTGGTTTTACAAATCAGAGCGCTTACCGGTGTAGTGGATGCAAAGCTGTTATCGGGCAGTTAACCAGAAAGCTTTTGCAAAAACGCAAGGGCACCTTTATTATTTTGTCTTAAATTGGAGGATAACGTAATGTTGAATATAGCAGTTATGGGGCACGGTGTGGTTGGCTCAGGTGTGCTCGAAGTTTTCTATAAAAACCGTGCAAGTATGGAGCGCAAGGCAAACAAAGAGATGGATATTAAGTATGTACTGGACCTGCGTGAATTTTCGGATTTACCTTATGCAGATAAATTTATCAAAGATTTTGAGCTGATTGTCAATGATCCTGAAATCAGCATTGTAGTTGAGGTTATGGGCGGGCTTGACCCCGCCTTTACGTACGTGAAGCGTTGCCTGGAGGCGGGTAAAAGTGTTGTCACCTCGAACAAAGAGCTGGTTGCGGCAAAGGGCGCAGAGCTGCTGAAGGTTGCAAACGAGCATGATGTCAACTTCTTTTTTGAAGCAAGCGTTGGCGGTGGCATTCCCATCATCCGTCCCCTGCATGCCTGCCTTGTTGCGAATGAAATCGACGAGATTGCCGGTATTTTAAACGGTACCACCAACTTTATTTTAACGAAGATGATTCGCGAGCAGATGTCCTTTACAGATGCCCTTGCATTGGCTCAGAAGCTTGGTTACGCAGAGCGCAACCCCGCCGCGGATGTGGAAGGGCACGATGCCTGTCGTAAAATCTGCATTTTGGCGTCCCTTGCCTTTGGCAAGCATGTGTACCCCGACGAGGTTTACACCGAGGGCATTACCGAGCTTACCCTTGAGGACGTGGAATACGCCAAAAACTGGGGCGGCGTCATCAAATTGATCGGCCGGGCAAAACGTCTGCCCGATGGCAAGGTAGCCGCTATGGTTAGCCCTGCGTTTGTAAGCAGCGACAGCCAGCTTTCGAGCGTGGATGATGTGTTTAACGCAGTGTTGGTACGTGGCGATGCAACGGGTGATGTGGTGTTTTATGGCAAGGGTGCGGGCAAGCTACCCACCGCATCGGCTGTAGTGGCAGACATTGTAGACGCGGCCAAGGCGGAGCACAGCAGCACCTCGCTGCGCTGGGAGGATAACCCCGCCCATAATACGGTCACCGATTACTTGGATGCCGAAGTGAGCATGTATGTACGCATCGGCTACGACAACTTTGACAAAGCAACCAAAGTGATCGGCGATTTGTTCGGTGAGATAAAGCCTATCTACCGCAGCGGTATAGACGATGAATTTGCGTTTATTTCGCCGGTTCTTACCGAGCGTGAGGTGAGCCAAAAGCTTGAGCAGGTTGCAGAGAAGGGCTTACAGGTGCTTGGCAAGGTAAGAGTGCTGGGCTATTAATCATTCCACAAAAAAGGGGCTATTGTTATATGATAAAGGTACAGATTCCCGCTACCAGTGCTAATATCGGTGCTGGCTTTGACAGTTTGGGGCTTGCGGTTTCGATGTACAACTATGTGAATTTAGAAGAGCACGATAGGGTCGAGATTGTTGCACAGGACGGAGTAAAAATACCCACCGATGAAAGCAACCTCGTTTACAAATGTGTAAAATATATCTACGACCTTTGCGATAAACCGCTTCAGGGTGTGCGCATTGAGCAGGTCAATAACATCCCTATGGCGCGTGGCCTTGGCAGTTCGTCTGCTTGTATTGTAGGTGGCTTGGTGGGTGCGAACGCTATGCTTGGCAACCCGTTGCGTACGAGCGACCTTGTCAACATTGCGGCGACAATGGAGGGGCACCCCGACAACTCCACCCCTGCGTTGCTTGGCGGTTTAGTTACCGCGGTGCTCGAAAACGGTAAGGTTTACTACGTAAAGCAAGAAATTGCGGAGGATTTGCGCTTTGTCACAATCATCCCCGACTTTGAGCTGAAAACTAAATTTGCACGTGAAGCGCTGCCCAAGGAAATTCCGCATAAAGACGGCGTGTTTAACCTTTCGCGTGCGGCACTGATGTCTGTTTCGCTGTATTCACGCAACTACCAAAACCTGCGCATTGCAGCAGATGACCGCCTGCATCAGCCTTACCGGCTTTCGCTCATCAACGGTGCGCATGACGTGCTCGAAATGAGCTATAAGCATGGCGCCTACGCTTCTTACATCAGCGGCGCGGGCAGCACGCTGATGTCCATCATCAGCTCGGGCAACTTTGAGTTTGAAGGCATTGTACGCGAATTTTTGGAACAGAACGGTTTTACCGGCTGGAAGGTAAATGTACTCTCCATCGATAACGTCGGGGCAAGAATCATTCCTTAATACTTAAGACAGGTCCCCCCCGAAACTGACGTTTTTAAGAAAAATATTGTCAATCATCGGCTTTGATTGTAATATAATAAAGTAAGCTAATTGCGATTCGTTTTTTCATATACGCGCAAAGATTTAGGAGGTAAGACAATGGCTCTGATTGTTCAGAAATTTGGCGGCACATCGGTTGCAAATGCCGAGCGTATCTTTAACGTGGCAAAGATTATCACCGATACCTATGCAGAGGGCAACGACGTAATCGCCGTAGTGTCTGCACAGGGTGATACCACCGACGACTTAATCGAAAAGGCTGCGGAAATCAATACCAATGCATCTCAGCGTGAAATGGACGTGCTGCTGTCTGCAGGCGAGCAGATTTCAATGTCACTGCTGGCAATGGCGATTGATAAAATGGGCTTTCCCGTAAAATCTCTCACCGGCTGGCAGGCAGGCTTTTTAACCGATTCCAGCCACACCCGAGCAAGAATTCGCCGCATTAACAAGGAGCGCCTCGAAAACGAGATTGGTAAGCGCAATATTGTAATTGTAGCGGGTTTCCAGGGCATCAACCGCTACGACGATATTACAACGTTCGGCCGCGGCGGCTCAGATACCAGCGCAGTGGCGATTGCAGCTGCACTGCATGCCGACAATTGCCAAATTTATACCGATGTGGACGGCGTTTACACTGCCGACCCGCGCATTGTACCGAATGCACAAAAGCTGGATGAAATTACTTATGACGAGATGCTGGAGCTTGCGTCGCTTGGCGCAAATGTTCTGCATAACCGTTCGGTGGAGATGGCTAAAAAATATTCAGTACCCATGGAGGTACTGTCCAGTCTGGAAAGAAAACCCGGCACACAGATTAAGGAGGTTATTAAATTGGAGAAAATGTTAATCAAAGGTGTGGCGCGTGATAATGACGTCGCTCGTATTTCCATCATTGGCGTACCCGATACACCGGGTGTTGCGTTTAAAATATTCTCTCAGCTGGCTGCGAAAAAGGTCAACGTCGATATTATTCTTCAGTCGATCGGCCGCGACGGTACCAAAGACATCAGCTTTACAACTTCTCGTTCGCATAAAGACCTCGCAATCGAAATTCTGGATGCGATTAAAGAAAATTTGAACGCACATGCTGTTGTATGCGATGATAATATCTCCAAAGTTTCTGTGGTTGGCGCAGGTATGCAAAGTAACCCCGGCGTTGCCTCCAAAATGTTTGAGGCACTCTCTGAGGCGGGTGTCAACATCCAGATGATCTCCACCAGTGAGATTAAAATTTCGGTGCTCATTGAGCTTAAGGATTCCGAAAAAGCGCTCAATGCAATTCATGACGCATTCATCAACGAGGACTAAATGTGCCATAAAATTCAGCTGATTATTATAATTTATGATACACCTTCCGCTGCAAACGGAGGGTGTATTTCTTATGTTTTCTTTTTGGTTTACTACGGTTCAGAGGCTCACTTTTTTACGCAATTTTTTGAAAAAAGCATATCTTCGGGAATTTTTCACATGCTAGTACAGGTAAATTGCATTTTAAAACGAAAGGAGCGAGGATGATGCAGCGGCGTAGTATGATTTTAACTTTGCGCATAGCCGCATTTGATTTGGTGGCGACAGCCTTATCGGTTTGGATTGGGTTTCGTCTCAAATTCGGGTTTGTGCGTGACATTCCCGAGTTTTATCTGCAAAATCAAAACCGATATATCCTCACGACCTTTCTTATTCTAATGGGGCTGGAGCTGTTGTTTGGCTGTGGTAGCTATCTGCCTGCGTTTTCGGTGGCAGACAGTGTTCGTCTGCTGTTTGCAGTGGCAGGCACCGAAATCCTGCTGCTGTTGCTCGACCGCTTTCTCCGCCTTGGAATCCCCTTTGAGGTAATGATAATACAGTCGCTGCTGCTGGTGATGCTCCTCTTTGCCATACGCCTTTCGGTGCGGCTGGTACGGCTTTTTGGCGCACGCTACAAGGGGCTGATTGACCGTGGTACGATGGAGCGGGTGCTTATCTATGGTGCGGGTGAAGTGGGGCGTTATTTGTGCGAGCGGCTGATCAGCCACCCTAAGGAACGCATGCGTGTTGTTGGATTTGTGGATGATAACCCCAAGCTGCGCGGAGTGAAAGTGCAGCATGTAAGGGTATTGGGTACAGCACAGGAGCTCCCCGAAATTATCAGCCGCACCCACGCAACGCAGCTAATCCTCGCCATTGAGCATTTTCCACGCAATTTGCTGTCTAAACTGATGGAAGACTGCCGCGAGCAGAATTGCCGTTTAAAGCGGTTCGGCAGCATTGAAGACCTTGCGAACAATAAGCTTGATACCGCCGCCATCAACGATATTTGTCTCGAAGACCTGCTCCGACGCGACAGCGTACATTTGAATCAGTCGCTGCTGCGTGAGTTTGTAACCGGGCGCTGCGTCATGATTACAGGCGGTGCCGGCTCTATCGGTTCAGAGCTGTGCCGACAGGTGCTTGCAATGGGAGCACGGCTGCTTATTATCTTTGATATTCATGAAAACGGCATGTACACCTTGGACAATGAGCTGCGCGAAAATTTTGACCCGGCGCGCTATCGCCTATGCGTAGGGTCGGTGCGCGATGACGACCGCCTGAACGAAGTGATGGCCGAGTTCTGCCCCGAGTTGCTGTTTCATGCAGCCGCTCACAAGCATGTGCCTATGATGGAGCTGAACCCAAAAGAGGCAATCAAAAACAATGTATTCGGCACCTTGAGCACTGCGAAAGCCGCAATGAAAAACGGTGTGCGGCGTTTTACACTGATCTCCACCGATAAGGCAGTAAACCCAACCAATATTATGGGTGCCTCCAAGCGCATTGCAGAGTTGTGCATCCAAATGCTTGATCATCAGGGCGACACCCGTTTTGCAGCGGTACGTTTCGGCAATGTTCTGGGTAGCTGCGGCAGTGTGGTGCCGCACTTTAAGGCACAGATTGAACGCGGCGGGCCGGTCACCGTTACGCACCCGGATATGCGCCGCTATTTTATGACCATACCCGAAGCGGTGCAGCTTGTGCTGGAGGCTGGGGCGATGGCAAAAGGCGGCGAAATTTTTGTGCTCGATATGGGGGAACCTGTAAAGATTTACGACCTCGCCTGTGATATGATACGCCTTTCGGGGTATATACCGCAGCGCGACATACAAATTGTGTTTACCGGTATGCGCCCCGGCGAAAAACTGTTTGAAGAGCTGCGCCTTGCCGAGGAGGATACCGACAAAACGGCCAGCGACAAAATTTATATCAATAAGCCTGTGCAAACCGATGAAGACCTGCTGCGCCGGCAGCTGAATCATTTGCATGACGCGGTGCAACAAGAAGGGGGCGCAGAACCCCTGTTTGACGCGGTGCGCGCACTGGTGCCCACCTTTGGACAGCAGCGGGAACAAGGGAGTATGCCATGATGCAGCGCGCAAAGTCACTGCTGAAAAACGTGGCGAAAAGCTCCTTTCTGCGCAATTTCGGGGTGCTGCTCTCCGGCTCGGTAGTGGCACAGGCATTGCCGGTATTGGCGTCCCCATTGCTTGCCCGCCTGTATACACCGGCACAGTTCGGCGAATATGCGCTGTTTGTCAGCGCGGTAAACATTTTGTCACAGCTTGTATGCCTAAAATATGATTTTGCCATTCTTACGGCAAGAACGGATGAAGAAGCGGCTTCGTTGTTTCGGCTTTGTTTTGCGCTCAGCATTGTGTTATCACTTGCCATTGCACTGGCGCTGCCGTTTGCGGGGAATATATCAGCCACATTTGGCGTACAAAGCAGCGGCTGGCTGTATTTTCTGCCGCTCGGCTCATTTTTTACGGGGATGCACTCGGCACTCACCTACTACAATACGCGCCTGCTGCGTTACCGCAGAATCACTGCCGCCAACATCTTTAAGTCGCTGACTATGGTCGCCGTCCAGCTTGTGCTGTTTTACGTAGGGCTGGGTGCGTTTGCACTTACTGTGGGGCAAACAATCGCTTATGGGGTAGCCTGCCTGCTTATGTGGCGAAAGGTCGCCGCCCATTGCCGTAATCATACACAAGCGAAACAAGGTTTTCAGCAAAGCAGTGCGCAGCCGGATTCTACCCAGCTGCCTGCACTGAGCCTTAGGGCGGTTGCGCGCCGTTACGATGCTTTTCCCAAATATACGCTGCCCGGTGCGCTATGCAATACCGCGGCATTCAGCAGTATCAGCTTTTTTCTCGCGGCGTTCTATTCTGCACAGCAGCTCGGGTATTACTCCCTCATCAACCGTGTGTTGGCGGTTCCGCTCACACTGATTTCTACCACAACCGGGCAGATATTTACCAAAGAGCTTACCGATACTCATCAAAACAGCGGGGATGTGCGCAAGGTGTTTTGGCGTGTTACCGCAGCACTTGCAGCAGTTTCTCTGCCGATGTTTGCACTGCTGTTTATCATCGCATCACCTTTGGTAAGGTTGGTGTTCGGTGCGCAGTGGGAACAATCTGCCGTTATGCTCCGCATCCTTATCCCACTTTTTGCGGTGCGTTTTCTGGTATCGCCTATCAGCTCTACCGGTATTGTACTGGGGCGCCAGATGCCCACCATGCTATGGCAGTCTAGTCTGCTGATTGCCGCAGTGCTGCCTGCGGTATTCTATATCATCAAGCCGCTGACACTGAATGCATACCTGATTTTACAAACCATTCTGCTCACCGCCTGTTATCTTATCTTTTTAACGTATGCGGCCAAACTTGTAAAACGAAGGAGAAAATGCTGATGCCACAATTTTTACGTGACCGCGAAAGCCTGTTTGGCTTTGTATTGCAATGCACGCTTGCTGTAATGCTGTTCGAGCTTGCGGCAACCTACAGCTTTTATATATTTGATATTCTGCTGATTGTTCTCGCGGCGCTGTTTATGCTTGTGCTCATCGACCGGGGGCGGCTTGACGCAGCGGGTTTTCTGCGTGACGTTACGGGGCGCTTCGGTGGCTTCTGGCTGGTGCCGGTGTTCTTGCTTCTATACCTCGTTTGTGATCTGCTTGGTATCGCCTACTCGGCGATGCCGCAGCTTGGCATAGAAAAGTACAAGGTGGTTGTACTCATGCTGTTTTTATCGGGCTGTGTGCTCGTGTATGTGGATAGCATTCAAAAGCTGCGCTCTATTTTATGGTCTCTTGGGCTGGCAGCAGGGGTAACCGCCCTGTTTACACTGGTGAACTACCTGCTTTTGCATATCTTTCCTATCCCCTACACCCTGCGCCTCACCTTACGGCGCGATTACAATGTATTTGCTACCACGCTGCTGCTTGGCTTTTTGTGTATGTTTTATTTGTTTATCACCGCAGAACGAACCCCGCTTGTATGCATTTTGTTCACGTTAGATATCGCTGTAACCTTGATTGTGCTCTATCTTTCCGCTTCGCGCCGCGTCTTTTTAATGCTGCCGCTGATTTTAGCGTTTTGGTTGTGTGTATTTTTACTGCGCCAAAGAAGCTGGCAAGGGCTGCTTGCTATGATGGCGGTAACCGTGGCGGCCGGAGCGCTGTTTTGGTTTGGCACTATGGCGATGCAGGGCTATATGCAGAAGCAATATAATCAATATGGCTCCTACGGTCCATCCGGCAGCGGTGGGTCCGGCGAGGGCAGCGCCGCCGATCGCTACGAAACGGTATCGGAGGGCAATTTGCTTACAAAACGCCAACTAATTTGGGGCATTGCATGGAATGAATTCCAAAGCTATACCTTCACCGAAAAGCTAATCGGAAAAGGCTTTGCCTACGACATCGCTTTGTACGACGAGGTGGAAAACGAACAGCTTGCCAAAGAATATGAGCATCTCGAGGGCAAAAAGGGGCTGCTTTCGGCGCATAATTTTGTGTTGGCAGATTTGCTTAACGGCGGCTTTATCAAGGCAGCGCTGGGCATTTTACTGGTAGGTTCACTGATATGGGCATGTGTAGTGCTGGCGTTTCAATCGTTTACTGCCGCGGTGCTTTACGGCAATGCGCTTGCGGTTGTGGTGCTGAACAGTTTAGTCTCCAACCGTTATGGGCTGCTGTACGATAAATTTTTCTACCTGTTCGCGCTACTGATGTTGCTGCATCTGCGCTATCAGCGCATACAGAGAAAGGGGCTGTTCAACGGATGAAGCGGGTTGTGATTTGTACCAGCGTGCACCCGCATGACGATGTGCGTATCTTTCACAAGGAGGCGGTTACCCTTGTGCAGGCGGGCTATGACATTACACTGCTCAACCATGAATACAGCGGCGACAAAAGCGGTGTCCGTTTTATTCGGGTACCGGTGGAGCAAAACCGGGTGGGGCGCATTGCGGGCTCGTGGCTGCGGTATGCCCGTGCCGCGTTGGCACAGCACCCCGACATCTGCCACCTGCACGACCCCGAGCTGCTGCCCGCGGGGCTGTGGCTGAAACGCCGCGGCATACAGGTAATTTACGATGCACACGAAGACCTGCCCAAGCAGATTCACGGCAAGCAGTGGATACCGAAATACCTGCGCGGCGGTGCGGCAGGAGGAGCCGCAGGGGTGGAGCATTATGCCGCGCGGCGGTTTGATCTCATCTTTTGTGCTACCGAGCTCATAGCACAGCGTTTTATGGGCATAACTAATCACGTAATCTCTCTGCACAATTACCCGATACTCGCTGAATTCCCGCTTTTGGCACAGCAGCCGCGCGAGCGTGCGGTTTGCTATGTGGGTGCGCTTGCAGAAAACAGGGGGCTGCTGCAAATGGTGCAGGCAGCGTCTCTGGCAGGAGTGCGGTTATATCTGGCGGGGCGGTTCGAAACCCAAAATCTTCAGCATAAGGTGCGGCGCATGGGCGGAAGAAACACCGTTTACCTCGGTGTTTTGGGCAGAGAACAGGTTGCCGAGCTGATGTCCCGCTGCTCAGCGGGGCTGGTAACACTGCACCCAACGCCTGCTTATGTGCAATCGGTGCCCATCAAGCTGCTGGAATATCTTGCAGCGGGGCTGCCGGCCATTGCGTCAGATTTTCCCTACTGGCGTACCTTGCTGGATGGAATCGACTGTGCGGTATTTGTAAACCCCGCTGATACCCATGAAATTGCGCAGGCAATGCTCAGCCTTACCAATGCCCCCGAGCGGGCGACGGAGCTGGGTCAAAACGGCAGGCGCGGTGTGGAAACCCGCTACTGCTGGGAACAAGAGCGTAAAAAGCTGCTGCAGGGTTACGCGTCGCTTATCAATGAAAAATCTGGCAAAGCTGGCAGGTGAAAGCGTTTGAATATTCTGTTAATCAATCATTACGCGGGCAGCCCCGAAATGGGGATGGAGTATCGCCCGTATTACCTTGCACGGGAGTGGAACAAGCTGGGGCACAATGTTACGATTGTTGCAGCCGATTATTCGCATCTGCGCAGCAAAAATCCATCCATTCATGAGTCTGTTCATGAAAAAGTGATTGAGCAGGTGCGCTTTGTGCTCATCAAAACTCCCGTCTATACCGAAAATGACCGCAAGCGTTATAAAAACGTATATCGTTTTGTACAGGCTTTAAACCGCAACGTACAGCTACTGGCGGAAAAATATAAGCCCGATATTGTAATTGCGTCGTCCACCTATCCGTTTGATATTTACCCCGCCCGTAAAATTGCCGCAATAACGAAGGCTAAGCTGGTATACGAGGTACACGATGTGCACCCCGACAGCTTTATAGAAATTTACGGTTATAGCTCTTATCACCCTATTATGCTGGCGCTCAGGCGTGCAGTGAAATTTGCCTACCGTACCGCCGATTGTGTCATTTCTATTTTGCCGAAGGTTGATTTGCACATGAAAGAACTGGGCTTTGAAACCGGTAATTTCACCTACATTCCCAACGGCATTGTGGAGCAGGAAGCCCCTAAAAAGCAGCCGCAGCGGCATATTGACCTAATTGCTCGGTACCGCGATAAGGGCTATTTTATTGTGATGTACCTCGGCGGATTTGCCCCCGCCAATGCGCTTGATGAGCTGGTGGAATCGGCAAAAGATGCAGACCGCGACGTCATGTATATGCTGGTTGGCAACGGGCTGCACAAGGCGCCGCTAAAACGCTATGCCAAGCAGAATAACCTCAGCAACATTATGTACCTTGACGCTGTAGAAAAAAACCAGGTACAGAGCATTCTGGCACTTGCCGATTGTCTTTACATTGGTGCGCTGCCGCTTGAGGTATACCGCTATGGCGTGGGCATGAACAAGCTTTACGATTATATGTATTCAGGGCGCCCCATTGTCTGCGCTATGAATGTACCCGAAAACCCGGTGGAGGCTGCGCGTTGCGGCATCATTGTGCCGGAAAATACCGGTGAACAGATTGCCAAGGCAATTGGAACAATGAAACAGATGTCTGAGCCGGAGCGTGCTGCTATGGGTGAGCGCGGGCGCGACTATGTAATGAAAAACAACCTTTACAGTGTGTTGGCAAAACGCTTTTTAGATGCTGTGAAACAACAGAAAACAGAGGAAAAAGAGAAAACGGCAACCGAGTAGATCGGTGATAAGGCTTACAAGCAAACGAGGGCATCCGCTTACAGTGGATGCCCTCGTTTGGTAATTGCGCTTATTTGCGAAGCATATCGGTGGTGAACTGGTAGAACCCGAATTTTTGATAAAATCCGACTGCCTTATTGTTGCCGAATGCCACGCATAGTTTCTGGTTGGCAATGCCGCTTTCATCCAAAAAACCGAGCGCTTTGTTCATCAGCAGCTTGCCGTAACCTCCGCCGCGCAGGCTTTCGTCTACATACAGCATTTCAATCTCGCCTTCGCTTTGTGCACGGTTGCAGTTGACCGCGCAAAATCCGGCAGGCTCTCCGCCCTCCTCGGGCAGCAGCACAAAAAACACAACCTCACAGCCCGATGCTATTTTTTCTTCGAGAAAAGATTGGCGCACCTCAAAGGTAAAGATTTTATACAGGTCAGAAAAATAGGTGGAGTTTTTGCTGTTGTTTTCCACCAGCTTTGTCCACAGGGGCTTTAGCATGGGGAAGGCGGTATAGTCGAGTTGTTTGCAAATCATGTTCATTTAATAAAAGGCTCCTTGTTCATAGTTTGGTTTATCATATCATATTTTTTGTTGTGCGCACAACAAATTTTTATTCGCACCGAGATTGGATGAAAAATGATGGAGCTGATAAAGGGAAACGAAAAGTTTAGAGCATAAAGACATAATTTTTATGACCGCTTTGCAAAAATAATTATTTACAGGCAAATGCATTAATTTCCTGTTTTCGGGTTACTATTATGGTGTTGGATATTGTACGGTAAAACAGAAAAGGGGAATTTCAATGAATCAATACAACGCAACGTTTTTTCGAATAATTATTCTGGCAATCGGTACGGTGGCGCTTTGTGTGGCGATGGCACTCACCTTTACCGCCTGTGGTACCACCACACCCTCTCAATCACAGGCTGAGGAGTCAGCGGCATCGTCGCAGCCCGATAACTTAAGTATGGCTGCGAGCAGTGAAGCATCCAGCGAGAGCATTGAGGAAGAAACCGCTAAGCTCATAGTTGCCGATGCGGCAATGTACCGCGGTACGGTAGTTTCCATCGATGCCATGACCGAGTCAGGCTCTGAGATTTTATTGCTTACACTAAAAAGCGTGGATGGTACTGGCTTTACGCCATCCACGTTGCCTGTGGCGATTACAGTAGATACCAAGCTGAGCTTTGAGCGTGAAAAGCTGGAGAAAAATGCATATCTCGAAGTTTACTATGGTGGCGAGCCCACCGAAAAGCAGCAGTATGCAAAGGCGATTGCCGTTAACCTACTGGTGCCGGCAGAGCGCTCGGTGTTCAATGGCGAGCTGGTTGAAGTTATGCGCCAAGAAGGCAGCGACAAAGTCTCGCTGCTGTTAAAGCCGCTGGGCGAGGGAATGGAGACGGTGTTTCACATCTCGGATGAAACACAGGTCTATTTAAACCTTGATGAACTGAAAGCAGGTGACAAGCTCAACATCTATTACAACGGCATTGCCACCTTCAGCATTCCGCCGCAGTCAACCGCGATGGAGATTCGCCGTTACACCGCACCGGTCGCCGAAAAATAACGAGGCTGTTCAAACGGCTCGCGCCCTACGGGGCGCGGGCTTTTTTCTTTGCACTACCGCATGCGGATGAAAATGTGGTATAATAAGAAATTAAGATATACGCATAAAGGGGGAAGATTTCTTGCAAACCTATGACAAGGAATTTGAAATAGAGAGCGCTTACCTGCAAAAGGTGACCGGTCTTGCACGGGCCCGCCTTGTGGCACAGCAGGAAGAAGCGATCACCGAAAAGAAAAAGCTGGTGGAATTAAACCGGCACATGTATGAGAATACCGTGCATTTTTCGCACGATTTTGACAAGCTTACCGAGGCGAATCAAGAGCTTGGTAATATCGAAACCCGAACCATTAGCTACCGTATGCTGATGAAACGCCTGCATATGTACGAGCATATGATCGATTCACCGTACTTTGCACGCATCGATTTTACCGAGGACGGCTATGACCGCGAGCCAATCTATATCGGCATTGGCAGCCTTGCCGATGACGACGGCCTGGATGCCTATGTTTACGACTGGCGCGCGCCGGTTGCAAGCCTGTTTTATCGCTGTGAGCCGGGCAGGGTGAGCTACCGTGCCCCTTTGGGCGAAATCAAGGGTGAGCTGAACCTCAAGCGCCAGTATGAGATTAAAAAGGGCAAGCTGGACTATTATTTTGATTCCAGCGTTAATGTAATGGACGACGTGCTGCGCAGCGTACTTTCTAAAAATGCATCGCCCAAAATGAAAACGATTGTGGAGACCATTCAGCGTGAACAGGATGTCATCATCCGAGATCTGGACAGCGACCTACTGATGGTGCAGGGTGTAGCGGGCAGCGGTAAAACCTCGGTTGCGCTGCATCGTGTCGCATTTCTGATGTATCAGGGGCTGACAGGTGGTTTATCTGCCAATAATATCATCATTCTTTCACCGAATGCGCTGTTTGGAAAATACATCTCGGGGGTGCTGCCGGAGCTCGGGGAGGAGAACATCGCCACCAAAACCTTTGAGGATATCTTTGAGGACTATTTTGGCGCACACATTACACTCACCAGCCGTAATAGCACGCTGGAGCAGCTGATGACAGACACCGATAAAACACAGCAGGCTTTGCGTAAGGAGGCAATGGAGTTTCAGCTTTCGGCTGTATTCTGTGAAATTCTCGACCGCTTTATTACCTACTACGAACGTACCTTGCTTGAAATTCCCGACATCCACTATGGCGGAAAATGCTTAGCCACGCGGCAGGCCCTGCGTGAAGAGCTGCTGCAGGGCAGGGTGAATATGCCGGTTGCGAAGCGGCTGCGCAGAATAGAAGAGAAGCTGTTTGAACAGCTGCACAAAGCAAAAAAGCCCCGCCTTGCGCAGCTTGAAAAATTTGTTCTGGAACACCCGGAACACCAGTTTGAAGTAAAAGCGCGGGCAAGACTCCTCTCGATTAAAGAAACTACGGTGTTGGCACACAAGATTCGCGCCTTTACCCGCGTAAATGTTATGGCTGTCTACAAAGCACTTCTTTCAGATAAGGCGCTGTTTTACCGTATTGCAGGTGAACTTTCGCTGCCCCAAAATATAGATGAGATACTCGATTTTATGGGTAAAAGCCTATGCGCTCCGACGGTGAGCTATGCCGATGGAATGGCGCTGCTTTACCTGCAGCTGAAGATGGCGGGAGCAAAACCCAGCAGTAACATCAAGCAGGTAGTGATTGATGAAGCGCAGGACTATTATCCCATCCATTACCAGATGCTGTGCCTGATGCTGCCCAATGCACGTTATACCATATTGGGCGATGTTAACCAGACCATAGCCAAACAGGCGAACCTTACACTCTACGAGGAGATTCAGCATATCCTCTGCAAACGCAAAAACACGCTCGCTACCATGAACAAAAGCTTCCGCTGCTCCACCGAAATCAACGCGTTCAGCCGCCGCTTTATCGACAGCGACACGCAGCAGGTAAGTTTTGATCGCCACGAGCAGGAGCCGGAGATTCGCTCGGCACAGGCTGTAAACGAAATGGACGCGCAGCTGCTCACCGACCTTGCTGCATGCACAGAGCAGGGCTTTGGCTCTATGGCAGTTCTCTGCAAAAGCTTCACGCAAGCGCGCGAGCTGTACCACCGTATTTCCTCTCAAACCGATGTTCGTCTGGTGGGTGAAAACACGGGCGAAATCGGTGCAGGTACCTATATCCTGCCCATTTATATGGCGAAAGGGCTAGAGTTTGACGCAGCATTTGTTTATGGTGTAGACCGCGACAGCTATGAGACAGAGGATGACCGGAAGCTGCTTTACGTTGCGAGCACCCGCCCTCTGCACCGCCTATATCTTTACCACACCGGTGAGTTGAGCAAACTGATTGAAGGATAGCTTAAATGGCTTGAGAAAGTGAACCAATAAAATGCTGTAACCAGCATGAGCAGCAGCAAGGGCAGACTAATTCTGCCCTTGCTTTTTTAAATATTTTACGTTCAATTTTAAAGAAACTGTAAATTGAATCATTCTCTCTTGCTTTTTGGAAGGGTTTGTACTATATTATTATTAGCACTCTGGCATATTGAGTGCCAGAAAATACAACAAAGGTGGAATAAAAATGGCTACAAAACAGTTTAAAGCAGAGTCAAAACGTCTGCTCGATTTGATGATTAACTCGATTTACACCCACCGCGAAATTTTTCTGCGTGAGCTTATCTCCAATGCAAGCGATGCGATCGACAAGCTCTATTACAAATCGCTTAGCGACGGCAGCACCGGCCTTTCGCGCGATGATTTTGCCATCAACCTTGCGGTAGACAAGGACACGCGCACCATCACACTTACCGATAACGGCTGCGGTATGGCCCGTGAGGAGCTAGAGCAGAACCTTGGCACCATTGCCAAGAGCGGCTCGCTTGCATTTAAAAAGGAGAACGCCGAGAAAGAAAACAAAGAGGATATCGACATCATCGGCCAATTTGGTGTAGGCTTTTACTCCGCTTTTATGGTGGCAGACTGCGTCAAGGTCATCAGCAAGGTGTTCGGCAGCGACGAAGCCTATTGCTGGGAATCGCACGGTGTTGAGGGCTACACTATTGAGCCTTGTAAAAAAGAGGGGCATGGAACCGATATTATCTTGACGGTAAAAGCAAACACCGAGGAAGAGAACTATGACGAATTCCTCGAGCCTTACCGCTTGCAGCAGATTGTACGCAAATACTCCGACTATATCCGCTACCCCATTAAAATGGAAGTGGAAAAACGCCGTCCCAAGGAGGGCGGAGAGGAACACGAATTTGAAACCTACACCGAGGTGGATACCCTCAACAGCATGGTTCCGCTGTGGAAGAAAACCAAGAGCGAAATTACTGCTGAGGAGTACAACAACTTTTACAAAGAAAAATTTTTTGATTTTGAAGACCCTGCTAAGGTGATTCATAGCAGCACCGAGGGCAGCGCCACCTACAACGCCCTGATGTTCATTCCGGCTCGCGCACCCTACAACTACTACACCCGTGATTATGAAAAGGGCTTGCAGCTGTACGCCAGCGGTGTGCTGATTATGGACAAGTGTGCCGACTTGCTACCCGACTGCTTCAGTTTTGTACGCGGCTTGGTTGACTCGCAGGATTTAAGCCTCAATATTTCGCGTGAGATGCTGCAGCATGACAGACAGCTTAAAATTATTGAGGGCAGGCTGGAAAAGAAGATTAAGAGCGAGCTGCTTGCTATGCTCAGTGGCGAGCGTGAAAAATACGAAGCATTTTTTAAGAATTTTGGCTTGCAGCTAAAATACGGTGTATATAGCGAATACGGTGCAAAAAAAGACCTGCTTAAGGATTTGCTGCTGTTCTATTCCTCCAGTGAAAAGAAGATGGTCACCATCGCCGAATACATTGGCAGGATGAAAGAAGAGCAGAAGAACATTTACTATGCGTCGGGCGAAAGCGTTGAGCGCATCGATCACCTGCCCCAAATTGAGCTGCTCAAGGATAAGGGCTACGAGGTATTGTACCTCACCGATGACGTTGACGAATTTGCACTGACTATGATGCGCGAATACGATGGTAAAGAGTTTAAATCGGCGGCAAGCAGTGACCTTAACCTTGAAAGCGAGGAAGAAAAAGAGGCTGCGAAAAAGCAGACGGAAGAGAACAAAGACCTGCTTGCTCTGATGCAGGAGGCACTGGGCGACAAGGTAAAGGCGGTTTGCCTGTCGCAGCGCCTGAAAACCCACCCTGTCTGCCTTGCCAGTGAGGGTGCTCTGTCGCTTGAGATGGAGAAGGTTCTCAATGCAATGCCAAGTGACCAAAAGGTAAAAGCAGAACGCGTGCTTGAAATCAATGCCAATCATGCCGTGTTCAGCACGCTTACCAAGCTGTTTGAGAGCGATAAGGAAAAGGTGAAAACCTACGCCGAGCTACTGTATACACAGGCACTGCTCATTGAGGGAATGCCTGTTGAAGATCCCGTTGCATTCTCGAACCAAATTTGCGAGCTGATGGTTTAACAAGAATATTTTATAAAAAGACAAAAAGAGCTGATTCGCGAATCAGCTCTTTTTTTAGTGAAAACTATTTATAAAATCGTACACTTTATCGTAATCTGTAAAGGATAACTGCTGGTTAAAAATATAAGAGAGGGTGTAATTGCACCCGCTTATATCGAATAGCCTCCACTCAATATTTTGAAGAGATTTGAGCACGCTGGGTTCGACACCGGCACCTCTAAGGTCCGAGATGAAGAGATTGTTTTCTTTAGAAACCATCTCTAATATAATACCTTTCATTTCGTTCCCTCCTCTCAACTATAATGGTTTTTAGCACAATGATAAAATTATAACATTTCAATTGTGCATAGTCAACATATAGTGGACTATAGTATAAATTAAGTACGCTTAAAAGATACTACAATATATTAAACTATTATAGTAAGGAGGCAAAAACGTGGTATTTGATTTTGGTTATCGGCTGCGGGAGTTGCGTGAGCAGAAACGTATGACGCAAATACAGGTTGCAAATCGTCTGGGTATTTCAAAAGCTGCAATCAGTGGTTACGAAAATAATATTAAGACTCCTTCACTTGAGGTACTCAAACATCTTGCTGTTTTATTTGAGGTGCCAACAGACTACCTGTTAGGCTTTGAAAACCGAAAGATGCTTCAAATAGACGGATTGACTGACCATCAGCAGGAAATTTTGCAGGCATTGATTAGAGAATTTAAAAAAGAGTCAACGGTAATATGAGTTTGGATAAGAGCCGTCCTTCTGTGTTGAAGGATGGTTTTCTTTTTGTGTATAAAACTAAGCGCCTACGCCGATGTTAAGAAAAATATTAAAAAACTATTGACAAAGAAGTTGTATGAATGTATTATTGTATTAACAGATTAGTACAACGGTACAGGGAGGCGAAAATATGAACTGGGACTTAAAATCGGACCGCCCCATCTATGCACAACTGGTGGAGCAGATTGAGCTTCGAATTGTATCGGGGCAATATCAAGCGGGCGAACGGCTTCCCGCAGTGCGCGATTTGGCAGCGCAGGCAGAGGTAAACCCAAACACCATGCAAAAAGCATTGGCTGAGTTGGAGCGCAAAGGGCTTGTTTACACACAGCGAACCAGCGGCAGATATATTACGGAGGATGAGCAGATGATCAGCAATCTAAAAGATTTATTGGCGCAAATGCAGATCAATGAGTTTTTGGAAAAGATGAGCAGCTTAGGGTTTACCAAACAGGAGACCCTGCGGTTAATTGAACATGTAATGGAGGGAAATGCCCAATGACACCAATTTTAGAATGTAAATCGCTTGTTAAGCGCTATGGCGGCAAAAACGCGCTTGCGGGTGTCGATCTCACAATTCATCGCGGCAGAATTGTAGGTTTGCTTGGGCCAAATGGCAGCGGAAAAACCACAATGATCAAGCTTGCAAGCGGTTTGCTTACCCCTACAGACGGAGAGATTCTCATCAATGGGGTTGCACCGGGGGTAGAAACAAAAAAGCATGTCAGTTATCTGCCCGAGCGTACTTACCTTGCAGATTGGATGAAGGTAAGCGATATGCTGAAATTTTTCGCAGACTTTTATGAGGATTTTAACACAGGCAAGGCTATGGAGATGCTGAGAAGACTCAATATCAGTGCGAATGACAGGCTCAAGACCATGTCGAAGGGAACCAAAGAGAAGGTGCAGCTGATTCTGGTAATGAGCCGCGAGGCCGACCTGTATCTGCTGGATGAACCCATTGGCGGTGTCGACCCGGCTGCGCGTGACTATATTTTAAACACAATCATCAGCAACTACAGCGAAAATGCAACAGTTATCATCTCTACTCACCTTATCGCTGATATTGAGCGGGTGCTGGACGATGTGGTGTTTATCAATCAGGGCCACATTGCACTCACTGAATCGGTAGATGATATTCGTGAGGTACAGGGCAAATCGGTTGATTCACTGTTCAGGGAGGTGTTCAGATGCTAGGCAAACTGATGAAATATGAAATTAAAGCAACTTCGAGAATGTTTCTTCCCTTGTATGGGGCTTTGATTGTTCTTGCACTGATCAATAAAGTGTTTTTTTCGTTTGGTATCTTTAACAGTATAGATCATGCACTGTTGAGCCGTTTCAGCGACATTCCGAAAACACTTGCGCTTACCGCGTACATCTTTATCATCATTGCAATCTTCATTATTACTGTAATCGTAATGTTTCAACGCTTTTATAAAAACTTGCTGGGCGATGAAGGCTACTTAATGTTTACTCTACCGGTAAAGCCGTGGATGAACATTGTCAATAAGCTAGTGGTATCGGTTATGTGGGTAATACTCAGCAGCGTTATTACGCTAATTTCCATCTTTATTTTAATGGTAAACGGCGATTTAATCAGAGCAATTCCCGAAGCAATTGTAATGACGGTTCGTGCGTTGAACACAGAGCTTGGTGTCAATGCCGGCTTATTCCTTACCGAAATGGCAATCACCATCTTTGTAGGCCTATTCGTTAATATTTTGCAGGTTTATGCGGCCATCGCGCTCGGTCAGCTTTGCAACAGCCATAAGCTGCTTGCTTCCTTCGGTGCATACCTCGGTATCAATATTGTAAGCCAAACCGTTGCAAGCGTCTTTATGGTTTTATCTATGATGATAAATCCTACATGGATGAATACGGTTAGCCCGGGATATATGATGAATCTCTTTTTAATTGGCGGTACAATCCTCAATCTTATCTTTGGTGCTGCATTCTATTTTATCACACACTTTATTCTAACAAAGAAGCTTAATCTGGAGTAAGCCGACGAAAGTTGGTTCTCATACAAAACAATAACCCTAAACACAAAAACACCTCCTTTTTAAGGAGGTGTTTTTGTGTTTAGAAAGCAACAAAGCCTAAGCTAACGGAATTCTTTTTTCATATCGCTGTAACCCATCCAAACCACCCAGACATAAGCGAGCGTTTTGGGAATCATCAGCATGCCAACGAGAGGAATCGTATCGGCCCAAAGTACAACGGGGATATAGAAAGCAAACGAGAGGGTAATTGCGAGCCACAGCCAGCGAAACGACCAATCGCTGTGCTTGTGCGCCTGCCGGTAAAACAAAACAATCAAAATCAACCCCATCAGCGCAAATGGTACGTTGCGGATAATTCCCCACATCACCGGTGCATTCATGCTTGTCCATTGGTTCTGCGGCAACAGACAAAGTGCGATGCGCACTGCTGCAAGTATATAGATGATTGGAGTAAGCGCGTTTTGACCCTTTATGCGGTAACGCGTACGCCAAATGTGGTATAGCATTACGTAAAATATTGTCATTGTAACCGACGTAATCAGTTTACCAATACCCAGCGCGACAGCGTTGGCTTCCAGCCCTGTGGTTAGCAGTGCATAGGCACGCGGCACAAGGTGAAACGCATCACCTAAGCCCAGTAAAATTGCCATCCAACCAAACAGCTTGTACTGGCGCACGCCGCGGCAACCACTGAGCATGGATATACCGAGGGTTAGAATTGTTATAAAGTAAGCTGCGTCAAATACGGTTTCAAAAATTGCACGAATCATAATTAAAACTCCTGTAAAGTTGAAAAAATTGAGTAAAATTTGGTCATAATAGAATAAAGTATTATCTTATATTATACACCCTGCCATGAGGGAAACCAACAGGAATCTTGTAGAATAACGATTCCAAATTTTAACAGCGTTTAAAATGCATAGAAAAAATCTGACCGAAATCATGCTTTTTAGCATAATTTTTATAAGTTATTCTGCAAAATTTAGAAAAATTATAAAAAAATTATGAAAAAAGGGAAGCATTTTTTAGAATATCTATGGTTGACCTAGTGACAACCCATATGTTATGATTGGGTTGTCATAAATTTTCCGGTAGACAAAACTTCAATTTTCCATGGGAGGGATTGTATGAAACGAATACTATCGATTGTTCTTATACTGGTACTCGCAGTTTCGCTGTGTGTGGGCTTTGTGGGTTGCGGTAAACAGTCACGCGAGATTGTTTTTGCCGATGTGGGCTGGGACAGCATCAAGTTCCACAATGCGGTTGCGGGGCTTGTAGCTGAGTCGGCATTTGGCTACACCTGGAGAGAGGTGCCAGGCTCTACGCCTATTATGCATGAGGCGGTGAAAAAGGGTGAGGTAGATGTGCATATGGAGGAGTGGACGGATAATATCTCCACCTATGGCGCAGACCTCGATGCAGGGCTATTTCAGGAGCTAGGCACAAACTTTGGCGATAACAAGCAGGGCTTTTATGTGCCGCGTTATGTAATAGAGGGCGACCCCGAACGCGGTATTGAGCCGGTAGCGCCCGACCTCAAAACCGTGCAGGATCTTAAAAAATATCCGCACCTTTTTCCGGATGATGAAAACCCGGGCAAGGGGCGCATTTATGGTGCGATTCCGGGTTGGGAAATCGACGATATCATGAACAAAAAGGTAAAGTACAACGGGCTTGACAGCGAATATATTTATTTCCGCCCGGGCTCTGATGCGGCACTTTCT
>NZ_DALZQO010000009.1:102222-111345 GCF_032017025.1 Hydrogenoanaerobacterium sp.
GCGTTTACCTCGGCGTATGAGAAGGGTAAGCCGATTGTGGGTTACTACTGGGAGCCCACTTGGCTGCTTGGCAAGTACGATATGGTGCTGCTGGACGATGCACCCTATACAGACGAGGCCAGCTACAAAGAGGGTAAAACTGCTTGTCCGTCGGTAAAAGTAACCATAGGCGTGAGCAATCAGTTTGCGCAAGATGCTCCGGAATTTACTGAGTTTCTAAAAAAATACGAGACATCTAGTGCGCTTACCTCGGAAGCGCTGGCACACATGCAGGATACCGGAGACAATTACGCCGATACGGCTAAATGGTTTCTCACCGAGCACAGCGATTTAATTGACAAATGGCTGGACGCTGAACAGGCGGCTGCTGTAAGGGGCGCTCTTGGTTTAATGGTGCAGAAGAAAAACTACTTTATGGATTTTCCGTTTACACTGCCGATTGATGTTGATGCCTTTGATGCCTCAGTAAAAAGTTTTGCGGTGCAGTTTGATAGCTTTTTCAGTGCGATCAAGGGCGGGCTGAACGGGCTAATCGGTGGCATACATGCCATTCTCAGTATTATTCCGTGGTGGCTGATGATAGCGGCAGTTTTTGTGGGCGGCTGGAAGTTGAGCGGCAAAATGCGGGCCGGCTTCCTTTACGCGGTGCCCCTGTTCTTTATTGGTATGATCGGGCTGTGGGGACTGATGTATGAGACGCTTTCCATCGTGCTGGCATCAGTGGTTATCTCGCTTGCTATAGGCTTCCCCATTGGTATTCTTATTTCAGGCAGTGAGCGGGCGAACTCGATTGCGCGCCCTATACTGGATACCATGCAGACGATGCCCGTTTTTGTTTACCTGATACCGGCGGTGCTGTTCTTTGGCCTTGGTAAGGCGCCTGCTGTTATTGCAACTACCATCTACGCAATTGTACCGGTCATTCGTCTTACCAGCCACGGCATCCGCCAGGTTGACCCCGAGGTGGTTGAGGCTGCAAAATCTTTTGGTTCCACACGTTTTCAAAGCCTGTGGAAGGTACAGATTCCACAGGCGATGCCAACCATCCTTACCGGCGTTAATCAGACGCTGATGATGGCGATGGCAATGGTGGTTACCTGCTCAATGATCGGTGCATCCGGGCTGGGCATGGAGGTGCTCATCGGTGTTAACCGTATCGAAATTGGGCGCGGTTTGCTCGCGGGCGTAGCGGTGGTTATTGTTGCAATATTAATGGATCGCCTGACGCAGGGCTGGTTCAAGAAAGGTGAGGGGAATGGCAATGGCTGATAACAATTACGAAAAGAATACGGAAAATTTAAGCACTGACATCATAAAGGTCAGCCATCTGACCAAGCTTTACGGTGTGAATAAGGCGGAAGCTGTTAAAATGATGAAAAACGGCTCAGATAAAGAAACCGTTTACAAACAGACGGGTGTCACTGTTGCGCTGTGGGACGTCAGTTTTAACGTAAAACGCGGCGAGGTCTTTGTCATCATCGGCCTCTCGGGTTCGGGTAAATCGACTGTGGTGCGCACCCTTAACATGCTGCACAAACCCACAAGCGGACAGGTGATTTTTGAGGATAGTGCAATTGATAAATTTAACAAAAAAGACCTGCGTGAATACCGCAGAGATAAAATTTCGATGGTGTTTCAAAGCTTTGGCCTAATGAGCCACCGCGATGTTCTCGGTAATGTCGCGTACGGGCTGGAGATTAAAGGGCTGCCGCGCATTGAGCGGGAGCGCAAGGCCCTCGAAATGATCAACATGGTAGGGCTTGAAGGGCACGAGCACTCCAGTATCGGCAGCCTTTCGGGCGGTATGCGGCAGCGTGTTGGCATTGCCCGCGCGCTTGCCAACGACCCCGAGGTGCTGCTGATGGATGAGCCGTTCTCCGCACTTGACCCGCTGGTGCGCAAGGATATGCAGTTTGAACTGCTTTCAATCCAGCGCAAGCTGGAAAAAACCGTGGTTTTCATCACACACGACATCAACGAGGCGTTTAAGCTGGGCGATACCGTCGCCATTATGCGCGACGGCAAGCTGATTCAAGTGGGCACCCCCGAGGAGATGAGTGCGCACCCTGCAGATGATTATGTTCGCCAGTTCATTGATAGTGCCGACAAAACCAAGGTGCTCAGCGTGAAGCACGTGATGGCGATTCCTAGTTGTCTGGTGCGTCTGAAAGACTCGCCGCAGTACGCCATCCGCGAAATGCGCAGCAACGGAACCTCCACTGCTTACGTGGTGGGTGAGCGCATGAAGTTGCGTGGCATTGTCACCATCGATGATGCGATTCGCGCCAGCAAAGAACAGCTCTCGCTCAGCGAGGTGTACATTCAGGACGTACAAACGACTACGAAGGATACTCTGATTAGTGATGTTTTGCCCATTGCGGCAGAAGCAAAATACCCCATTGCCGTTGTCGAGGATGATGGCAGCCTGCAGGGTATTGTCACCAAGGCATCTGTGCTGTCTTCGCTCATATAAAAGAACATGTGAAAGCCCCGATGCATTTTGGAAGTGTATCGGGGCTTTGTGTAGCTCAATACCAAAAGAGAGACAGGAACATTCGCTGCAACGCCCTGCAAAAGGGGGACAAAAAGTGGCAGCCGCCCGTGGCTCCAAACTTAGAAAAGATTTTGTTCAAAGAATGCTTGACAGAAAGCAAAGTTCTGTGTGCTGCAATGAAAACATGAAAAGACGGTTTGGTGTAAAAAGGCGTTCTTGACAAGACACGGATATAAAGATAAATTTATGATGGTAGTTCAGCCTGCAGATAACCCACAGCAGCAATGAATGCAAAAAAATTAGCAACTAGCAAGCGAAATGATACGGAGATTCAGCCTAATGGTTGCTGTTTGCGGTATAGATGGTGATCATTCTGGCTGATTTTGCAACCAGATACCAAAAAGCAGTGTATAATTACCAAAAATTAGAATAAATTTTTATTAGTCATTCTTAATACTTTTAATTGCACATGTTTAAAAAAAGTAGTAGAATAAAACCGATGTAAGTGAGGCTGCAAAATGAAACAGTTATGCGCAATTGTATTGGCGGCGGGGCTTTCCTCCCGCATGGGTGAAAATAAGCTTTTGATGGATTACAAAGGTCGACCGATGTCGGAATATATCCTGCAGAATTTAAAACACAACAGCATGTGGCTCAATGAGGTGCTGGTGGTGGGCAGGCTGCAGCAGACAAAAGAATTGGCAGAACGCTACGGTTTTAATTATGTACACAACAGCCAGCCGGAGCGCGGTATGGGGCACTCGCTTGCGCTGGGGGTTCAGGCAGCAGCGCAATGTGACGGTTTTTTGCTCGCACTTTCCGACATGCCCGACCTCAAAACGGGAACAATCCACACGCTTTGCCAAAGTTTTAATCAAGACCCGTTGCGTATCACCGTTCCGGTGTACGGTGGCAGGCGCGGAAACCCCGTATTGTTCCCGGCTTCGTATCGTGAGCAGCTTTCTGCCTTGGACGGTGATAAAGGCGGAAGAGATTTGATTCGGCGCGAACAACAAAACCTTGCCCGTGTGCAGATTTATGATGCCGGAATTTTGCGGGATATTGATACAAAATCGGATTTTTATGCAAAATAGTCAGAGTTTTGTGGAGTTTGTTGGTATTATGTACGACTAATCGTGTAAATATCCAGTTGAAAAGTAAATAAAATGCAAATTATAACCATTCCTCTGAATTTGTCTATAAGGGAGCCAGATTGCTCGAAATCGCATTGACATGCCCATTTTGGTTTGCTAAAATGTTTTCATCAGCAAGGGTGCTAACATATCGAAACAGCACACTCTGATTGAAAAGCAGCCGCTTTATGAAGCGGTTTATGCAATCGGTTACAAGGGGCGAGCGTAATGTCAGCCCCTTTTAATATTTCTCACAAAAAGAAAGACGAAATTTAGGAGGGTATACTGAAATGAAAAAGGTATTGGCAATCATGCTTGCAGTCGTTTTGGCTGTAACAGTAATGGCAGGCTGTGCCCCTAAGGCTGTTCAACAGGCGCAAAGCAGCGCACCCGCTGCATCTCCAGACGCTGCACCCGCAGAATCTGCCGCCCCCGCAAACAAAGCAATTGCGAAAGAAGATATTAAAGTAGGTTTTCTGTATGTAGGTCCTGTCGGTGACGAGGGCTACTCCTACGCTCACGATCAGGGTAGAAAAGAGCTTGAAACGAAGCTCGGTGTTAAAACCATGTTTGTTGAGAACGTCCCCGAAACCGCCGATTGCGAGGCTCAGATCCGTAGCCTGATCGACCAAGGCTGCAATGTAATTTATGCAACCAGCTTCGGTCACATGAAATTTATCGATGCAGTTGCGAAAGATTACCCCGACCTTTATTTCGGACATGCGACCGGCTTTATGACAGAAGCAAACATGTCCAACTACATGGGCCGTATTTATGAGGCGCGTTACCTTTCCGGCATTGCGGCAGGCATGAACACCAAAAACGGTCAGATTGGTTATGTTGCAGCGATGAAGACCGCCGAAGTTATCCGTGGTATCAATGCATTTACTCTGGGTGTGCGTTCGGTCAACCCCACCGCTACCGTTGAGGTGAAATGGACAAACTCTTGGTATGACCCCGCTGTAGAGAAAGCAACCGCAGTTGACCTGCTTAACAAAGGCTGCGACGTAATTGCACAGCATTGCGACACCACCGGCCCGCAGGTTGCCGCCCAGGAAAAAGGCGCAAAATGCGTTGGCTACAATGCGCCTACAATTTCCGCGGCGCCCAAAGCTTACCTCACCGCGCCTCTGTTCCACTGGGGCACCTTCTACTGCAACGATGTTCAGAGCATTATCGACGGCACATGGGCTCCCCAGTCTTACTGGGAGGGGATCAAATCCGGTATGGTTTCTCTCGACGCTCTGTCTGAGAATAACGTAGCAGGCACCAAAGAGAAGGTTGAAGAGGCTCAGGCGAAAATCGTTGACGGTTCCATGTTTGTTTTCAGCGGTGAAATCAAAGACAACGAGGGCAAAGTAAAGGTTGCTGCCGGTGAGAAAATGACCGACGAGCAGATGCTTGCTTTTGACTGGTTTGTGGAAGGCGTTATCGGCTCGGCAAAATAAAAGCACAGCACCTGGTAAAAGGGGTTTTGCGGAAAAACTGCAAAATCCCTTTGCCTAAGGTGAAAGAGGCCGCCTTGTGTGGCTTCGGAAGTGATGATAGGGCATTTCCGAAGAGATACAAGTCATAGCTCTCATAGTTCTGCCGTACAGTAGAAACGGCGGGTTTATTCTTTTTACCCATTTTTGTGTTTTTCCACTATAAAAAGCATAAGTGATAATTCCCTTATTCAAAACAAAGGGGCTGATTCGCACGTAGGCATATGCTTATAGTGTATAAATCTGCTCCGGTTTTTCAACAGCAAATATGAAAAAAGGCAGGCGATACTCCATGGAGATCAAACCGTATATCCGGCTCAATGGAATCACAAAGACCTTTGGCCCAGTTGTGGCAAACAACAACATCAATCTTGACGTAAAAAAGGGCGAAATCCACGCATTGCTTGGTGAAAACGGCTCAGGCAAAAGTACGCTGATGAGTATCCTTTCCGGTATCTATCAGCCGGATAGCGGCACCGTTTGTTTGGGAGACAAGCAAATGGCATTTACCTCGCCCAAGGATGCGATTGATGCAGGTATTGGCATGGTGCACCAGCACTTTAAGCTGGTAGACGTGCTGAGCGCAAAGGAAAACATCATTGCGGGGCAAAAAGGCTCATTTTTTGTCGGTGGCAAAGAGCTGACGCGCAAGATTACCTCCATTGCTGAAAAATACGGGCTTTCGATCGATCCGGACAAAAAAATCTACAACATGTCGGTGAGTGAAAAACAGACGGTTGAAATTTTAAAGGTGCTGTACCGCGGCGCCGATGTTCTTGTGCTTGACGAACCCACGGCAGTGCTTACCCCACAGGAGATTCGCGTATTGTTTAAAATACTGCGCAATATGAAAAACGAAGGCTGTGCGGTTATCATTATCACCCATAAGTTGGGCGAGGTTATGGATATTTCTGACCGCGTCACGGTGCTGCGCAAGGGCGAGAGCATCAAAACGGTGAACACCTGCGATACCAACATCCGCGAGCTGACCGAATTCATGGTGGGGCGTTCTATTTCGCTCGACCTTGATTGTCCGACGGTGGATTCAGCTATCAAGCATACCATTTTAGAGGTTAAAGACCTTACGGTGCGCAACCATGTCGACCACATCAATGTGCTCAATAAGCTCACATTCTCGTTGTCGTCGGGTGAAATTCTGGGTGTTGCGGGCATTGCGGGCAGTGGGCAAAAGGCCCTTTGTGAGGTAATTACCGGCCTTGAAAAGGTAGCTTCGGGTGAACTGGTTTTTAACAGCGAAAGCCTGATTGGCATGTCACCCAAGGATATTATTCGTAAAGGCATCAGCATGAGTTTTGTCCCTGAGGATAGGCTTGGTATGGGTCTAATCGGCGGAATGGATATCACCGATAACGTATTGCTCAAATCTTACCAGAACATGCCCGGCGCGTTCATTAACCGAAAGGAAGGCAGGCTCAAAGCGGAAGAAATCATCAAGCAATACGATATCAACACCACCGGACCTGCACAGATTGTAAAAAAGCTTTCGGGCGGCAACATTCAAAAGGTGCTGTTGGGGCGTGAAATTGCACTTTCTCCGCAGCTGCTTATTACAGCGTACCCTGTGCGTGGGCTTGATATCGGTGCTTCCTACAACATTTACGATATGCTCAACGAGCAAAAACAGAAAGGCGTTGGCATTCTGTTTATCGGTGAAGACCTTGACATTCTGCTTGAGCTTTCCGACCGTATTATGGTGCTGCATGGCGGCGAGGTAATGGATATCGTCGACCCGAAAACCACCACAAAAGAGGAAATCGGAATGCTGATGATGGGGCATAAGGAGTCGAAAGGGGAGGTGCAGGCGTCATGATTAAAATTGTAAAAAAACCTGAAGTCTCCCCTGCACAGTCTAATGTCCAGCGTGTGCTTTCTATTTTAATTGCGCTTGTTGTGGCAGCAGGTTTTATCATGATTCTGGGCTACAGCCCGATTGTGGTGTACAGCGAGATTGTCAAA
Organism: Hydrogenoanaerobacterium sp.; assembly: GCF_032017025.1. NCBI lineage: Bacteria > Bacillati > Bacillota > Clostridia > Eubacteriales > Oscillospiraceae > Hydrogenoanaerobacterium > Hydrogenoanaerobacterium sp. The sequence continues at coordinate 109,311 of NZ_DALZQO010000009.1, forward strand.
GGTGCCACAGGCTCGCTTTATCGTTTTAAGGAGACAATCAATAAAGCAATTCCGTTGGTGACGCTTTCGCTCGGTATTGCGGTGGCGTTTAAAATGAAATTTTCCAACATCGGCGCAGAGGGGCAGTTTTACCTCGGTGCAATGGGTGCGGCATACATAGCGTTTTGTTTTCCCGACATGCCCCGTGCGCTGCTGTTACCGCTGATGGCAATTGTAGCAATGATTATGGGCGGTATCTGGTGCTTTTTCCCCGCCATTTTAAAAACAAAATTTGGCACCAGCGAAACACTGGTTACCCTGATGATGAACTACATTGCGGTAAAATGGGTCACCTACCTGCAATACGGGCCATGGAAAGACCCTAACGCATTCGGATTCCCAAAAATGCCGCAGTTTACCGAAAATGCCATACTGCCCAAGGTATTCGGCGTGCATGCAGGCTGGCTTATCGCTCTGGCATTGGTGGTCATCATCCACATTATTATGAGCAAATCAAAGCTCGGATACGAGATTTCAGTATTGGGTGAAAACCCGCAAACTGCGCGCTATGCGGGCATGAATACAATGAAAATTCTGTTTATCTCGGTGCTCATCAGCGGTGGGCTTTGCGGCCTTGCCGGTATGATGCAGGCGTCTGCCATCGAGCAGTCGCTTACCGATAAGCTCTCAAGCGGCCTCGGCTTTACCGCCATTATTACCGCATGGCTGGCGCGTCTTTCCGCACCGACGATTCTGGTGGTGTCGTTCTTCTTTGCAATGCTGCTGCAGGGCAGCGCCTATTTGCAGAGTGCTTTGCAAATACCCTCGGCAGTTGCCGAAATTTTGCAGGGTATCATTCTCTTTTTCGTGCTTGCAAGCGAATTCTTCACCCAGTATAAATTTGTTTATAAAAGGAATACGGCGTCTGACGCGAGGGAGGTAGAGGCATAATGGATTTCTTAAACGGAACCGGATTGTTCCTGCAAACCGCGGTTCAAATGGGTACCCCTTTGCTGTTCGGTACGCTCGGCGGCATCCTTTGCGAAAAGGTAGGCCACCTAAACCTTGGTGTTGAGGGCATGATGCTGCTCGGTGCTGTAATGGGCTTTCTCACCGCACTCAAAACCGGAAACCCGCTGCTGGCGGTGATTGTTTCGGGGCTTGCAGGTATGGCGGGAGCACTTATTTACGCGGTTATTACCGTCACATTTCGTGGCAACCAGACGGTAACCGGCCTTGTGCTCACCATCTTTGGCACAGGTGTGTCCAGCTTTATCGGGCAAAACCTCGCCGGGCTTTCGCTGCCCGAAAACCTGCTGACAGCGCTTGGTATTCACAATATTCCCGGTCTTTCCGCCATCCCCGTGCTCGGTACGGCATTGTTCAAACAGAGTATTTACATTCACATCGGGTGGATCTGCGCGATTGTAATCTATTTGTACCTGAAGAAAACCCGTTTGGGCCTTTCGATGCGCGTAGTGGGCGAAAACCCTGCAGCAGCAGATGCCTCGGGCATTAATATTACGCTGTACAAATACGTGCATATTCTGGCGGGCGGTTTTCTGTGCGGGTTGGGCGGTTCTTACCTGTCACTTGTTTTTGTACCCCGCTGGCAGGATGAAATTACCGCCGGTATGGGTTGGATTGCCATTGCACTGGTGATTTTCTCCACATGGAACCCTGCCAAGGCGATTTTTGGTGCATACCTGTTTGGCGCGCTGCGCGGAGTGGCACTAAAAATGCAGAATGTGCCGCTCAGCTTGTTCGGCAACAAAATTACCATCGATTCCGCACTGCTGGATATGCTGCCCTACATGATGACGATTGCGGTTTTGGTGTTCATCACCCTGCGTAAAAAGAAAGAGAATCAAGCACCCGCATGGCTCGGCAATGCCTACTTCCGCGAAGATCGTTAACAATCAGTTGTTTTTGGGGAGTAGCAAATCAATTGTTACTGCGGCACATAAATGCGAATACGATAAGCAGAGCCACCGACATGTATGAACTGCACCCCTAAAGTTAGACAGTATGGTATACTGTAAAAAACTTTGGGGGT
>NZ_DALZQO010000010.1:0-9384 GCF_032017025.1 Hydrogenoanaerobacterium sp.
ATGAGCAAGCTATCCTGCGCCACCTTGGGGAAAAGGACGGCGTGACTCTGCGCATCTACACCAGACAGGTAACGGCGGCCGAGGAAAAACGAATCATCCACAACGCAGCCAATAAAAACCGCATGGATAAGAGCAGCACCAATGATCTCCAGCAGACAGTCACCGCCGAAAGCAATTTACAGGATGTGGTCACACTGGTGTCCTCCATGCACCGAAATCGTGAGCCGCTCCTCCACTGCGCTGTTTTTATTGAGCTGACAGCTCACGATCCCGATGCACTTAAACTGCTCCAGACGGATGTCCTGACCGAGCTTGTTCGCTCAAAACTCAATGTGGACCGGCTGATACTGCGCCAGCGGGAGGGCTTTCTCGCCGTAGGCCCTGCCGGACACAACGTGTTTGCCAGTCAGTTTGAACGGGTGCTTCCTGCAAGCTCTGTTGCAAACCTTTACCCCTTCAACTACAGCGGCAAGACCGATCCCCACGGTTTCTACGTTGGCCGTGATAAATTTGGATCAAATATCATCGTGGACTTCGATAAGCGTGATGATGACAAGACGAATGCGAACATTTTGATCCTCGGTAACTCCGGCCAGGGCAAGAGCTATCTTCTCAAGCTCATCCTCTGTAACATCCTCGAATCGGGCAAGTCCGTCCTGTGCCTTGACCCTGAACACGAATACATTGACCTTGCGGAGAACCTCGGCTGTTTCATCGACCTGATGAGTGGGCAATACCGAATCAATCCGCTGGAGCCTAAAACGTGGGATGAAGGAGGCAGCCCGGAGGACACCGATGCGCCCCAGGCATTCCGCCAATCCACAAAGCTCAGTCAGCACATTTCCTTTCTCAAGGATTTTTTCCGCTGCTATAAGGATTTTTCCGACCGTCATATCGATGCCATAGAAATCATGCTGGGCAAGTTGTATGAACAGTTCGGCATCAGCGACCGCACCGATTTCAGGAGCCTGAATTCCGAGGATTACCCCATTCTGTCCGATCTGTATGCCCTGATCGAAGCTGAGTACAAGGGCTACGACAAAACCAAATACCAACTTTACCCGCCGGAACTATTACAGGAAATCCTGCTGGGACTCCACTCCATGTGCATGGGCGCAGAAAGTAAGTTCTTCAACGGCCACACCAATGTGACCTCCGACCGCTTTATTGTGTTCGGTGTTAAAGGATTGCTGCAAGCCAGTCGGAATGTAAAAAACGCCTTACTGTTCAATGTGCTGTCCTTTATGAGCGATAAGCTATTGACTGAGGGAAACACCGCCGCATCAATTGATGAACTGTATCTGTTCCTGAGCAACCTGACTGCGATTGAGTATATCCGTAATTTCATGAAGCGTGTCAGGAAAAAGGAGTCGGCGGTAATTTTGGCATCTCAAAATTTGGAGGACTTTAATATTGAAGGCATCCGGGAACTGACCAAGCCTCTGTTTTCGATTCCGACTCACACATTTCTATTCAACGCAGGCAACATCGACAAGCAGTTTTATATCGACAGCCTCCAGTTAGAGGAATCCGAATACAACCTAATCCGCTTTCCCCAGCGTGGCGTCTGCCTCTACAAATGCGGCATTGAACGGTATAACCTTGCGGTTCATGCCCCTGTCTACAAAGAAAGGCTGTTTGGAAAGGCGGGCGGCAGATGAACATCGTTGGATACGGTGGAGGCACCAACAGCACCGCTATGCTGGTGGGGATGCACCAAAGGAATATTTCTGTTGACTTGATTCTGTTTTCAGACACCGGTGGCGAACAGGCGCACACCTATGAGTACCTGCCCATTATGAACCGCTGGCTAACCGCACATGGAATGCCGGAAATCACCGTGGTGGAATACACCGATGTAAACGGCGACCGTCTCACATTGGAGCAGGAATGTCTGCGATCCGGCACCCTGCCGGCCATCGCCTATGGGTATAAGAAATGTTCCCTCAAGCATAAGATCGCGCCGCAGGATAAGTTCTGCAACCACTATGAACCTTGTCTGGAGGTATGGGAACAGGGCGGCCGTGTTACCAAATACATCGGTTTTGACGCCGGTGAGGAACACCGAAAAACTCATGCTTTTGTTTATGATATTCAGGACAAAAAATATAAAAAGGAATATCCGCTCATCGATTGGGGCTGGTACCGTGAGGACTGTATCAGAGCCATAGAGCAGGAGGGTTTGCCATTGCCCGGCAAATCTTCCTGCTTTTTCTGTCCCTCCATGAAGCGGCGTGAAATCAGAACCCTGTATCATAAGCACCGGGATCTATATGACAGAGCCATCGCAATTGAACGGGGCGCCAAGCCTAACCTCATTACGGTAAAAGGGCTTGGGCGCAATTGGGCATGGGAGGATTTCGTGGAGGCAGACAAAAATCAGACTGCCATGTGTGCGCTGTTCCCTGAAAATGACATGCCCTGCGGATGCTACGATGGCGAGTAAAATTCAGAAAGAAGGTGAAAAAACATGGCAGACCCCGCAACCATTACGGCTGTTGCAAAAGCCGCCGCTGCTGCACTCTCGGATGAACGTACCCGAAAGGCCATCGGCTGGATTATTGCCGCCATCTTTTCCCCGCTCATTTTAATCATCGTGCTGGTTTGTTCCTTGCTCTTCGGTACCACCAACCACAACAACACCGCCGTGGAGCTGTGCTTCCACGGCGGTGTGATTCCGGGGAGTATGCCTGCGGATTACAAAGAATACATTGGGGATATGCGGCACAGCTTCACCCTCATAGACGGCGCCATAGCCACAGTAAATGCAGAGATGGAGGACGGCAACAGCCTTGACGAGTATCGGGTCAAGGCTATTTTTTATTCTCTGTTCTTCGGCGCTGACTCCCCATCACGAGTGGAACACCGAAAATACGTGGACTGTTTTGTAACCTACGAGGAACGTACCCGCACCGTGAAAAAAGATGACGGCACAACCTCGGAGGAAACCTACACCGTGGCGGTTCCCATCGCCTCCCTGTCGGAAATCTATAACAATATTAGAACGCTATTCGGCAGAGCCATCACCTATGAGGATCAGGCCAATGCTAACGAGATCTACTACCGCGCCTTATATGGTACTGGAGCGCCCACCGAGGATGACGATGCCACCATGTGGGAGGACTGGACGCCGGATCAGCTTGACAGTTTCTTTTCTGATTTGCCCATTGATGAAGTGGGTGCGGAAGCGGTTCGCCTCGGAATTTCCCGTCTTGGCGATCCCTACTCCCAAGAGCTGCGTGGGCAAGGGAACTACACCGACTGCAGCGACTTTGTTCGGTGGGTATACAGAAAGTTAGGCGTGAATCTCCCCGGCACGGCTGCGGCGCAGGGCAAATACTGTGTGGACAATGGGCTGACGATTTCCAAATCAAGTCTGGCTCACGGCGACCTTGTATTTTGGAGCCATAAGCCCAACGGCCGTTTTATGAATATTACCCATGTGGGCATCTATGCCGGGGACGGTAAAGTGGTGGATGCCTCATCCTCCAGAGGGGAGGTTGTCTATCGGGATTTATTTGATTCCGATAAGCAGGTTCTGTATGCCAGACCCTATGCCGAGGCACAAAGGGCCTCCGCCGATGGCTTTATTTCTCCGCTTGGCAATGGCTGGCGCTCCATGGTGACCTCCGAATTCGGACTCAGGACGGACCCACTCACAGGACAAAGGGCAGGACACACTGGTCTTGATCTTGGCGCCTCCAAGGGAACTTCCATCCGCTCGGCAAAGGCGGGAACCGTGAAGTCTGTAGTCTATGGCAGCACCGGCTATGGCTATTACCTGACCATCGATCACGGCGGTGGAATGGTCACGCTGTACGCACATTGCTCTCAGATTCTGGTCCGGGAGGGGCAAACCGTAAAAGCGGGTGAAACCGTTGCAAAGGTGGGTTCCACCGGGCGCAGCACCGGCAACCACCTCCACTTTGAGGTGAGAATTAACGGTGCGCAGAAAAATCCGAGAAATTATCTGCCGTAGACAGTCTGGTTTTTTCTTTCTGCTCTGCTGCACTAAAACCCATCAAAATCAACAGGAGGATTTCCAATATGAAAAAAGACGACGTCACTATACAAATGGATGCTGAAAAGCTCCGGGCGGTCAAACGCTACATGGAGAAGAAAAATGCGGACTTGGAACAGGAGCTTGGCGATGCTTTGCAAAAGCTCTATGAAAAATATGTTCCCTCCGCTGTCCGGGAATACATTGACGAAGGGTGCGAGGACACTCCTTCCACGGCTCCCCCTAAAAAACAGAAAGAAAAAAATAAGGCTACCCCGGCAGCGTCCCCCCAGCAGGATGCAGTTTAACCTCGGTATGAATCTGAGGCTTTAAATGAACAGGAGGATCACAATGGGCGATACATCAATAGAATTATGGCTGAATCAATATCAGTACGATGCGCTGAAGCGCATTCTTGCCGAAGCCGGAACCAGTGTGGAAACCGTGATGCAGGCACGGCTAATGGAATTTTATATGCAGACGGTCCCGGAACATGAACGGTTTAGCATCAACAACCGCATCGAAGGTGAGCGCCTTGCGGAAGAACGGCGTGCGGAAGAACGGCGCCGTTTTTCTGTTTTTCGGATCGTTGAGGACAGGCAGGCGCGGTGCATTGAATGTGAGCATCCCTTCGATTTGCTCAACACCGCTCTCCAAACCCGGCGCTATCTACGCCATGAGCTTGGCACAGAGAGCGCCTCATTCGCAGACTATCTTTTACAGTCAGGGAAATCCATTTCCGAAAAGGAGTATGCAGAGCGAACCGGGCAGTATATCGACGGCAGCCCCAATGTCACAGGAGTGTTTGACATCGACTTCGATAAAGGCGATTTCCTCACCGCCCAGCGAAACAGCGGCTGGACGGGATTTATTCTCAAGGATGTGATGACTGCCGTCTATCATGCCTACCGCAAGGAAGATCGCTCATTCAAAGAAAAATGGGGCATTTTTCTGGAGCGGCTTGACGGCCGACAGATGATCAACACGGCACACACTGCTGATGAAGATTTGCAAAACAGCCGGCGTTTATCAGAAAATGACATTCACTTCTCCGATGAAATTTCGGAAATGGACGGACGTCTCAACTTCTATATCAACACTGATTTTAATGTGGATCAGGTCTTCGGTACCCATGTGGAAACGACTGAGAACGATGATTGGCTCAATGTATACGCCAACTTTGATATGGAGTCCCGGCAGGTCTGCGATACGCTGGATCTTGTCCTCAACCGTGGGGACGGTGGGTGCGAAGAACTAACCTATCAACTGGACGATGTGGAAAAGGGTATCCTGCTGGAACAGATGAACGCCTATTGCCAAAAATGCGAGGGGCTTTCTCTGGACGCTTATTGCGACGGTCTCCAAGCCGAGGAAGGTCTGAGTCTCGGACAAGGCGGTCAGCAGTTGTAAGGGCAACCATGGGTTAGACGCTGGTTCTCTATGGTGTTCGGTTCTCATTCCTGGTTTCATCTTGACACTGTATCGGAACACCGATATAATATAATTGAGGTGATCAGAATGAGATTTGAACAACTTTTGCGGGAGAAAGACATTTCCCGATACGCTTTATCGAAAACCAGCGGCGTTCCCTGGGCAACGCTTGCGGATATTTATAACGGCAAAACTCGTCTGGAACGGTGCAATGCCGCCACGCTTCTCAAGCTCTCCAAGGCGCTGGATATGCCTCCGGAGGAACTGGTGATGGTGGATAACCGGCCCCATCCGGGTAACACAAACGGCAAACCGTCTGACAAAACCTACTTGGAAACCGGTTTGCCACCCAGTCTTCAAACGGCCATTGACGACTATCTCCATGGAGAAAAAGAACGGGTACTCCATTTGGACTGCCTCAGTGATGAACTGTACGGAGCAATCAACTCCAATCTTTGGAGCAGCACCATCACTGAGGAACAGGCGGACTATCTGCGGAAAAAATATTTGTATGGAACCGAGGTGAACACAGATGATTGATTTCACACCCTGTGTGGTGAATAAATTTAAGGCTTACGGCGGGGCAAACGGCAACAAGATCAATGTCCGCTACGGCGATAAAAGCTATATGCTGAAGTTTCCTCCCCGGCCGAGCCGCAACAAGGAGATGAGTTATACCAACGGCTGCATCAGCGAATATCTGGCGTGCCACATTTTTGAAGCTCTGGGTTTCAAGACACAGGAAACCCTTCTTGGCACCTATACCGACAGCCGGGGCAAGAAAAAAACGGTGGTAGCTTGCGGTGACTTTACCGAGGGCGGCAAGAAGTTGATTGAGTTTGCCCATCTGAAAAACACCTGCATTGACAGTGAGCAGAGCGGATACGGCAAAGAGCTGTCCTCTATTTTACAGGCGATTGAGGAACAAACCCTGCTGCCGCCAGACCAGCTTCGGGATTTCTTTTGGGATATGTTTATCGCGGATGCACTCCTTGGAAACTTCGACCGGCACAATGGTAATTGGGGTATTCTTGTGGATGAGCAGCTCCAAACCGCTGAAATTGCGCCGGTGTATGACTGTGGTTCCTGCCTGTACCCGCAGCTTGCAGTAGAAAATATGCAGACCGTACTTGACAGCGAGGATGAAATGAACAAGCGCATTTTCACGTTCCCAGCGTCCTCCATTGAAGAAAACGGCCAGAAAATCCCGTACTTTTCCTTCCTCTCTTCTCTGAAGAACGAAGATTGCAACGCAGCCCTGAAGCGCGTTCACCGCCGGATCGACATGGAGCAACTTGATAAAATCGTGGTGGAAACGCCGACACTGCTGCCGGTGCAGAAAGAGTTTTACCGGATCATGCTCCATGAACGTAAAGCAAAAATTCTTGATTACAGCATGGAGCAGCTCCTCGCAATGGAACAGAGTACCCAGGAGCAGACCGGACAGAACCTTACCATGTGACATCCACAAAAAGAAAGCGTCATCCCTTTTGAGAAAGGGCATGGCGCTTTTTTTGTTTATCCTTTCTCCGTTTTCGGTTGAGTGCATCAAAATTTTATTGCAATTGGTGATAGCTTTCCGAAAAAAAGTGTGGCATGGTGTTGGCGAGGCCACAGAAAAGGCCCCAAAAAATAAGAAGGAGCTGATAAAATGGATCAGATGAGAGCGCAAAAACTGCAGAAACAGCTTGCGAAAGAAGCGATTGCCATGCTGAGTCTCGGCGGTAACGCAGCTGATACCGGGACCCATGAGCAGACAATCACCCTGATGGAGAAAGCGTGGAGGCTTCCGGCAGAGGAAACTCAGCGGCTGCTCGGCTTTATCCAACAGGAAAAGGAAGTCATTCAAAGGCTGAATGCCGGCGAGGACGTTCCCCATATCGACATTGACAATGAGGATGTGCTGGAGAACTGGACTGGTCTGGAAACCCTTGAAGCACTGGAGGATTTGTTTGAAACCTCCCTGCACCTGGACAGCTATGCCGAGCGCCGGGTTATGTTCGACATGGCTGACATACTGAGGGAATGCCAGAACCTCCTGGATTGGATCACGCTGACCAAGGCAGAAAAGTCCCTGCCGGAGATGATTGCCGGATAACCCCATGGCATAGCTGAAAGAGCCGTCCTATAACGGGGCGGCTTTTTCAGTACCTGACGGGCACACGCCTTCCCCCGGCGTTGCCCCCCTGTCTGCCCCTGTGTGGGCTTTTACGATGCTGGGTGGCAGGTTTACCCACGAAACCGGCTAAAACCGATTGTGAGGGCTTTGTGCGGAGCTGTCAGGAATCTGCTATCAAGCCAGATTCCCATGCTACCTCCACGGTCGAAAAGAGAGCAGACCGGCTATGTATTCGTCAAGGGATATTTATTCAGGAAACACCGGCGGGTATACAAGGGGTGTAGGGCTTGTTATCACGAAGCACGGCAAAAATAACCGAAGCCATTTTCTTCGTAACATGTCCAATGATTTTCATATACCGCATACCCTCGGCGGATTTTTTCTCGTAATACGCGCGGAACATGGGATCTCTCATCACAGCGACGGTGGATGCCATCCAGAGTGCCCGTCGGAGGTAGGGCGAACCGCGTTTAGACATGTGGTTGCGTGTTCCAACAAAGTCACCGGACTGGTTCACCGTTGGGTCAATGCCGGCAAAGGCGGCGAGTTTGTCAGCGGATTTGAACCGGGAGATATCCCCAATTTCAGAAAGAATTACGGCACCGAGAATTGGCCCGATACCGGGAATAGAGGTGATGGTGGGGTTTGTTTCTTCCAAAAGGCGGAGAATTTCGGCGGTAACTTCATCGACCTGCTGCTTCATAAAACGGATTTGCTTGATGTAGCAGCTGATTAGGCTGGCGTAACAACCGCAGCTGTCCGGCACGCCGAAGGAGTTTTTTGCTATCTCCCGCAGCTCCACGGCCTTTCCCTGACCAAAGCGCCCTCCGCTCGCATTCTGCAGCACAGCGGTCAGCGCGGCTAAATTTGCTTTACTCAGCTTTTCCGGGGTCGGATATTTTGCCAGAACAGCGATAGAGGTTTCCACAAACAGACTGCTGAACATGGCTTCATACTCAGGAAAGCACTGATCAATCAGGGCTGTCAGCTTACGCTTCACATCAGAGACACTGTCCACCATGAAAAATCTGTTTCTGCACAGTTCTCTCAGGGCCTGAAGCTTCTCCTGTGAAACCGTCGTTTCCGAAAAGCGACCGAAGCGAATGACATCGGCAATGATGAACGAATCTTTGGAGTCTGTCTTTGCCTGACGGATATACATCCCCCGCAGCGCGTCCGACTGGATTGGATTGATGACGTGAACCCGGTATCCCTCTTTGCTCAGGCGGGTATACAACGGCAGCCAGTAGTGCCCGGTGGACTCCATCCCGAAAGAAACGGCGGCACGATCCCGCGTAACCCTGCGGACAAAATCAAGCAGCTTGTTATACCCGATGCAGCTGTTCGCAAAGGAAAACGATTTCTGTACCACAGTGCCCTCTTCATCCATGATGACCGCTTCATGGTTTCTCTTAGCCACATCAATCCCAACGATAAAATTCACACAATCACCTGCTTGTTAAGATTTACAGACAGTCCTCACAGTCTTATGGATCATAACCTGCTTCGACATGAGCGGAAGGCAGCGCCCCCGCATCCGGCTCATAAATGAAATCCCATAAGATAGAGGCCTCACTCTGCTTACAGCGGACCGTTTAGCCGCACGGATAAAGAAGAGAACCTCTGTCTGCATGGACCAATTATATCATCACCCCTCTTGGGGCGTTGATACCAGCGTGCTCATCCGGCAGGGTCTCACTCTGCTGATAGCGAACCATTGTCTGCACGGAGAAAGAAGAGAACCCCTGCCAAGATGAGCGGATTATACCAAAACTCAAGCTGAGCATTGATATCCAAAAGGAATGAATATGCACTCTTTTCCCCTGGTCGATAT
>NZ_DALZQO010000010.1:9394-101199 GCF_032017025.1 Hydrogenoanaerobacterium sp.
AAAGGCGGGTGGTCGCAAGCGACCGCCCGCCGCTCACTTCGCCCAGCAGTGCTGGGCGTTTTTCGCGCTTCCCCATGAGGTGGTCGGATTGAGGGTTTGTCACAGCCGGGGTGGTCGAAAATAGAAAAAATGCAGAGAACCACAGGCTTTCTAACCGTCACCTTCGGGGTAGACGTCACACTTAAGGAGGATTTGCCGATGAAAAATAACAAGGAAAGAACCGCTGTCTGGATGTATCCCGAAACGATGGACCGGATGGACGGCTGGCTGGAAAAAGACAACTGCAAGAGCCGCAGCGAATTCATAGAGAAAGCACTCGGCTTTTACATGGGTTACCTTGGATCGGAGGACATCACCTCCTACCTTTCCAAAGCCCTGCTCTCATCTGTTGAGGGAACCTTGCAGAAAACCGAAAACCGGGTGGCAGCTAACCTCTTTCGTCTGTCGGTGGAGATCAGCATGATGATGCATCTGCTGGCAACCACGCTCAATATCACAGATGATGAATTGCACCGGCTTCGCGGCCGATGCGTTGCCGAAGTGAAAAAGACCAGGGGCAAAATCCGTCTGGATGATGCGGTGGACTTCCAGAGCAGCCAGGATGATGAAGAATAATGGCCCGCATCGTTATAAAAAACGGTTACCTCAAGGGAGGCAGCGAAAAAACTGCCGCCCATCTGAATAACCTCGTCAAGTATATTGCCACCCGTGATGGTGTGGATAAAATAAAGAATGGCCGTGAGCTTTGGCACGCTACGAAAAAACAGCAGGCTCTCGTCAAGGAAATCCTCCGGGAGTTTCCCGATACCAAGGAGTTGTTCGAGTATGAGGATTACCTCGCATACCCGAACCGGGAAAACGCCTCGGAGTTTATCACCATCGCATTGGAACAGCATCTGGATAAAATCGGTGACCGGGAAAAATACCTGGACTATATCGCCAACCGTCCCCGTGTTGAAAAGTTTGATAGCCACGGTTTGTTCACAAGCGGCGATGATCCGCTGGTTTTAAATCAAGTTGCGGATGAGCTGTCCGCATACACCGGAAATGTGTGGATGCCGATTATTTCTCTCCGGCGTGAGGATGCCTCCCGGCTGGGGTATGATAATGCGCTTGCATGGAAGGCCCTGCTTTCCTCTAAGGCATTGGAGATTGCGGAGAATCTGAAAATCCATCCGTACCATCTGAAATGGTACGCTGCCTTTCATAATGAAAGCCACCATCCCCATGTCCACATGCTCTGCTACAGCACCGACCCCAAAGAAGGATACCTCACCAAGCAGGGCATCAAGAAGATGAAGTCCTCACTGGCAAATGATATTTTTCGGCAGGAGCTCATTCCGCTCTACGGGGAAAAGTCCCAGCGGCGGGATGACCTGAAGGAACGGGCTGCAGAGTCCATGCGGGAGTTGATCCGTCAGATGAAAGGCGGCATTCTACAGAGTGACCGCATGGAGCAGCTCATCACACACCTTGCTGAGCGTCTGCAAACAGTCGGCGGCAAAAAACAGTATGGATACCTCAAGGCAGAACTAAAAAATATTGTGGACAAAATCGTGGATGAGCTGGCGCAGGATAGTCGTGTCGCGGAAGCCTATCGCCTGTGGTGGGAAACCAGGGGCAGGATCGAATCCATCTATACCGAAACGCCATCCGAGCCACCGCCTCTTTCCCGCTGTGATGATCTCAAGTCCATCCGTAACATGGTCATTCAGGAAACCTTGCTCCTTGGGACCATTACCTTCGAGGAACCGGCATCGGTGGAAACCGCTCTTCCGGAGCCGGAGAATGATCTGGAGATACCCTCCGCCGACTCGGAGGATGAAGAAGATCAGGAGTCGGCAGATGATGAGGGTCGGTCCACAAGGGAAAAAAACTCTGACGGCAAGGAATCCTCTGACTCATGGTGGACGGAGGACTACACGCTGGCGAAGAAATACCTGTACGGCGATGAGGATGCCGGAATCCCGCAGGACTTTGAAAAGGCCCGTGAAATCTTCCTCACGGAAGCGGGGGCGGATAATCCGCTTGCTCTATATGACCTTGGCCGAATGGCTGCCGATGGCCTTGGCTGCGAAGCGGATGCCGGAGAAGCGTACCAATGGTATGAAAAAGCCCTCGCCGTTTTCCATGCCGCCGAGGAAGAAAAGCCGTGGAAGTATACTGAGTACCGAATCGGCAAAATGTATGCCGCTGGGCTTGGCACGGAGCAGGACTATCTGCAGGCGGCAGATTGGCTCACCCTCTCCGCGAATGCAAAGTATAAGTATGCTCAGTATTCCCTTGGCGGTTTGTATTACCACGGTAAGGGCGTGGAACAGGATCATGAAACTGCCTTTGCCCTCTATACCCGCTCGGCGGATCAGAGCTTTCCCTATGCCAGCTTTGAGTTGGGTAAAATGCTGCGGGATGGAATAGGCTGTAAAAAAAATCAGCAGGACGCTGACCGCCGCTTTCGAGAAGCCTTTCTCGGCTTTGTTTCTCTGGAGGAAAAGGGCCATGATGATAAGCTCCAGTACCGTCTTGGCTGGATGCTTCTGAATGGTGTTGGTACTGACAAGAATGAAGCCAGGGCAAAGGAATACTTTGAAAAGGCGGCATCTGTTGGAAATCCCTTTGCCTGCTACCAGCTTGCCAAGCTCATCCTCTCCGATGAAAATGCGCCGCAGCAAGAGGTAGAAAAGGCCCTTGGCTATCTCAGAAAAGCGGTGGAGGCAGAGAATCCCTATGCCGCATATTTTCTTGGAAAGCTCTATGAAAAGGGGCAGCACGTTCCGCAAAATACCGCCGAGGCGATACGGCTCTATACCCTGTCGGCAGAACAAGACAATGACTTCGCCGCATACCGGCTCGGCAAACTGTATCTTGGCGGTACGGGCGTACTGAAGGATGTGGAGTCCGCCATCCGATGGCTGACCTTTGCCGCGGACAGAAAAAATCAGTTTGCGGAATACGCCCTCGGCATCCTCTACTTCAAGGGAGAGGATGTTCCCAAGGATATCCCGAAATCCATGGAGTACCTGAAACGGTCTGCCGGTCAGGGAAACCAGTTTGCACAGTACCGGCTCGGCAAGATTTACCTCATGGGCGAGGATGTGCCAAAGGACATACAGGTAGCCCTGCAATTTCTGACTGCCGCCGCTGAACAGGGAAATCAATATGCGCAGTACACCCTCGGCAAGCTGTATCTGATGGGCAAGGACGTTCCAAGGGACAAGGATGCCGCTGTCCGCTGGTTTACCCTCTCGGCAGCGCAGGGCAACATTTACGCTCAGTTTTTCCTCGACCATATGGACAGCTTCAAAGACCCCTCCGTCCTGCTGGCGGGGACACGGCTCCTGCATCACATGAGCCGTATTTTTTCTGACAATACGCCGCCGCTGAAGCCACCCGGTCCTCACATTGACCGAAAACGGCGTCTCAAGCTGAACGAGAAAAAGCGTGCGGCCGGTCATGCCCAGGGGGATCACGAACAGACTATGTCGCTATAACGATTGGAGGATAACTGTGAAGAAACCGAAAAATAAAATCAAGCAGCAGCCCATCAAGGGGAAATTGCTCCAGAACCATTGCCGTCCTGTAAAAAGGGCGGCTTTTTTTCATAGAATCGGCAATCGCCACAGGTAGGAGGTGCATCTATGGGTGTCTATGTGCATTTTACAGATGAGCAGAAGTACCGTGCCAACAATGTGGATCTTGTGGACTTCCTCCAGCGGCGCGGTGAGAAGCTGATTCCCAGCGGCCGGGATAAAAGGTTGGCGTCCGACCGCAGCATCACCGTCCGGGGAAACGAGTGGTACGATCATTCCGCGGAGAGCGGCGGGTATTCCATTGACTTTGTGCGAAACTTTTACGGTCTCACTTTTCCCGAAGCGGTGACCATGCTGCTGGGTGGTGAGCAGGGGGAGGTCTATCGGCCCACCTCACAAAAGAAGCAGGAGTCGAAAAAGCCCTTCGCTCTTCCGGCTCCCCACAGCGATATGCGCCGTGTCTATGCCTACCTTACAAAAACCCGGCTTATCGACCGTGAAGTGGTCAGTTACTTTGCCAGAGTAAAGCTCCTGTACGAGAGCTGCGAAAAGTCCAAGGACGGCACGAAGGAATACCATAACGCCGTATTTGTAGGATTCGATGAAAACGGTGTGCCCCGCCATGCCCACAAGCGGGGACTGTATACCGATGGACCCGGCTTCAAAGGCAACGTGGATAGCTGCGATCCAAACTACAGTTTCCACCATATCGGCACAAGCAACCGCCTCTATGTATTCGAAGCACCCATCGACCTGCTGTCTTATATCACCCTGCATCCCCAGGACTGGAAGAAGCACAGCTATGTGGCTCTCTGCGGTGTATCAGAATACGCCATGATGAAGATGCTGGAGTTGTATCCAAACCTAAACCATGTGGTTCTGTGCCTGGACCATGATGAGGCTGGAATCGAAGCGTCGGAGAAATACCAGGACCTGCTGTTGGCAAAAGAGATTTCATGTAAGCGGGAGCTTTCCATGCACAAGGACTGGAATGAGGATATCAAGGCCAAACACGGATTGACGGCCATTCCCGCTGAGGAACATCCCCAGCATATTCTTCGGGATGATATCTGCCGGCAGCTTATGGAATCGGGATTGCCTGCGAAATCCGGCTGCTCTGCGGATACCCTGTCCGCCCTGCTCATAAAAACCCGTTCCCATCTGCATTGGGGACGCTTTTCCGAGGCGGATGATTGTCTGCGGGAGATGTGCCTCCACTCTATGGCTGGTGCCGTGAGGGAGTACCGGCAGATGGCTCACAGCCGGGATCTCTCCGCTGTGCAGGCAAGGCTCCGCAATGGGTTCAGAACCTATGAAAACCGCGGGCATCTGAAAACCCGGCTGGATTTACTGGAGTCCGACATCATGTCCCTGCGGGGCTATGAGCATGTGGTGTCCGCCGTCGAAAAGGAAAAGCTGGCAGAGTGCTATGAACACATTGCCGCCCACGGTCTCAAGGGAACCATCCTGCTGGAGAAACACCGGCAAAAGATGGAGCAGAATCAGGAAATGAAGATGTCCATGTAATGCTCGACAATAGCATCACCTCCGCTTCTGACATTTCAAGTCGTCAGAAGAATAAGGAGGATCTCTATGCAATCTCAAGTTTACATCCTGATTGGCGCCGCAGCCATAATGTTCGCCGTCATCGGTGGCTTGTCTCTGCTGGCGCATTATTATACTTTAAATGGCATCAAATCCCGCACAGTAGGCGACGGGCAGCACGGCACGGCACGGTTCGCATCAAAGCAGGAAGTAAAGAACACCTATAAACACATTCCATTTCAACCGGAGCTTTGGAGGCGGGGCGAAAGCCTCCCCACTGAGCAGGGAGTTATACTCGGAAGCAAGGGCGAGAAAAATGCTGTCACCGCATTGGTGGATACCGACGATGTTCACATTTTGATGATTGGCGCATCCGGCGTAGGAAAAACAGCGTTCTTTTTATACCCAAATATGGAATACGCCTGCGCCAGTGGGATGAGTTTTCTGGCATTGGACACCAAGGGTGACCTCGCCCGAAACTATGGAAGCATTGCTCAAAATTACTATGGTTACAATGTGTCAGTCATAGACCTGCGAAACCCAAGCCGCTCAAATGGAAATAATCTGCTCACCCTTATCAACCGTTATATGGATATCTGCCGCAGGGAACCCAATAATCTGGCCGCCAGAGCCAAGGCGGAAAAGTACGCCAAAATCTTGGCTAAAACCATTGTCAACCCAGAAGGGGATGCGTCCAGCTATGGACAGAACGCTTTCTTTTACGATGCAGCCGAGGGGTTGTTGACATCGGTCGTCCTTTTGCTGGCTGAGTATTTACCGCCCACAGATGAAAACCCCCAGGAGCAGCGGCACATCATTTCGGTATTCAAGTTGGTACAGGATTTATTGGAACCCTCCAAAGTAAAAGGGAAAAGTCAGTTTCAGCTTTTGATGAATAAGCTTCCCGGAGATCATAAGGCCCGTTGGTTTGCCGGAGCAGCGTTGAACAGTGCGGAGCAGGCGATGGCCTCCGTTATGTCCACGGTACTGTCGCGCCTGAATGCTTTTTTAGATTCCGAGCTGGAACAGGTGCTGTGCTTTGACAGTACCATTGATGCAGAAACCTTTGCAAACGAAAAGTCAGCCATTTTTTTAATTCTCCCGGAGGAAGATCAGACAAAGAACTTCATGGCCGGACTCATGATTCAAAACCTGTCCCGTGAACTGTTTTCCGTAGCCGATGAGAACGGCGGCAAGCTAAAAAACCGTGTGGTTCTTTTTTGCGATGAGTTGGGAACCATGCCGCCGTTTGATATCCTACCCTTGTTTTCGGCGGGGCGCTCTCGCCGGTTAACTTTGGTGCCGATCATCCAGAGTCTTGCACAGCTCGAAAAGAACTACGGCAGAGAAGGCAGTGAAATCGTACAGGACAACTGCCAAGACACCATCTTCGGTGGCTTTGCCCCTAACAGCCAAACAGCCGAGGTATTGAGCAAGGCGCTGGGCAGCCGCACCGTCATGAGCGGCAGTGTCAGCAGAGGCAAAAATGACCCCAGCCAGTCCTTGCAGATGATGGAACGTCCACTCATGACGGCCGATGAACTCAAGTCCATTCCCAAGGGGAGCTTTGTCGTAATGAAAACCGGCACACATCCCATGAGGACAAAGCTGCGACTGTTTCTTGATTGGGGGATTCGTTTCGGGGAGCCTTATACCGTGGAGGAAAAGGCAAACCGAAAAGTGGTGTATGCTGATAAGCAGGCGCTGGAGGAAAATATTGTCCGCAGGCACACAGCCTGCATGATGGTGGATGAAGAAACCGGGGAGATTTTGGAGCCGCCGGTCGGATCAGGAACCCTTCATACCCCGGCATCAGAACCCTCTGAAAACACCATGCGCCGCCGTAGTACGCTCAAAACGTAAAGGAGGTTTCCATGAGTTTCTTCAACCACATTTATACCGCCTCGCCCGATGAGCTTCCCCATCGGGCGAGGGCTGTTTATATATATATCCGCGACCGAGCTGGGAAAGGATCGGACTGCTGGCCTGCAGTAAAAACCATTGCCTACGACCTACAACTCTCACGCAGCACAGTCAAGCGCGCCCTCCATGATCTGGTCAAGGCGGGGCTCATTGAAAAGGAATCACGCTATCGGGAGAATGGAAGCAACACATCCAACCGTCTTATTTTGAAAAAATAGCAGGCCACGGTAGAGTGAATAGACGAATTTACCACCAAGGGGTTGTTCCGTTTTTTCGCTGAACCCAGGTGCGGTTCACTGTGAACCCACCAGAACCTCTCACCCTAAGAATATTTATCACAGAAAAAGAACAAATTGTATCTCATAATGTTTTTGTGTAACATTGTAAACACTATTTATGGGAACGCTATTTTTGTAAACTATGAATATACAAACAGAAATTATATGTTACAAAAAAGAGGTGAGAATAGAATGCGGCAGGCATTGGGAAAAAGAATCAATCAGTTGAGAAAGAGTAAGGGATTAACCTCCGAACAGCTATCGGAACTGTGTGGGGTAAATGCGGTGCATATCCGCAGGATTGAAAGCGGTGGCAGCCTGCCCAGCTTTTCTCTTTTCCTGAAGATATGCAATGTGCTGGGAACCTCGGCGGATTATCTGCTTGGAGATCTTCTGGAGCATCCCGTGATACCTGACAGTGTGGAGCAGCTCGGCAAACAGTTTAAACATATGACGCCGGAACAGATTGAAATGATCAGCGAAATGGTTGAGGTAATGATCAGGCATACGACCTCAAAGGAATAGTAAACAGTAAACAAATGAGAGCCTCTTTTCATAGGGGCTCTTTTTCTTGTCTTGTTGTTCTTGCTTTCGTCTTCGATTGTAGCTTATAATGATACAAACAAAAATCATAAGATACGTTAAGGGAGGAAGCTCACGATGACAACAAAAGAAAAGGCAAAACTGGTTAAGCAAGCGGGAAAGCTCTACACTCTCGGGTTGACAGTGGAAAAACGCAGAGATAAGCTGCGAAGGCTGGTGGAGAAGAAAGTCCCCTATGATTCACCTCAGATGAAAGAGGCTCTGTCAGAATTTCAGGCAGCGGATGAGGAATGGAAACGGCTGGAGAGAGCGCATTTAGAATACCGAAATCAGTTGGGTATTGAAAATAAAAACTTTTGATAAATCATCGGTGCCCTATGCAGTATTATGCACATCTTCAACCTATATCGGTTATTTTTGGTATGGAATCGGAAGAACTTGAAAAACTACTATTGACAAATATTAAAAGGCATGATAAATTCAATACAGTTAAATAGTTGCTTGATTGTTTGGAGAATTGAATTATGGAAAAACAACCGAATCTGGTCTGTGACCACGAGGCCATACACGAGGATGTGGTCAGCAGTGTGCGGGCCGATATGCCGCACAACAGGGACTTCAATGCCCTTGCCAATCTGTATAAGATGTTTTCGGACGACACCCGCATCAAAATACTATGGGCGTTGTCACGCCACGAGATGTGCGCCGGCGATATCGCAGTCCTACTGGACATGACGAAATCCGCCATATCTCACCACATGAAATCACTGAAACTGACCAATCTTGTCCGATATGATAAACGGGGACGGGAAGTCTATTACCAACTGGCAGACGATCACGTAAAAGATATTTTTTACAAAGGCTTCGAGCACATTCGTGAGTAGCAGAGATGCACGAGGCCAGTTCAAAAGTTAAGAGAATCGCTCACCTAATGAAAGGAGGAATTGCACATGAAAAAAGAATACACCTTGAAAGGGATGGACTGCGCCAGCTGCGCTACTAAAATTGAATCCGTAGTAAAGAAGCTGGATGGTGTATCGGATGCATCGGTCAATTTTGTGACTTCCACGTTGAAAGTGGAGGTGCCGGATGAAAAGCAAGCCGCCCTGCAGCAGGTAGGCAAGGCGATCAGCAAGGTAGAACCGAATGTAACGATGGCAGAGAAGAAAGAAAAACACAGTGCGGATGACGGCCACGACCACGATCATGGAGGGGATGGAAAGCGTCAGCTAATCATGCTTCTGGTCGGAGCGGCCGCATTTTTAGTCGGAATGGTACTGGAATATGGATTCAGTGTTAACGAGTACTTCCTGCTTGGCCTCTTTATTGTGGGTTACATTATTCTGGGCGGAGAAATTGTTCTGCGGGCACTCAAGAATATTACCCGAGGACAGATTTTTGACGAGAACTTTCTGATGTCAATTGCCACCATCGGAGCATTTATCATCGGCGACGCAGCCGAAGCCGTAGGTGTCATGCTGTTCTTCCAGGTCGGTGAATACTTCCAAGCGCTTGCGGTACGACGCTCCAAGAAATCCATTACCGACCTGATGGATATCCGGCCTGACTTTGCCAACGTGAAGAGGAACGGTCAGGTTGAGAAGGTCGCCCCTGAAACCGTTGAAATCGGCGATATTATTGTTGTAAAGCCAGGTGAGAAGATTCCCCTTGACGGTGTTGTCATTGAGGGTGAGGCCATGCTGGATACCAAGGCACTGACTGGAGAGTCGGTTCCACGCAAGGCTAAGGTAGACGACGAGGTTCTGTCCGGCTGTATCAACCAGAACGGCGTACTGACCATTAAGGTAACAAAGTCCTTCGGCCAATCCACCGTTGCTAAGATCATTGACCTTGTGGAGAATGCCTCCAGCAACAAAGCGCCTACAGAAAACTTCATGACGACCTTCTCCCGTTACTATACGCCGGTCGTTGTTGCACTAGCCGCTTTGATCGCTGTAATTCCCCCGTTGTTCTTTAACGGACTGTGGGCGGAGTGGGTCAACCGTGGTCTGATCTTCCTCGTTATTTCCTGCCCCTGTGCGCTGGTGGTCTCCATTCCGCTTGGCTTTTTCGGCGGGATTGGCGGCGCATCCAAGCGCGGCGTCCTTGTAAAGGGTAGCAACTATCTGGAGGCTTTGGGCAACTTGGACGTTGTGGTATTTGATAAGACCGGAACGCTGACTAAGGGCGTGTTTAAGGTAACAAAGCTCCTCCCTGCAAACGGATTTACCAATGAGCAGCTTCTGGAAGCTGCTGCAAACGCCGAAGTGTTTTCTAACCATCCCATTGCGCTTTCCATTATGACTGAGTACGGAAAAACGGTTGACAAAGAAAAGCTTTCGGATTACAACGAAATATCCGGGCACGGCATCAGTGTAAGCGCTGGCGGCAAGGTCATTCTTGCCGGTAATCACCGCCTGATGAATCTAAAGGGTGTATCCTTTGATGAGTCCGAAGACATCGGTACTAAGGTATATGTAGCCGTTGACAATGTGTACGCAGGCTGTGTCGTTATCTCTGATGAAGTCAAGGAAGATAGCCAGAATGCAATTGCCGCCCTGAAAGAGCGCGGCGTGCAAAAGACCGTAATGCTTACCGGCGACAATCCGCAGATTGCGGAGGCTATTGCCAAAGAATTGAAACTCGATGAGTTTTATGGCGGTCTTCTGCCGGAAAACAAGGTGGAAAAGGTTGAAATGCTGGATGGGCAGAAACGCAAGAAAAGCAAACTGGCTTTCGTGGGCGACGGCATCAACGACGCCCCGGTTCTGGCAAGAGCGGACGTTGGTATCGCCATGGGCGGGCTTGGCTCTGATGCTGCCATCGAAGCAGCTGACGTTGTCCTCATGACTGATGAACCCTCCAAGCTAGCGGATGCCATTGACATTGCAAGGTTCACCAAGAGGATCGTATGGCAGAACATCATACTCGCTCTTGGCGTGAAAGGCATTTTTCTGATTCTTGGTGCCATGGGTGTCGCATCCATGTGGGAAGCTGTATTTGCCGATGTAGGCGTGACCTTGCTGGCTGTCCTGAACGCAATGCGGGTTATCCGAAAAAAATAGAGATCTGCTGAAAAGCATAAAAGTAAAAGATATTATAGAAGCGTGAAAGGATTGGTGTCCTCCATTCGTATTATTAGTAGGAGCGTATGACACGCTCTTAAATGAAAAGGAGGACACCATCTATGAAAAAACTCTTCACCTCTCTGGCACTCTGCGCAATGCTTGCAACCATGCTTCCCGTATCGGCTTTTGCCGCTACTGACAGCTATGCACTTTGCAGCGTCCAGGACTGCAGCCAGACAGGCAGTCATGTTCATGACAAAACGACCTATGCTGGACATTATACTGGTGACGGGCATGATTACCATCAGATTTGTACCGTAAAAAACTGTACTAAAACAGGCAGCCATACCCATAACGGCGTGGAGTGCCTGCCCCATTCAAGCGGTGATGGACACACCTACCACAACAGCGGTAGCCATAAGGGAGAATCCCATGGCAGCAAGGGTGGTAAAAGCGGAGGCCATCACTAAACAGGAGAGGCCATGCGGAATGAAGCTCAGGCGAACCGTGCTCTGGAACAATATGCAGATACGGTTCGCCGCATCTGTTTTCTACATTTGAAAAATTATGCTGACGTAGAGGATGTATTTCAGGAAGTGTTTCTGAAATACATCCTCTACGAAACGGACTTTGAAAGCTGTGACCACGAAAAGGCATGGCTTATTTGTGTTACCGTCAATGCCTGTAAGGATATCTGCAGGAGCTTTTTCCGTAGAAAGGTCATATCACTTGATGAGCTGGATACAGAGCCTTATGTTTTTGATCCGCCCGAGAGAGAGCTTCTGGATACTGTCCTTCGCCTGGAGGACAAATACCGCGATGTGATTTACTTATTTTACTATGAAGGATATTCCGCAGTTGAAATTGCCCGGATGCTTAACAAGAAGGAAAACACCATTTACACATGGCTGGACCGGGCAAGAAAGACACTGCGCAAGCAGCTGGGAGGTGATTTGGTTGAGCAGAGAGATACACGGCGCATTTGATAAGATACACGCCGAGGAGGAACTGAAACAAAAGACAATGACGGCCCTTCAAAGTCGTATGCAAAGCGGGAACGTAAAAAAAAGGCCCCCGTTTAAGCTTGCCTCTGCTTTTGTCGTCATTCTGCTGTTTTTTGTTATCGGTGGTTTTTCTTATCACCAATACTTTACCGCAGCTGCATATGTGGATATCGACATTAACCCCTCTATTGAGCTGTCTGTCAACCGGTTCGGGCGCATTCTGGAGGCAAAGCCCTATAATGATGATGGCGCCCTCGTTCTCTCCACGTTGGATATCCGCTATATGAGTTATGAGAAAGCGGTACAGGCGGTTTTGGATGCCATGATTGTAAAAGGATACCTCACACAGGATGGGCTTGTGTCGGTTTCCATACAGTCAAAGGATGAGAGCCGTGAAAAGAGCCTGATGTCCGCTGTCGATGACTCGGTATCAGCCAGTCTTGACTCACACCACGTCAGTGCCCAGCGTGATGTATTTTCCGTTTCCGCCGATGTGAAGGCTGAGTCTTACAGCAACGCCCTTACACCTGCCAAGTACCTCGCCATTTTAGAGTTGCAGGAAGTTGATCCCACCGCCAACATGGAGGACTGCGCCGAGCACAGCATTGGTGAAATCCGGCAGATGACGGAAAATCACGGAGGCGGGCACCATGGTGACAAGAAACAGCAACCGGAACCGGAAACTGCGCAGCCGGAAGATACGGAGGACCATCATAAGTCGAAAGACCATTAGAACGCAGGGTGCATCTAACTGTATCACACAGAACAGAGAATGCAGAAGTGTTTCTCACTGTAAGAAACAAAAAGGATATTTTGGCCTCTATACTTTGGTTTTAAATAGGATCAACACCACTATTCCAAGGATAATCCGATACCAGCCAAAGATCTTAAAATCATGCTTTTGAATGTATTTCATAATAAGCTTCAGCACCAACAGAGATACAGCAAAAGCAACCGTCATGCCGATCAAAAGCGCCTGTAACTCGACGGTTGAGAAGCTGAAGCCGAATTTTATTAATTTGAATACACTTGCGCCCAGCATAGTAGGAATGGCGAGGAAAAATGAAAATTCTGCTGCGGTTGCTCGTGAGACGCCAATAAGGAGAGCTCCTATAATGGTGGACCCTGAACGAGAGGTTCCCGGTATCATGGCCAGAGCCTGAAATACCCCGAAGAAAACCGCTGTATTATAGCTTATTTCCTTAGTGCTATTCACTGCGGGTGTTCGTTTTTTGTTCCATGTTTCAACGACAATAAAAGCAAGTCCATATACAATCAACATAATGGCAATGGTCTGTGCTGTTCCAAAATACTGTTCCAAGAAGTCGTCAAACAGGATGCCAAGAATACCTGTTGGAACACAGGACACGACGATTTTCCCCCATAAGGAAATAACTTCTTTTTTAATAGTAGGGCGCTTTTTAAATTGAAACGGAAACACACGATCCCAAAACATAGTGACAACAGCAATAATTGCGCCAAACTGGATAACAACCATAAACATCTCTTTGAATGACTCGCTCATATTAAGTGGAACAAACGCGTCAATGAGCAACATATGCCCTGTACTGCTAATGGGAAGCCACTCGGTAATCCCCTCGACGACACCCAGAAAAATGACTTTTAGTAATTCTGGAAAATCCATAAAACAAAGGTTATCCTCTCTTTAAAGATTCAATAATGTACAAAGAAAGCTAAAAGATAAGTTAAGCTCCGCAGCGCTCCTGAAAATGCAACACAATTCTATTTTAGTCAAACTAATATAGCGTAACGGCAACCTCCCGCGATGATGTCAGCCAAGCTGTGCGAATAAAGATATGCTCCATAGAAAAATATAGATGAACGGTTGATGGAGCAAATAAATGACAAGCGATTTCCCTCCGATTCCTGCGAGTATCCGACTACGTCTCTTGTAAAAAATAGCCGGTGCGCCTTTCTCCCTCACTTGTGCTCCGATCAGTGTGCCAAAAAGAAAGAGGGAGAACCAGGGAAGAAGGGGAAAATAGTCTGCTGATGTAAATGATCGAGGTGGAAGCCCTATAGGAGCTAGCCAAACAAATCGGTACAGTGCATACGGCAGAGGGATACTCCCCCAAATAGGGACACTCAGAACGCCTTTCTGTAAGTTGAACGTGGCGAAAAACACCACCGCTAACATCGACATCAACAGGTATTGATTGGCTCTGTCCACCCATTTATGAATCCATTCGTAGAGTAGCATTGAGATGCCGAGAAAATGGAGAATACCAAAGTAGATGGCCTGAGAGGGTACCAGAATGGTAGTAAATAGAGTAATTAGCCCGCCGCACAGCATCGTTCGGAATCCCCGTTTGACATTAGCTTGTGAATACCTACAGGTAAACCCAGCTATTAAGATAAAAGTGCCTGCCAATGGCGGCTGAATTAGGTGCATCATGCGCAGTATGTTTTCGCCCAAATTAACGCTGAAAAGGTTGGACAGTGTATACAGAAAGTGATAGATGACCATACCGATGATGGCAATTCCGCGAAGCTCATCTATTAAAATGATTCTGTCACTTTTCATTATTCACCTCGCATAAAACTTATGTAAGTTTTGAATTCTGCTACTGTAAAGGAACTGACTCTATGGTTCATAATTGGCTGAACTCACTTTCCGCGTCGATACAGAATGGATTTGTAATTGATCCTCTCTTGGCACTTGTGGCAAGGATTGTAACGTCTGTCTCCCCATGTGCATTCGCCAATGTCCCGCATAGGGCTTGCCAGCAGCGAAAGGAGAGCTATTGAGCATCGTTTAAACAGTCAGTTGCTCCAGATACGCCCGTACCGCTAAATAATCAACACAACCATGGGAATCTGTTTGCTTATTATCAGCCTATGCATATTTTTCCTGCTGATTTAATACATCCAAAAGAGTACCTGCAATGAAACGGGTACGATTTTTACATAAAAACTAATTTAATAAGTTTACAATAGGAATGTGACGATAGTATGATAGTCAACGCCTGCTATTATGACGGCCATTTTCGCGGGTTTCGGTATTGTAGCGCTTGTAGTAACAGCGGCGTTGGCAGGATGGATGTAATCAGCTTGATATAATGGGTCAAAATGATTTATAATAAAACTGAAACATACAAAACTGCGTTGGCCTTAGCATCTTTCACGCTACCGAACCGGAAATGCTCATAACAGGTATAATGGATGATGGTAAGTCAGTTAATAAATGCAGAGCGGCTTCCCTTATAGGTACCGCTTTGATGGCAGCGACCATGGGTACGCTAGTTGTGTTCAAGTTATAAAAGTTAGCAAGGTGCAATCGACAAATGAAAGCCTGGAGTGTGTCTCCTGGCTTTTCGATTATTTATATAAGGAGGCTATATGAAAAAGGGACAGAATATCCTTGTTGTTGACGACGAAGTCATGGTAACTGAGTTTTTACAGGCGTATCTCGAAAAAGGCGGATACAATGTTTTTATCGCGCATACAGGAAAGGTGGCTCTGGAGATATACAGGAGCAACACCATTGCGCTTGTAATTTTAGACTTGATGCTTCCTGATATTACCGGAGAAGAAGTCTGCCGGATCATACGGAGCACGGCACGAACCCCTATTATTATGCTGACAGCAAAGGTACAGGAATCGGAAATTCTGGAAGGGCTGCAGGTGGGAGCAGACGACTATTTGTTAAAGCCGTTCAGCCCAAGAATTGTTGTGGCCAAGGTTGGGGCGGTGCTTCGCCGTTTTGAATGCGATGAACTGGCCAGTCTTCCGGTTTCCTACAACAATGGACGGCTCACCATTGACTTTCAGAGCTGCCTTGTCAAAAAGGATGGGGAACCAGTCAGCCTGACCCCGACGCAGTACAAGCTTCTCAGTACGATGGCTAAGGCTCCGAATCGAATCTTTACCAGAGACCAGCTAATCTGCTATGCATTGGAGGACGAGTTTGATGGATTCGACCGAAGCATTGACACCTACATCAAGGGGCTGCGTGCTAAAATAGAGACAGATCGGAAAAACCCTGAGTATATCGTCACGGTATACGGTATCGGGTATAGATTTCAGGGGATTGAGTGAGAGTGCTATGGGTACGTTAAAAAGCAAGTTAATCATTTCATATGCGGTTATCGCCTTTTTGGTGGTCGTTTGTCTGAGCGTGCTTTTCAATATTTCCGTTGATAAGATTTTTGAGAATTACGCCATCAATCAGAGAAACAGTCAGATTGAAGCAATTATAAAGCAAGTAGATGAACAGTATTTAGAGAATTCCGGCTTATACAATGTAGAGGGTGTCCAGATTGTCGCAGGCTCTGCGCTCCAAAATGGGATTATGGTACATGTGGAGACATTAAACAAGGAAGTAGACTGGGATATTCGGCAGCACAAGGCACAGGAATGCCGCATACTGCTACAGCATGCGGAAACTAATATGCATAGCCGTTATCCTAACTTTCAAGGGGGATATCGGGAAGAGACATATGATCTAAAATATAGCGAGAAACTGGTTGGATACCTTACTGTGGGCTATTATGGACCGTACTCACTAAAAAGCAGTGAGCTGTCGCTCATAGGGGCATTGAATCGTACCCTGATCATTTTGGGCATCTTTTTTCTGGGTTTGGCCGTAATCGTCGGGGTTGTCATGGCAAAACGGATATCCGCCCCCATTTCGTGTGTCATCCGGGCCTCGAAGGAAATCGCCAACGGGGACTATGGAATAAAAGCATCCGGCTCCTCTACCATGCGAGAAACCACCGAACTAATAGGGGCCATTAATGAAATGTCTCGTGAGCTGGCTGTCAAGGAGCAGCAGAAGAAACAGATCACTGCCGACGTCGCCCATGAGCTCAGAACCCCCCTATTTAATCTTCAGGGGAATATGGAGGCTATGATTGACCAGGTGCTTTCCCCCACTCCAGAGCGGCTCCAAAATTGTCATCAGGAAATTATACGACTTACGAAAGTAGTTGACCAACTGCAGGAACTGAATGTTCTGGAAAACAACCCATCCCTTTCAATGAATCGCTTTGATTTCTCCAACTTGTGCAAATCACTTCTTTCCGACTTTGAGGTGGCGGCCAAGACCAAAGGTGTACGCATAGTAACCAAGCTTCCAGCCAAAGCACCCCTATATGGTGATACCTACCGCATTAAGCAGTGCATGATGAACCTGATTTTTAATGCACTCAACTATACACCGGAGGGCGGCACCATCACGATGGAGTATGAGGTTGAAGAAGAACGCACACTTCTTCGGGTGCGTGATAACGGCATTGGGATCTCGCCAGAGGACCTTCCCCATGTTTTTGAACGTTTTTATCGCTCCGACAGATCCCGCAGCCAAAGAAGCGGCGGCGTGGGTATTGGCCTCTCTATTACACGAGCGATCATCGAAGCACATGAGGGCACTGTATCTGTGGACAGCAAAATAGGATCAGGTACAGTCTTCACCATTTCGCTTCCCTTTGTGAAATAGTTAAGGCAACCGAATGTCATTCACTTTTTATGGGTGGCTTTCATGAAGTGATTATACTCCCGCCTTTTAAGGAGAAATTATGAAAATTACAATTATTACAATAGGTTCCAGGGGTGACGTTCAGCCCTTTCTCGCATTAAGCAGAAAGCTCCAGGAAAAAGGTCATAGAATACGCATATGCGCCATGGATGTTTTTAAGGAAACGATTGAACAGGAGGGCGTTGAGCATGCCCCCATGGCCGGGGATGCGAAGGAAGTAATGCTTCGCCTAATTGGTGAGCAGGTATCCTTTATTGGGTACTTTAAGGGATTACATGATTTGCTGCGCCCGATTGAAAGGGAATTTCTGTCCGACATTGAAAAGGCCTGTATAGGTGCCGACGCGATTCTGTACAGCACGCTGGGAAGTGTTGCCTATCACGTCGCTGAAAAGCTGAATATTCTCTGCTTTCGGGTCTTTTTCGCTCCGCTTGATCCAACCGGTGAGTTCCCTGCAATGACCGCCCCCCGTCTGCCCCTTGGCGGCTGGTATAATAAGATGACCTTTCGGGGCGGGGATATTTTATGGTCCCATACAACACGGAGCTTGCTCAATAACTGGCGTGTGAGCATGGGACTGAGACGGATAAAGCCCCTTGAGTTTCCCTATCGCACAATGAAGGGCAAGCCCATCCCCACCTTATATGCCTACAGCTCTTTTCTTGCACCCAAGCCAAAAGAATATGGGGCGCATCAGTACCTTACAGGCTTCTGGATACAAGAAACGAAGGCAGATTGGAAGCCCGACGAGAGGCTGGTCCGCTTTTTAAATACAGGCCCGAAGCCGCTCTATATTGGATTTGGCAGCACTGTTGGCGGGGATTTTGACAGAATCCTGCGGGTGGTGTTGGAGAGTGTGAGGCTGACAGGCCAGCGTGCGCTTTTGTCCGCTGGCTGGCGCAGCCTGAATGGGATGGAATTGCCGGATACTGTCATGCAAATTGAAAATGTACCGCATGAATGGCTGTTTCCCCAGATGCTGGCTGTGTCTCACCACGGAGGAGCCGGCACGACGGCTGCCGGCGTTCGCGCCGGTGTTCCCAGTATTATCATTCCCTTTGGCGGCGATCAGCCATATTGGGGAGACCGTATATACCAGCTGGGAATCGGCACCAAGCCTATCTGGTGCAAACGCTTAACGGTCAAAAATTTTACTAAAGCAATCATTGAGGTTGCCAGCAACCCTGTAATGAAAGAAAAAGCAATTCAAGTGGGAACACAATTAAGGAAAGAACAAGGTGTGGACAATGCAGTAAGCATTATTGAAAACAGCCTTGGATAATTGCTTCGGCACCATATGCCTCCTTGGGATAGAAGTCTAAGACTGCCCGGAAATCTTCCGGGCAGTCTTTTTTAACGCCATAATGTCACCATATTTTTACCATATAATTCAAAGCGGTAATGCTGTCAGTTTACGGGGAGGTATAACAAGTGAATGAAAATGAAAAAGACGATATGAATACAGAACGTCCAGGCAATCGTCCGGAGGAGCAACATAATACCCTTCCGTCTGACGAGGGTTCCGTCTTTGCGGATCTCAGGCATGTGTTAGGCTTGGGAAAGAACAAGCGGAAGTCGGAGGATTTAGAGTCTGCATCGTACCCGGACGATCCAATACCAGAAGATTCTCAGGACGACGCTGGCTCCAATTTGACCACATCTGAACTGCAGAATTCCTCCCAATTGCATGAGGCGGTTGATGAATCCTCCACAGAAGATCCTTCGCTCAACATGATGCTGGTCCCTCTGGACGAGGAAACGGTAATAGACAAAAAACCTAAAATTAGAAATACAATCGTAGTTGTATCTATTGTTGTGGTTCTGGCAGTAGCCGGTATATATGGAGTTCCCTATCTTACCGAGCCATTTCCACCTGGCGAGGATGTGGTAGCATCGTATAACGGACGAAATGTGACCACCGAGGAGCTTAGCAGCTTCATTGTTCTGGAACAGGCCAAAGAGCGTGAACACGCCTATTGTGATGTCCATGGCTACGACCACAGCAAATGCACACCGGACGAGGACTGCGAGGCACATCCCATTGACAGTCTGGAGGGCTATCGCCAAATGGTTACACGGCTTGCCACAGAGCAAATCATTCAGGAATGGGCGTCTTCTCAGGGCGTGATGGAGAGAGAGGATGTTCGGCACGGTATAAAGGATTTACTGGATGACGCAAGCGTTATGCAGTTAATGGATCAGCTGCACGAGAAAGAGATTACCCCAGAATCCATATCCAGCTGGGATGTGCAGCAATACTACGACGAAAACAAATCGATCTATGGAAGTAAAGCTCTTTCGGAGGTCGAGGATGAGATTCGAAGCATCCTTGTCTCCCGAAAGGACGAAGACTTTTTCCTGCAGTATATAGAAGAGCTCAAGCAAACGGCCGGCCTGACCGTAAACTTCGATCTGCTCAGGGTAAAGGAACCCGGAGAGGATGAAATTCTAAAGTATTACAATCAGAACAGTTCAGACTACCAGGTCGCGGAAAAGGCCAAGGTGCTTGAGATCCGATTAACCGGTGAGAACGCAAAGACAACAGCCACAGAGGCGATTCGTAAAATCCGTTCAGGGGAAAGCTTTGACAGTGTTGCCGCAACCTATGGACAAGATGGCAAAGCAAACACGCTTTCCTTAGAAAAAGGTGCGGGAGAACCCTCAATCGAAGCGGCTGTTTGGAAGCTGCAGCCTGAGGATGTCAGCGACCCGGTTGACAATCCGGATGGCTCAGCCAGTATCCTGAAACTGGTCAGCACCGCAAGTGCCGGTCAAAAGACTCTTTCCGAGGTTAGCGCAGAAATACGTCTTCTTCTGCTTCAAAAGAATATGGAGAGCGAGTATACACTTCGAAAGGACGAGGCACTTTTCAGTGTGCATAGCCGAAGATATACCCTTGGCGACTTCTATACAGAGTTTAAAGAGCTTCCCCCTGAATATCAGGCGCAGTACGCCACCTATGAGCAGAAGCAGCAACTGGTTGAGCAGCTCATCGCCAAGGAACTGCTGTTGGAGGAAACGGGAGACAGCAGCTCCGGAGAACAGGAGAAGCACAGCTACGACGAAATGCGAATTCAGTATTTGGCACAAATCCTCCACCAGCAGGAGGTCGATGAAAAGCTAAGCGACCCGACTGAAGAGGAACTGCAAGAGTTCTATAACAAAAACCAACAGAGCTTTGTCTCTCCGGCGAGTGCGCAGATCAGCCTGATTTGGATTGACCAGGGGTCCGATGGAGAGAAGGCCGAGCAGGCCAGAAAGAAGGCGGACGAGGCACTGTCGCTGTTAAACAGTGGAACCGACTTTTCTGAAGTTGCCAAGCAGTATTCCGAGGACAGCTCCGCATCTACGGGTGGAGAAATGAGCGGAGCGCTCTATCAGGAATACCTTCCCGAGCAGCTGGGGACAGAGATATTCAACTTGAAATCCGGCGAAACCAGCGGTGTTATTGATTATAGCTATGGATATTATATAGTGAAAATGCGGGAACGCACGGAAGAAAAACAACTCACCTACGAGGAATCAAAGGAAACCATTCAGGCGCACATGAACGAGGAAAAGCACAGCAAGCTGGAGTCCGAGATGGAAACCCTTTTATTGGAAAAAGCAGACCTAACCATATATGACAGAACATTGCGAAAACTGCTAAAAAAATGAACCGTAGGAAAGGAGGTATATATCAAAATGAATGATGGTGACAAAAAGAAAACCTCCCGTCTGGGTACCGTTGGCGGGCAGGCTGTCATCGAGGGTGTTATGATGAAATCCGCAGACACCTATTCCATTGCGGTAAGAAATGCCGACGGATTGATATCCGTTATAAGAGCGCCCTTCGAGGCGCTTGGGGAGAGGCACCAAATACTCCGCCTCCCGATTGTAAGAGGAATGGTAAACTTTTTCCAGATGCTGCGGCTGGGCAATAAAGCGCTGGCCGTATCCATTGAAGCCGCTGAGCTTCCCGAAAAAGAATCAAAGTTTGAAAAATGGCTGGCTTTGCACTGCGGGGAAAGCATATCAAAGCTAATCATGCCGTTAAGTACCATATTGGGCTTCGGACTGAGCATCGCTTTGTTTTCCGCTTTGCCGACTTTTTTAGCGATAACCATTGAAAAAGAGGTCGGTATTTCAATCGGTGCCTATAAAAATGTGCTTGAGGGAATTATGAGGATCGGTATCTTTTTTATCTATCTGCTTGTCATCTCCTTAATAAAAGATATGCGCCGTGTTTTTGAGTATCACGGCGCAGAGCACAAGACGATTTTCTGCTATGAAGCAAAGAAACCGCTGACTCCAGAAAATGTTCAGACATTCAAACGGTTCCATCCACGGTGCGGTACAAGTTTTTTGTTTGTTATGATGCTGCTTGGAATCGCACTTTTCTCTCTCCCTCTTTTCCCGTGGAGCAACCTTTTCCTTCGTGTCATGCTGAAACTGGCTTTTTTTCCAGTCTTGGCCGGACTTGGCTATGAGTTCATCCGCTATGCCGGAAAGCACGACAACAGGCTAACAAGGATTGTATCCGCCCCCGGGCTTTGGATGCAGAGAATCACCACAAGAGAGCCTGACCGAGCACAAATTGAAGTGGCGATTGCGGCACTGCAAAGTACACTGAAGCTTGAAGCACCGGCAGATCGGGCAAATAATGATAATACGCTGAATAGAATAGAGGTGTCATGAGATGGGTAGAAAAGAAAAGACAATATTAATATCAATTATAGCGAATGTGGTCTTAATCATTTTACGTTTTTTTTTGGCGGATATATCCGGAAGCATCGGACTAAGGGCAAATGCGTGGCACTCGTTCACCGATGTGTTCGTTTCCTCGGTAGTTTTTCTGGGACTTCTGCTCACACAGATTGGAACGAAGAAGCTAAAGAACTCGGTAGGAAAGGCAGAACATCTTCTTGCGATTTTCGTATCCCTGTTTATTTTCTACATGGGGATCGAAATCCTTTCCGATGCCTTGAGTGGTGAAGTAACCGAGCTCCGCTATGTGCCGTTTACAGCGGCCGGCGCCTTTATCGCCATTGTTATCAATTACTTCATGGCAAGATACAAAATCTATGTAGGCGAACAGACAAACTCCCAAAGCCTAATTGCAGACGGATTCCATTCAAAAATGGATATGTACTGCTCAATTGCCGTTCTTGTTGGCCTATTAGGTTCCCTTTTCGGAATGCCCAGTCTGGACAAAATATCTGCGGTTATCGCTATGGTCTTACTGATGGCAGCAGGATATGAGATTCTGACATCGAATATTCGGATGCTTAGGCACCCCGAGGAAGACTTAAACAGCACTTCCCATGTGCATCACAGCCATGCATTCCATGGGAACAAAAAAATGTATGCTGGGGTGGGTGCAGTTTTGCTTTCCGCATACATACTATCGGGAATTTATGTGGTCAGATGGGACGAGGTAGGCATTGTGCGCAGGTTTGGCTCTGTTACAAATGGCAATGCAGCCCCGGGAATCCATTATCGACTACCTGCCCCCTTCGAGCAGGTAACCCTTGTAAGGAAGGACAACATCCAGAAGGTTGAAACTGGGCGGCAGGAGCTGCTGACCGGCGATACAAACCTCGTCAATGTCAATATGTCGGTGCATTTCAAGGTGAGCAATGCCTCCGATTATGTGCTGAATGTCAGTAGCCTTGACACCCTCATCAGTGCAAGTGCTACCACCAGTATCCGTGAGCTGGTTGGAATCAATAAAATCGACTACCTGCTCACGGAGGGGAAGATCGAGGTGGAGCAGCAGGCAAAGGCATCCTTGCAACGGACCATGGACAAAAACGGAACAGGCATTCAAATCGTCGGCGTGCAACTGGTTGAGGTATCCCCGCCTGAAAGTGTTGTTGCAAGCTTTCAGGATTTAGCCAGTGCGCGTCAGGATAGAGCGATCTATATCAATGAAGCGCTGCAATATCAGAATACCATTATCCCCCAGGCAAATGCAGATGCCTATAAGATGATTACTCAGGCGGATGCCTACAAAGACAGCAAGATCAAAACGGCCGAGGGTGATGCAACGCTGTTTGCCGAGCAGCTGGCCGCCTACTCCTCTTATTCCGGGGTTACGAGATTCCGATTGTATATGGAGTCTATGGATCAGATATTACCGAATGTGAAAAAGATACTGCTTGGCGGCAATGTTAAGATTGACAATGCGGAACTGTGGATCAGCAACAATAGAACGGGAGGTACAAATTAATGGATCAAGCAAAGAAAACTGCCGGACATGCCCCGGGGCGAAAATTCATATTGGGTGGTACGCTGGCTCTACTTTTATTGTTTTTTACACTTAGCGTTTATAAGGTCGATGTAACGGAATATGCTGTGATTACGCAGTTCGGGAATCCTGTGGTGACTGTTAACCAGCCCGGCTTAAAGCTTAAGCTTCCGGACCCTATTCAGTCTGTACAGCGGCTGGACAAGCGCATACAGGTTTACCAGACGAATTCGATTAACCTTTTAACGCTTGACAAAAAAAGTGTCTCAATTGATTACTACGGAACCTGGAAAATTACCGATCCCGTTCTGTACTTAAAAACGGTCAAGGATAAAATCGGTGCGGAAGCACGGCTCATGGATGTGTTTTCCTCCAGCCTGGGTGTTCAAATGGGCAAATACAATCTGGAACAGCTTGTAAACACCGATGCACAAAAGCTCCAGTTGAATACCATGCTAGACGAAACCGTGACCTACGCCAAGGAACGTGCTCTGGAATACGGCATTGAGGTAGTGGATGCACAAGTTCGGGTGCTGAATTTCCCGGATGCCAACAAGCAAAGCGTTTATGACCGTATGAAAGCGGAGCGTGAGCAAATTGCTCAAAAGTACCGCTCAGAAGGCAGCGAGGAAGCGGCCAAGATACGTGCCAACGCCGATAAAGAGCAGTCAATGATTCTGTCCGATGCACAAAAGCAGGCACAGCAGATTAGGGGCGAAGGGGATGCTGAGGCAATCCGAATTTACGGCGAGGCATTCCAAAAGGACCCCAGCTTTTATGAATTTATAAGAACACTGGAAACCTATGAAAAAACAATTGATGAAGACACGACTCTTATATTGCCCTCGACCGCAGAAATACTGAAGTATCTGAGCGGTAACAGCAACGGAGAGTAGAAAGGAGCGAACCCGCAATGAATGATGACTTTAACTTTACACCGGAACCGGAAGACGATAGACCCAAAGCCTCCAAGAAGAAAAAAGCGGTGCTGCGGGGAAAGGGGCCTCAGCTGAAGCGTGCAATTGGTAAGCTTTTCGGCACGCTTCGCGCCATGTCCCTGCACCGCTCCGTGAAGGACAGCTCCGCCATTAACGATATTAAGAAGGCTTTTGGGCACTTGCATCCCAGAAAAATCATAATAACATTGACGGGCGGTATCCTGGGCATTTATTTACTTACCGGTATCTACGTGGTCAATCCCGGTGAACAGGCGGTGGTACGCCGCTTTGGAGCCGTTTTGCCCCAGGCAATCAGTGAAGGGATTCATTACCGTCTGCCTTATCCCATTGATCAGGTGCAGAAGGTGAGTGTTTCTGAAGTTCGCCGGGCAGATGTCGGTATGACCCTGCCGGAGCACGTCCACCAAATGGAGGATACCCCCCAGGAGATTCAGCTCCTCACTGGTGATGAGAATATCATTACCTCGCAGGCAATCGTACATTACAAGGTGAAGGATGCGGCTAAGTTTCTTTACAACGTGAACGGTAACAGTGAGCAGCTAGTGCGCTACAGCGTGGAGTCTGCTCTGGTGAAGGCAATGTCCAATGTAGCGGTTGACAATGTGCTGAGCACGGAAAAAGTGCAGGTACAAAACACCGTTATGCAGCAGACACAGGAAACACTGGATGCCTATGATGCCGGAATTCAGGTTACCGCTTTTAACATTCAGGGAATTACGCCGCCGGGAACAGTAGCGGATGCTTTTCTGGACGTGACGACTGCGAGAGAAGAAAAAGAGAAGTCCATCAACGAAGCCAACGGCTATTACAACAGTGTGATACCAAAGGCGCGTGCGGAGGCAAACACAGTTCTCTCGCAGGCGGAGGCATATAAAACGCAGCAGGTTAATCTCGCTACGGGTGAGGCGGACAAATTTCTCAGTATGCTGCAGGAGTATCAAAATAACAGCAGGATCTATACACAGGACACCACTAAATATCGCCTGCTGCTGGAGACCTTTGAAAAGATACTTCCTAAAGTAAAGAAGTACATCGTAGATTCGTCCGACGGCAGCGTCGATGTCAAGATGTTTGACCCAAGTATAACCGGCGGTGCGGCAATAAGCGGCACATCCGATTAACATTTCGTACTGAATCAAGCCTTGCAATGCAGCAGTTAATTCAGTAACAGACTCATGAGGTGAACCATGCAGAAAGTTGTGTCAGCACTGCTGGTGCTCTTGCTGCTTTGTGCTGCCGCCGTATTTCCTATTAAGGTGAATGCGGCGGCAGCACCATTGCAGCCCCCGGAGTTACGCTCCGAATCAGCCGTGCTTATGGACGCAGTCAGCGGACAAATATTGTATCAAAAAAACATGAACCAAAGGATGTATCCTGCAAGTATCACGAAAGTTTTGACAGCACTGCTGGCGTTGGAAAAGGGTGATTTGTCCCAAACACTGACCATGTCTTATGATGCTGTATTCTCCATTGACAGAAACTCATCACATATCGCCTTGGATGTAGATGAGGAAATCACACTGGAGCAGGCTTTGTATGCGCTATCCATTGCTTCGGCAAATGAAGCTGCCAATGGGATTGCCGAGCAAATCGGCGGCACCGTGGAAAATTTCGCCATTATGATGAACGAGGCAGCGGCCAAAGCCGGAGCGGAAAACACCAACTTTACAAATCCACATGGGCTGCCCGATCCAAATCACTATACAACGGCTTACGATATGGCCAAAATTACCTCCGCCGCTCTCATGATTCCAAGGTTTACCGAGATATTCGGCGCGACCAGATACGATATCCCTCCAACCAATAAGCAGCCGGAAACGCGAATGCTGTGGAACAGCAACAAATTATTAAACGGCTCAATTCCCTATGAGGGGATTCTTATGAGCAAAACCGGCTGGACAAGCGAATCACAGCACACCTTGGTGTCCGCCGCAAAAAGAGGAGATACTACCCTGATTGCAGTTGTTATGAGATCGCCTAATGCGGGAGACAAGTGGAAAGATACCACGGCCCTGTTAGACTATGGTTTTGATGGATTTACTGCGGTAAAGATAACAAAGGAGCGACTGGAAAAGTCTTCTCCCACACAAATCGCGGCTGCAAATAACTTTCAAATTCGCACAGCCTTCGCCGTTGCCGATGATGTTTCTCTCTTGCTTCCAGCTGGCGAGACCATCGACAATTTGTCCATCACATATGGAGAACCAAAAATTGATGAAGTGAAGGCGCTGGCTCAGCTTCCAGTTTGCATTAATCTTCCCGGCCCTTCATCTACTGATCCTGCAAAGTTAGTAGATGTGGACATTAATATGAGTTCTCAGATAAGTGCGCTAAAAAGTAAGGAGACAACGGGTGACAGCAGTGCTCAAGAAAATGCAAGTTCAGTGCACCTTTCGGAAAAAGAAACCAAGGCTCCAATTTTTCTCTTTTTTATTTTACTGGGAGGTATCGCTCTATTTCTTCTGAAGAGACGAAATATTGTACGACAACTAACCCGACGAAGACATAAAGTCAGACGGAAACGAATAAACCGGCACAGTGATAATTAATGTGCATAGGGTTAAATTACAAGTCTTAGCAGTCCTCTAGCGGGAGCAGCAACCGCACAGGAAGCAGAATATGGAGTTGTAACCGAAAAGTGCGGCGGGTCGTTTTGCCCTGCCCGTCGCTTGTTCACTGTGGGGTTCGAAGTTTAACTACATTGTATGCTTATTTTGCCGTGATTAGCGATGTGTCCGGTGGATTCTGCGTGAGAGTATTTATTAGGTTGCTAATCTCCGAGCGGAGGGCTTCACTATTTGATTCGTAACCACTGTGTTCCAAATACACGATTGTGCCGTTTGCCCCAAAGGAAGCAAAGTAGATGATGGTTTTGATTCCTTTACTGTTGGCATCCGTAACGAAGTAACCCGCTGTTACTGATATTCCGTTTATTTCAGAAACTTCCTCATTTCCACTAACAGAAGTGTCGGTTATTGGGTGGCGGTTAGCGGAAAGAATAACGTGGATATCATCTGTAGTCTTTCCTTCATAGTGCATAAACGCACCATACAAATAGTGAGGGTATATAACTGTTTAGGAAAAGAGGAAGCCGTAGGATTTGAAATCCTACGGCAACTCTCAAAAACGGAAAACATCCTTATTGAATTGCGCCCTTCCGTGAGGATTTGTTTTGTTTTAAATGCGTACTAATTCCCCCCAACTCCAATAAAACCAAAAGCTATTAAGAAAATTTTTTAATAAGTATTGCGTCACCATATTCCTACCACATCGGGTTGGTATTCTTATATACACATAATTTATAATGCTGCAATGACTTAAATATTATTATTAGACCGACAAGCTGATTTTTTGATAACGGAAAGGAAGGATTGATATGAGTTTTTTTTCACATTTAAGAAAACGTGGTTGCTATCACCCTCATGGGGGCAGTGGCTATTTTCAGCAACCCCCTACGCAACAACCTTACCCGAACAGCCCGGCATTGACCAGTATTTGCCCCAACTGTCAGGCTGTCATCGCAGCAGACTCAAATTTTTGCTCGAACTGCGGGTCAAAAACGGCACAGAATATCGTTCGCAAATGCAATCGGTGCGGAGCTGTCACACCAAACGGTTCAAAATTTTGCCCAAACTGTGGGAATCAGGTATAACGGATGGAGCGGAGATTTCCCTGCGGCGACCTGATTCATTCAGGATATGTCTTTGAAAGAGAATTGGGCGCCGGGCTATTTGGGACTTGTTATTTCTGCAAAAATCAAATGGGAGAGCCTGTTGTTTTGAAAAAATATGAGCCTGTTTCGTTTCAAATCAATCAAGGGAAAAATCATTATGAAGCAAGTATACTCTCAAGCCTTTCGCATCCGGCGATTCCTGAGCTCTTTGGCGTGCTCCATACGCGCGGCTCCATGTATTTGATCCTTGAATACAAGCCCGGAAGCACATTAAATACAGATCTTTTTCAAAATCATAAAGTTTATAGCGACTTCGAGATTTCGCGAGTTGGCATACAGTTACTATCTGTGATCAATTATCTTCATTCAAGAAACATAGCACATCGAGATATAAGTATTGATAACATTATAGATAATGGAATGCATATATCGTTGGTGGACTTTGGTTTGTCCCGTTCTATCCGCTATGAGGAATCAACTGCACAAACTGATTATTATTGCTTTGGCGAAGTACTGCTGTTCTTGCTATATTCCAGATACACTAAACCCAATGATAAAAAGGATATCTTTGCACCATGGTATGAAGAACTAAGGCTAACTGATTTTCAAAAGTATTATATTGGTCGGCTACTAAAGCTAAAAAAATTATTTGCCGATATAAGGGAAATATCAAATGGTTTTAGAAAATTCATAGGAGAAGGAGTACCTCCATACTTGTAACAGGCTTTTCCTTATTTATGCGAACAATACCATTCCTGACTCTTAAAAAAACGTATACATTGAAGAAAACATTTATCTTCATTGATATTGGCGACGTTTTAAGATACGGATATGGCGGTTATGCTTGCGGAGCTACTGGCAGTATAATAAAGCTGCACGCAGCTCCGTTTTTGCTGTTCTAGCCTTTAATTCAGTTGGCTGAGATTGGGGATTACGAAATGCTATGATTGGTGAGCACCTTATGCCGTTAATACGAACCTGTTGATAATGAAGGAAGTTTTAGCGGTACAAAAAGCCCGTGACTATATATCCAACTGCGGATACAACAACACCTGCAACGGTATAGGGCATAGCGGTGACAAAGTGTTTTCCGTAAGATATCCCCGCCATTTCAGCAGCGATGGGAGAAACAACATCTGCCACAGCTCCGCCTGCCCATACAGTGCCCGCCATAACCGCAAGATCCATGCCGGTACCGGTGGCAAATGCCGCTGCCAGAGGCATCATGAGTGACCAGGTGGCCCATGAGGAGCCGATAGTATAGGAAATG
This sequence comes from Hydrogenoanaerobacterium sp., assembly GCF_032017025.1. Lineage (NCBI taxonomy): Bacteria > Bacillati > Bacillota > Clostridia > Eubacteriales > Oscillospiraceae > Hydrogenoanaerobacterium > Hydrogenoanaerobacterium sp. The sequence continues at coordinate 38,914 of NZ_DALZQO010000010.1, forward strand.
ACTGCCGATATCAAAAACAGGATTGCCGGAACAAAAATCTTTGGAATATTTGTGATGGACTCCTGATCCACCAGATCGTTGAAGCCCAGGTCTTGGGTTACTCTTGTCAGCACCCAGCTCAAAAGCAAAATAATAACCAAAGAAAAGTTCTTGCTCCCGCCCTTTAAAATATGTGCCTGAATTTCGGCAAGGCTGATTTTCTGAAAAAGATAAAAAACAGTTGTGAACAGCAGCGCCGCTAAGACTCCGGTAAATATAGATACATTAAAATCCGCCTTGCTGAATGCGCCCCAGAAGGAGGGAGATTTGTCTTTCCCTGTCCACCAGAATAAAAACAGTGTGCCCAGTATCAAAATTGCAACCGGTATGATCAGATTCATTGCTTTTGCGGGATATTCTTCTATTTGCTCATCCTTGCCCCTTTCTTTTTGAATGTGCCCTTGGGTCAGTTCGTCATCCTTTGTTTTTCCAAGCCGAACCTTGCCGAAGCCAAGGGAAAAGAATGTAACACCCAAAGCCAGTAAAATCATCACCCAAGTGAAGAAATTCCATGCTATACTCCTGACGACAATCTCATAGGCGCTTTCAGTAACGCCGTTTCCGAAGTTGGATGCCACAAGGGATACCATATACCCGATATTGGCTGATCCAACAGGAATCAATAAAATGAGCTGCAGGCTGGTGACGGACAATATGAATGCAAACTTTTCCTTGGAGGCCTTCACTTTATCTAAAAAGTGGCTCATCACGGTACCCACCGCTATAAAGTGAAAGGAGCTGTTAAAGAACGTGGGGATACTAAGGCCCCAGCTCCAGCCGAGCACACCTCTTTCAGACTTTATTTTTCCCTCCATTTTATTACTGAACCCGGCAATTCCTCCAGCCATAGAAATCAGTTCGGACAAAGCACTATATAGAACGAGAAAGCTCAGTGCATAAGCACTTCCCTCGTCAGCTAACACCTCAATAACATAGCGGCTGATTGTCGTTATTCCTGACAGAGATCCGGTGCTCAGCAGCACGCCAACTACAATCCCGCTAAAAAGAGCCGGGACAAGCTTTTTTGTTACGCAGGTCATGACAATTGTTATGAAAGCCGGTACAACTGACAACCAGAGCATATAATTCCTCCTTTTTCCTTAGTTTCCCCAGTTTTTATAAATAGTATCATTTTGCGGCATGAAATATTAAAAGCAAGTTCTCGAAATTGTCTGCCTCGCACTTTTTTCATGGTAATAAAAAGCTTTAGAACACGGGAACATTTTTCTCGATTTTAGTCTCCCATATTTTCGCCATATTTTTCAGATAATATATGAAACCATAAAGCGTGATCGGTGATACACTTTCAGATTGACGGTTCACCGACCAACAATGCGTAGGTAAGGAGAGATTAAATATAAAGTTTATTAAAAACACGACCATTTCCATATCGGAAAACAAGAAGATTACGAAGCGCATATTTGCCGTGCTGGGCACCTCTACCGTGATGGCAGCCTTTGTTATGAGTATTCTGCAATCACTCTGTTTTCCCGCTTATGCCGTCACGGTTGACGGAACGCAAATCGGCGTTGTGGATGATCCCGCTGTGTACACACAGGCCGTCACTTCTGTTGAAGCACAGGCCGCCGGCATTTTGGGTGAAGAGTATAAATTTGCAAGCAACATAGATGTAAGCATGACCATTGTGGGAAAGGACGAGCTTTCTACAGAAAAGGACATAAGAGCTTCACTTCTCAATCAGGTCAATGAGATTGAGAAGAGCTATGTGCTGAAAGTAGATGGCGTTACAATCGGCTCATCAACGGACAGGTCTTCCTTGCAACGCCTGTTGGATGAGCTCAGTTTGCAGTTTACAAATGAAAACACTAAAACATATCAGTTCGAACAGGATGTATCCATTTCTTACGAGTATACCGCAGCCGACACGCTAAGTAATCCGTCAGCTATTCGTGAAATACTTACTGCAAATACCGAAGAGGCGATTTCTTATACAGTGACAAAAGGTGATACCTATAGTGAAATTGCTAATGACAATGGACTGCGGTTTAGTGAACTGATGGCACTTAATCCACAGGCCAGCGTAGATGAGCTTATGATTGGTGATGTGCTCAATATAAAGAATGCCATTCCATTTCTGTCTGTGAGGACTGTTGAGAGTGTCACCTATACCGAGGCAATAGAAAGTCCCGTCGAGTATATTGATGACGTTTCTCTTTATGTAGGCGAAACACAAATGAAAACAGAGGGATTGGCGGGAGAGTCACAGGTTACTGCCGAGGTTACTTATGTAAATAACAAAGAAATTGATCGCACGATAACTGAAACCAAAACGCTAACAGATCCCACGAAAACAATCATCGCAAAGGGTGTTACTCCCCGTCCCAAAACGGCTTCCTATGGATCATATATCTGGCCTCTTTCTGGGAAGGTGACATCTACAACTGGCAACAGAAATCTTTTGGGAAGCGCGAACTATCATTCCGGACTGGACATCGCAGCGCCTTATGGAACAAATGTTAAAGCTTCTGATGGTGGGTTGGTCACCTTTGCGGGCTGGAACGGTAGCTATGGAAATCTCGTCATTATCACCCATGACAATGGAACCCAGACCTACTATGCGCATAATTCATCCCTACTGGTTTCCAAGGGCGAGCGTGTTTATCGGGGACAAGCTATTGCGAAAGTTGGTTCCACGGGACGTTCGACAGGCAATCACAGTCATTTTGAAGTTCGGGTAGACGGTTCCATTCGTAACCCGTATGATTTTCTGTAAATAACGTGGCAACACCCCGACTACCTTATGGATTTATCCGGTGTGTCTTTCTGTATTCCAAAGGCGTAACTTTCATAATCTCTTTAAATGCGGCCGAGAACTTGCTCTGGCTTTCATAGCCAACAGCTGCTGAAATATCTGCAATACTCTGTTCGGATTCACAAAGAAGTTGGGATGCCTTCTGTATCCGAAATTCTTTCATATAAGCCGCTATTGATTGGCCAAACACGCCCTTAAAATGCTGTTTCAGAGCGGTGGCACTAATAAGAAACTCCTGAGACAGTTCTTTAATCGTAAAGCGATAAGACAGTTTTTCGGTTATACGCTTCTGGATTTGTTTGACTATGTCTACTTGCTGCCTTGCATAAATGTTCTTTCTGCTTTCAATCATAGGGTCAAAGCAGAAAAGATACAGCAGCAATTCCATGATCTTGAGACGATAATATACGCCTCTAATTTTTTCTGAAACAGAATACATGTCGGAAAAGATGTGCTTGATAGCATCCCTCGATTGTATTAAAAAGCACTCGTCGAGGAGAAAAAAACGCTCCAGCGTACTGCATATATTGTTGGGCATTCCAGGAAGGATACGACTCCATTCACATGGTATGCCATCTAAATCAATAGTAATTATAAAGCCCTGATAGTATCCCAAAGGCAATTCAATGTTGTTGCAGTGATTTTGGAGAGGACTGAGAAAGAGATCCCCCTCGCCCACATATTGAAAGCAACCGTCTTCCATCTGACATTCGAAACGACCGGACTGGCAGTGGTTGATCTCAATAATTCTTCTGGATTTGTTTGTCTCAGGCAAATATTGATAGGAAGATATATCAATTTTCGTTGCTTGAATCCCTGGAAAGACCTGATAGACCTGTGCGGTTGCGGTACCCTCCGGTAGTCTTAGATTATATGTATCATGATCTTCAGGTTCATTTATAAGGATTTCTTTATCGAAATGCGAAGTTTTATTTGAGTTCATTTTCCTACCTCCTGTTTACTGGACGATAATGCAAGAAATGCAAAACACCAAAGCTTTGTGTCTGTGTTTTGCTCCAATCGGTCAGTTTTTTCGCCCGATTAGTCAAGTTCCTGCCTACCTGTTGACAGCACCTGTATAGATGCATATACTATAAATATAACAATCAAGCAATTGATTAATCGTTTGATTTGATTGTAAAAAATATAACAACCGAAAGGGGTATACATGATGAAAAAAACAATTAAATTGCAGGATCTGGACTGCGCCAACTGCGCCGCTAAAATCGAGAACGCCATTTCCAAGCTGGAGGGTGTCATCAGCTGCAAGGTGAACTTCATGGGTCAGAAAATGATACTGGAGGCTCCCGATGAGAAATTTGACGAAGTCCTCACGCAAGCTAAGAAAACCGCAAACAAGATTGAAGCAGACCTTGTGTTTTTAGATTAATAACGAAAGCGGCAGCGACTGTGCATACAACCGCTGCCGCTTCGTTAAGAAGGAGGGTTATATAAAATGAATAAAAAGGAAAAAAATCTCCTGAAACGGATTCTGGTTGCGGGAGTAATCTTCTTTTTAGCAATACCGCTGGCACGCGGCGAGCAGATGTTTAATCTGCTTGGCTGGGAACTGTTCCGTTCACCAGCTCTGAACTACATTGTGTTCATAGCGTTTCTTGCCTCTTACCTGATCATCGGTGGTGAAATCGTTCTAAAGGCACTTAAAAATATCCGCAAAGGTCAGGTGTTTGATGAAAACTTCCTGATGAGCATTGCCACAATCGGTGCATTCTGTCTTGGAGAATATGCGGAAGGCGTTGCCGTTATGCTGTTCTATCAGGTAGGGGAGCTGTTCCAATCCTACGCAGTATCACGCTCACGGCGCTCCATCGCTGACCTGATGGATATCCGTCCTGATTATGCCAATGTGATGCGGAACGGTCAACTGGTACAGGTAGACCCGGAAGAGGTAGCTGTTGGCGATACAGTCATTGTAAAGCCCGGAGAGCGCATCCCTCTGGACGGTGTGATAACAGACGGCCACTCTGCGCTGGACACATCAGCGCTTACCGGCGAATCTGTCCCTCGTGACGCTAGTGTTGGAGATTCGGTTATCAGCGGCTGTATCAATCAGACCGGCAAGCTGACAATTGAAGTTACAAAGGTGTTTGGAGAATCCACTGTTTCAAAAATTCTGGAGCTGGTTGAAAACGCTTCGGATAAAAAGAGTAAAAGCGAAAACTTTATCACTCGGTTCGCACGCTACTATACGCCGGTTGTTGTCTTTGCGGCAGTTGCGCTGGCAATTATACCACCTCTTGTGACCGGGCAGTCTTTCCTTATCTGGATTGAGCGCGCCCTTACCTTCCTTGTCATCTCTTGCCCTTGTGCATTGGTTATTTCAGTGCCCCTCAGCTTCTTCGGTGGCATAGGTGGTGCTTCCAAGGCTGGCGTTTTGGTAAAGGGAAGCAACTATCTGGAGCTTCTTGCCGATACCGAAATTGTTGTGTTTGATAAAACCGGCACCCTTACCAAAGGAAACTTTGTTGTGGGCGAGGTTCGTGCCCTTAGTATGAGCGAGGAGGATCTGATCAGAATCGCTGCCCATGCGGAGGACTACTCTAGCCACCCGATTGCGGTAAGCATCAAGAAGGCGTATGGCAAAGCGGTTGATCCCTCGTTGATCAGCGATATTGAGGAAATCGCCGGCCATGGCGTGCAGGCCTCTATCGACGGAAAGGTCGTCTTGGCAGGTAATGCCAAGCTCATGAAGCTCAAAAATATTGCTTATGAGGATTCTTCCTCCGTAGGAACCGTCGTGCATGTTGCTGTGGATGGAGTCTATGCCGGATACATCGTCATTGCAGATGAAGTCAAGCCGGACTCTGCGCAGGCTATTTTGGATTTGAAAGCGGCCGGGGTAAAGCAGACAATTATGCTCACCGGTGATGCAGATGCCGTAGGTAAAAAGGTAGCGGCTCAGTTAAATCTTGATAAGGTATATACCGAGCTGCTGCCTGCCGATAAGGTTATGCAGGTTGAAAAGCTAATCAGCGAAAAAAGCGTGAAAAAAATGCTGGCCTTCGTCGGCGACGGTATCAATGATGCGCCGGTTCTGGCAAGAGCAGATGTGGGAATTGCCATGGGCGGCCTTGGCTCGGATGCTGCCATTGAAGCAGCTGACGTTGTAATCATGACTGACGAGCCATCCAAGATCGCCACAGTAATGAAGATTAGCCGCAAAACACTCCGCATTGTGAAGCAGAATATTACCTTCTCCCTGGCGGTAAAAGGAATCGTACTGGTGTTGGGAGCCTTCGGAATCGCAAATATGTGGGGAGCTATCTTTGCGGATGTAGGCGTTTCCATCATTGCTATCCTAAACGCAATTCGCGCCTTGAACGTTAAAAAATACATTCAGGTAAAAAGATAAATCCCAACAATGGCTGTCGTGTTATTTGCAACAAAACAGGGCTCAGCCGAGCAGTTCAGATGTGCTATTCACGCCTCGTTGTGAGTAGCACATTTTTGCTCACGCTCCTTGTGGTTCGTGATTCCCTTGCCCGGACAGGATACCTGAAAAAAATCATCAATCATACAATGAATGAGTCGGGCGGTTTCTGTATCTGCCAGAGTGTAGTAAACCTCTTTTCCCTCTCGCCGGCTGGTAATAAGGCCGCTGAGCCTTAAAGATTTCAAATGATGAGACACTGCTGCAGTGCTCATTCCGATGGCTGCCGCAATGTTAATTCCACATTCCTCGCAGTGGCACAAGAGCCACAAAATCCGCAGCCGGGTACCATCACTCAGCTGCTGAAAAAAAGAAGCGGCTTCAGAAAAAGCTTTTTCCTCAGGAATCCGCTCCAAAATCGTTTCAATACTTTGCCCGTGGTCGTGTGGCAGTTTTCTTGAACCCACAGAGATCACACCTTCCAAATTAAATAATTACTTGATTATTTAATTATATGTCCGTACTTTCTAATAGTCAAATTTTTTTAAAGGAAGGGGAATGCAATGAAAACATTTTTCGCATTGCCTGTCAATCTAACTAATATGAGTATCCTGTTTAAGGCTCTTGGAGATGAAACACGCCTTGGTATCCTATGGATGCTCATGAATGAAGATCTGTGCGTGGGGGATTTAGCAGACCGCATGAGCATGTCAAAATCCTCCATTTCGCATCAGCTAAGAGTTTTACGTTCTGTTCAGCTTGTGAAGCGACGCAGGGCAGGGAAAAAGATATTTTATGCAATAAAGGATGAGAAGCAAAGAGCGTTTCTCATAAACATATATGGCTCTCAAATCGAAATTAACCAGATAGTATCATCTGGTGAGGGTTGTACCTCAGACTACTAAAAATTTGGTTTAGGCTTATTTAAAAGTGCGGTTATTATTGCCTACTCCTATTCCAATGGTGCTTTTTCAGAGACATAAAAACGGTTGGAGAAAGGTGACATAACTATAGTTAAATAAATAAAATTGTGGGCAAACCCGGCTAAAGCCGGGGACGCAAAGCTAAAGGGTCTAAGACGTTTCCGGACGCAAAGCCTGCTCTATCCAGTAGCGGGTAGGCTCTTGCTCACGTTCACGGCTTTTGACGGAATATATAGGCATCTGGATACTTACTTTCGCTTTACGTTGCCATGGTGAAAGGGGTTCCTTAATGCGTATACGCTGTTTCTTGCCTTTACAGAGGTGTAGATAAAGACGACACAATCCGTCTATGCCGACTTCTACATATACACTTTCATAATCCTCTACTAAGAAAGTCAGTATTTTGCCAAGGGCAAACTACTGACTTTTTTCTTTCGACAAGAAACTGTTCACAACGACGGAAATTTACAGGGTTTTACAATCCTTTCTTATATACGGTAACTCCAGCTCCATGCTGCCGCTCTCCTCCGCTTCTGACATTTTGATTTACCATCAAAATTCAGAAAACGGAGGACAAGCCATATGGCAGAAAGAAAAGAATATTACATCAAAATTCAGGGGCAGCTCGTCCCTGTCACCGAAGAAATCTATTTGACCTATTACCGTATGAAGCGCCGGGAACTGCATCTGGAGGAAAAGGACTCGGCACACGGCGTATTTTATTACAGTGCTCTGGATACGGAGGAAACCACTGGCGAGGATGCGATTCCAGACCTCACCTCTCCCCGCGTGGAGGAGGTTGCTGTGGACAAGCTGCTGGCAGAAAAGCTACATCAATGCCTCAAGCAGCTTACCAAAGAGGAACAGGAGCTTATTTTTATGCTGTTTTTTCAGAATAAAAGTGAGCATGAGGTATCCAAAAAAACAGGAATTGCCCAAAAAACCATTCACAATAGAAAGGCTCGTATCCTGACTCGTCTAAAAAAACTTATGGAAAAGTAAAAATAATTTGGCTCAACCCCCCCACGAAACCGGATTAGTAGTGAGGGGGTTTTCTTATTCCCCCAAATGCTCTTTGAAAATTGAATATCCGATGACTTGAATACGTTAGCTGACGGGCCCTGAAAGGGAAAAGCGACCCCGGAGGATGCGCCAAGACCACCTGTAGGCAGGCAGCAAGAAAAACGAAATCACTCATTTTTCTGTTCGCTCGTTTCTTTCTGCTCCTATCAAAGACGGCCAAATAAGGTGCTAAGCGGTACCCATCCGACCGGAAAACAGGCTGTGGCAGCCTGTCTCGCAATAATCCCGTCAGCCTATATTGATACTTCTGTCCAGTCACAGCCCCCCTGACCGGGGGATCACGCAATGAGGGCAGCCGGCAGAGATCCTGGCGGGGGTGGAATTCCCATGATGCGGTGAAGCCAGCCGCAGTTCAGGCCGTCGCCTTTGTTGTGCAAGGCATTGCTTTGCACAGTGCGCTTGGGGAGTAGTGTCGAATTAAGCGCCTTGATTACAGTAAAATGACTTAATGTCAGAAGCGATGGGGATCGCTCTGCCTTCACAGCGGAGCGGTCCCTATATTTGTGTCATTAAGAAAAAAGAGGATTTCACATCAAGGAGGTGCAAAGTTTTGGACACAATAAAGCAAGAGATCAGCCGCGGCGATATTTTCTACGCCGATTTAAACCCCGTTGTGGGCTGTGAGCAAGGAGGCATCCGCCCCGTACTTGTCCTGCAAAACAATATCGGAAACCGCCACAGCCCCACCACCATCGTCTGTGCCATCACCGGCAGGCCGAAAAAGCCCTTGCCCACTCATACAGCTATTACCGGTGCGGGCAAATTGTCCAGGGAGTCCTTTGCACTTCTGGAGCAGATACGCACCATTGACCGATTCCGGCTTCAGGGCTTTATCGGCAGGCTGGACGAGCAGGAGATGGAAGAAATCAACCAGGCACTTTCTATCAGCGTCGGACTGAGTCCGGCGATTTTTTTATTTGGGAGGGAAACGCCATGACAAACACCCAGGTAACCGATAACCTTATGTTCGTTGCCGCCCTGCAGCAGCTCGTGCAGCTTGCGGCCGCCAAGGGCATGACGGAGTCGGAAATCGAAAAGGTCAAAAAGGACTTGGAACGCAGGCTGCGGCCCACCATTATCGCCCCTTGCTGACCCCTGTCTTGTTTTCTGTTTGTTTTCAATGATTCAGTAGCTATGTGCAGGGAGGTGTGGTAGTGTATGTCGTTGAAAGGAGGGGAAAAAGATGTATAACCCTAATTTAGCATCGGCGGAACCGCCGAAAATCACTGTCATATCAGCAAGAAAGCCAGAAATCGCAAAGCTCCGCGTGGCGGCATACGCTCGTGTGAGCAGTGACTCCGATGACCAGCAGAACTCCTACATCGCACAGGTGGATTACTACACCAGGCACATCGCGAACCATGAAGGCTGGGAGTTGGCAGACATCTATGCCGACGAAGGCATTACCGGCCTTGTGGCAAGCAAGCGGGATGATTTCAACCGCATGATACAGGACTGCAGGGATGGGAAAATCGACCGCGTCCTCGTTAAATCTATATCCCGCTTTGCGAGGAACACAAAGGAGTATATCCAGTATGTGAGGGAGCTCCTCCGGCTTGGCATCTCCATCCGCTTTGAGAAGGAGAACATCGATACCGGCAAGATGACATCGGAGCAGATTGCCACCATCTACGGCGCCTTTTCACAAATGGAATCACAAAACCACTCGAACAATATGCGGATCAGCGTCCGCATTCGAATGGAAAAGGGCGACTACGTTTCACCGGCCACCCCCTACGGCTACAAGCTGGAGGAACGCACCTTGGTGGTCATCTCTGAGCAGGCCGAGGTGGTTCGGCGCATTTTTACCGCCTACCTGAGTGGTCAGGGAAAAAATGATATCGCAGACGAGTTGAACAGGATGGGCCTCCCCCGCACAAAGGGGCGAACAATCTGGCACCCAAGCACAGTGGCATATATCCTCACCAACATCTCCTACACCGGGGATATGGTCTGGCAAAAGAGCTTCGCCACCAACGACATCCCATTCCGGCAGGTGCGGAATAAAGGAGAAAAGCCCAAATATTTCGTGGAGAACTGCCATCAGCCGATTGTCTCCAAGGATGAATTCCAGCGGGTGCAGACGCTTCTGGAAACTCGCAGGGCACAGATAGCGGATACGGTTTCCTCCACACTGCTGACGAAAAAACTCCACTGCGGAAACTGCGGTACCCTGTTCCGAAGGAAAATCGTCAATGAAAAGGTCTACTGGATTTGCCGGAGGCATGACAGCCACAAAGACCTTTGCCCGATCTCTCAAGTACCGGAGGAACAGATTGTCGCAGGGGTTCTCCGAATGTACCACAAGATGAAAAGACACCGTGAGCAAATCCTGTCACCACTCTTAAATCAGCTCACCGATCTGAGGGAAAAGGAACTTCGCTCCAATCGCAAGATAAACGATATTGATAAAGAAATAGCGCAGTTAACCGAGCAGAATCTCGTTCTTGTTCGACTCAAGTCGAAGGGATACGTAGATTCTGCTCTTTATTTATCCCAAACCGGCGAAATCGACTTCAAGCTCCGGGAACTGCGCCGTCTGCGCCGCCGTATCATGGAAACCACCGGTGAGGACAGGCAGATTAAAGCCACGGAAGCGATGCTGGATTATCTGGAGTCCAGCCCCGAACACTTAGGGGAGCTCAACGAGGAACTGTTTGAAACGCTGGTGGAGAAGATCACCATCTCCTCGGAAACCGAGATGAACCTCACCCTTTACAACGGGCTGACACTGAAGGAAACCATGGAAAGGACGGTGCGGTAACATGGCATGGCAGAGAAAAATCCCCTTCGGCTATGTGATGAAAAACGGCGAAATCTTGTGCTGCCCCACGGAGTCGGCAGCCGTCAAAGAGATTTTCAGGCTTTACTCCGAGGGAATGGCCTACAGCAAGATTGCTGACGAGATGATGCTCCGGGGCATCCCCTATCACAAGCACACCAACCAGTGGAATAAGCACATGGTCAAGCGCATCCTCGAAAATGAACGCTACCTCGGAGAAAGGGAGTACCCGCCGATCATCGAATCGGAAACCTTTATGCATATCCAGCTTATCAGGGGAGATAAAAACACCTACACCCCCTGCCCGGACTACATCAAGCCCATCCGTGAAAAGGCGGTGTGCGGTGTGTGTGGCGGTAGGATGGTCCGGGATACAAGAGCATCAAGCAAGGTTCGCTGGTACTGTCAGACGGAAGGCTGTGCCAACCGCCGCTACATAGAGGACGAGGATACCCACACCGCCCTGACAGGACGGTTGAACGCACTGGCTCAGAACCCCGACCTCTTTGTCTGGCCCCTCCCACAGCAGGCTGGAGAGCTGACGCTGGAGGCGGCCCGCATCCAGAATGAGGTGGTCCGAGAACTGAACAAAGCGGAGCCGGGTGTAGAATACACCAAAATGCTGATACTGGCCTGCGCCGCCGAAAAATATAGCGGACTGCCCGATTATACCCCTTATCACCAAATGCAGATACTGAGGGAGAGAATCACAGACCGCCCGATGGACGATGAGCTCCGCAATGAAATCCTCAGAACCGCCATACAGGAAATCCGGTTTACAGGCGGCGGTCTGGAACTGCGGCTCATCAACGGAAAAACCCTTGAAGCGAATGGAAAGGAGATTGGAAAATGCCTGCGACAGCAACAAGGAAAATAACGGTTATCCCCGCCGATCCGATATACGCCCAAAAGGATATCCGCAAAAAAGCCCTGCGTGTGGCGCCTTACTGCCGTGTTTCCACCAACTCCGAGGAACAGCTCGACAGCTATCAGGCGCAGATTGAATACTACACGGAAAGAATCGCCGCCCAGCCCGAATGGACCATGGTGGATATGTTCGCGGACGAAGGCAAAAGTGCCACCTCCACCAAAAAGCGCAAGGATTTCCTGCGGATGATCAAAGCCTGTGAAAAAGGCAAGGTGGATCTTGTCATCACCAAATCAGTATCCCGATTCTGCCGGAATACGCTGGACGGTCTCGATTATGTCCGCAAGCTCAAGCGTATGGGCGTCGGGGTTTTCTTCGAAAAGGAGAATGTCAACACCCTCTACATGGACAACGAGATGATCCTCACCTTCATGATGAGCCAGGCGCAGGCCGAGAGCGAGTCCATGAGCGGCAATATCCGCTGGGGCCACCGAAAAAACTTTAAGGACGGCAAGGTCTACTACCACTATGCGGGGTTCCTCGGCTACCGCAAGGGTAAGGACGGTTTGCCGGAAATTGACCCGGAGGAAGCGGAAATCGTCCGCAGGGTTTTCTCCCGATATCTGGTCGGGCACAGCGTCGCCAAAATCATCGCTGACCTTGAGGCAGATGGCATCAAAACATTGAGAGGCAAGGAGAAATGGAATGACGGCGTCATCCGCGGCATGCTTAAAAACGAAAAATACATCGGGGACGCCCTGCTACAAAAGACCTTCATTGCTGACCTTTTCACCCGCCAGTCCAAGAAGAATAACGGAGAGCTTCCCCAATATTATGTCGAGAACTGCCATCCCGCCATCATCGACAAGCTGACCTTCCAGCGGGTGCAGGAGGAAATGGCCCGCCGTTCCAGCCTGAGAAAGGTCAGCGCAAACGCTAAAACCGAGCTTGCCAAATACAGCGGCAAGTATGTGCTGACCGAACTTTTATCCTGCGGGAACTGCGGAAGCCCCTACCGCCGTGTCACATGGACGAGGCCGGAGGGCAAGAAAATCGTCTGGCGGTGCATCAACCGGCTGGAAAACGGTAAAAAGTTCTGCAAGGATTCCCCTACGCTGGAAGAAGGCCGAATCCACGCCGCCGTGGTCTCCGCCATGAACGAAATGTTCAGCCTGAAAACCATGAAATCTCTGCTGCAGGACAGCATCCTGTCCGCCCTTTCAGGGAACAGCGGAGAAACAAGCATCGCAGCCATCGACAGCAGGCTGTCGGAGCTGCGGGCACGGCAATATGAGCTCCTCCAATTCGCCGCGTCTGTGGGCGCAGACTCCACCCAATACGATGAGGATTTGAACGAAGTCAGCATGGAGTTTTCCGCACTGGTCTCAAAACGCAGCGAGCTGGAAAAAAACCAGCAGGGCATCGCACAGGCAGACAAACGAGCCAAGCAGATCGCCGCGGAGCTGGACAAAGTAGACACAGGAATCACCTGCTTTGACGAACTGACGGTGCGGCAGCTCATCGGCGCCATCAAAGTGCTGGATGAAGATAAACTGCTTATCCGTTTCAAGGATGGAACGGAAATCGAGCAGATCATGTAACGGAGGGACCGACCATGATTTATATTACAGGAGACACCCATGGTAATTTCCGCAGATTTGAAAAGGAATACTTTCCTGCAGGGCAGAGCCTGTGCCGGGATGATTATATTATTGTCTGCGGCGATTTTGGGATATGGGATGAAACACCCCAATCGAACCGGGATCTGGACTGGCTGAACAATCAGCCGTTCACCACGCTGTTTATAGACGGCAACCACGAAAACTTTGACCTGCTGAACCGTTTTCCGACCATGAAATGGAAGGGCGGCGATGTCCATCAGGTGCGGGAGCATATCCTGCACTTGATGCGCGGGCAGGTCTTTGAGATCGGCGGGATGACCTTTTTTACAATGGGCGGCGCTGCCTCCCACGATATCAGCGCAGGCATACTGGAGCCGGACGATCCCGACTTCCTGTATCGCAAGCAGGTACTGGACAGACACAGAGCGCTGTACCGTATCAACCATATTTCATGGTGGAAAGAGGAACTGCCCTGCGATGAGGAATACGAAACGGCCCTGAAGAATCTGGAGAACGCCGGCTGGCATGTGGACTGCATCCTGACCCACTGCGCTCCCGACAGCATTGCGGCACAGGTATGCCATCCCTACAAGCCGGACCGTCTGACCGGTTTCTTGGAAACGGTCAAACGCCGGTGCAGCTTCGACTATTGGTTTTTCGGGCACCACCATGACAACCGCACCATTGAGGGACGATTCATTCTGCAATGGGAGCAGATGGTGGAAATACAATGAGGAAACATATGGAGGAAAAGAGTATGATGCCGAGAGAAGCGATTGCCAAGACTGAAAGCCTCTGGTACGAGGGGAAATCCCCACAGGAAATTGTGGAGTTTCAATTATATGAAGATCGGCTGTGCATGCCTCTGGAGCTTTATCAGGAAGCGGTGGAGAAAGTGCTGGGCCGACCCGTGTTCACCCATGAATACAAAGAGCCTGAAAAGCTGATAGCCGAATATGAGGCTGTCAAGGCTGCGGACGGCAGCCAATCAAAACAGGGCCATGAGATGGCCTGATAGGAGGAATCGTGATGTTTATGGACCACAAGCAGGTACAACGTATCAAGGAGCAATACCCGCAGGGAACCCGCATCCGTTTGATTGGAATGGATGACCCCTATGCCCCCATTCTGCCCGGTACGGAGGGAACGGTGATGTTGTGGATGACATTGGAACGCTTCACTGTACATTTGACAATGGGCGCACTCTCGGCGTCATTCCAGGCGAGGACAGCTTTTCCGTGATCTCGCGCCCGGAAAAAACCGAACTGCAGGAAAGTGAATCCGAGCAGTTCGGCATGAAGATGGAATGAGGGTAAAGTAAAATGGAAGAAAAAGATTTGCGGGCGGTCTATATAGACCGCCTGAACGCTATGCTTCCGACAGTGGAGTTTGCAAAGCTGGATCACTCCTGCAATTCGGACGATTTCGGCTACGCAAAAGAGATACTGAAGCGGATGCATGACCTTTGCATTGAGGTATACGGCACGGACTATTTCGACGACTACACCTATGAAATCGTTGATCTTCCCGCTGTCATTCGAGGCCGCAACACCGGCCATATCGGGTTGGGCATCGTGACCCTTGATCTGGAGTCCTCCGGCGAGCATTGGGGAACCTTCTTTTTGACGCCGAAGGGTGTCATTGAACAAGGCGGCGAACATATCACGGCCGCTGAGTCCAAGTACCTGTCAACCGTATATATTCCTTACGAATACTGGTACACCGTCCCTGTCGAGGGGGATATTCATGTGGATTTCGACAATGTCCCGTGGAGGGTGCAGGATCTTCTGAACCATTGCTCTCCGGAACAGCCGGAAATGGAAAAAGACGGCCAGCAGGCGGATGATCCCAATTCAAATCAGCAAAACGGGCCGACTATGAATTAGAGCCGTACTTTTCCACGATTAATTTCTTAACCTACAAGGAAACGAATGGAGGAACGATATGAAGCATATTACAACAGACGAACTCCGTACCATGACAGACCGTGAGGGGCTTGTTATCCAGGGCTGTGGCGGTGACCTCTCGGAATGGGTAAAGGGCATCAATGAACTGCTGACGCAGGAGGGCATCCTGCAAAACGGCGATACGTTCAAAGATGTTTCCGTCTTTGAGCATAACGGCTGTACCAATCTGCTGTTTTCAATGGAAAATATGGATCTGGACATAGGAAAGCTCGCCATGTGGCGGCTGCAGAGCTATGCAACCTTTGGCGGCACCTGGCTGAGTGATTATCTCCCCAACCGGCTGGGTGTCGATATGAACGGGCCGCCTGTTCAAAAGGAAAAACCCGATTGCGCCCTCATCGGGCAGGACGGCAATATTTTCAATCTGATGGGCATCGCCGCCCGAACATTGAAGGAAAACGGACTTGGGGATCAGGCAAAAGAAATGCGGGAGCGGATCACCGCCAGCGGCAGCTATGACAACGCGCTCTGCATCATCGGAGAATATGTCAACATCACCTCTGTCGAAGATGCCCAGGAGCAGGACTGCGGCTTTGAAATGGAGCAAAGCTACTGATACCCTCTTAAAATATCACCGGCAGAGCTGACTCTGCCGGGTACATAATAAAACAGGCTCACAATGAGCCGGAAAGGAGAAGCCCATGAAAGCACTGAAAAATGATAGTTCCCTCTATATGGAACAGATCGCATCTGCCATAACCGCTTGCTACGAAAGCTATGACAAGCCATCCAACCAATCTCTGATGGAGCTTTATACCCTGATCGGCCGATGCATCTGCCGCCAGGGAGAAAAAGCCTTTGTCGCTCACTTGGCCGAAACCCTCGCCATCCGGTTCCCATTGCTGAAAGGCTTCTCCCTTCGCAATCTCCGCAGGATGCGTGACTTTTACCGCACCTACGCAAACGACCCGGCTCTCATGGAAAAAGCGCAGTCTCTGAGCTGGACGCAAAACGCCGTTATACTGGAGTGCTGCGAAAGCGATGAGCAGCGCTCTTTTTATATCAGACTTGCGGCAGCACAGAATCTTTCCAAGCTGGCCCTCATGAAAGCCATTCAGGAAAATGCCTTTGATATTTTATATAATGAAGAAAGTCCTGCTGAAAACACTGAACCCGATATTGCCCCAGTAAGCGATATATCGTCCAATACGGGCGTAGACACTACAGCAACCGTTGAAACGGCGTGTGCGCCGTTTGTGCCAGCGTGTGAACCGCTCCGCCAAGGAGTTGATATGCCCAGCAGAACGGGCAGCTTATCTACTGCGGTCTCCCCATGGAGAGAGGGCAACCGGCAGGCCAAACGCAAAGCAGATGACGATCCGCCTCCGCTCAGTTTCATCAATCACCATCCACCTGATCCTTCACCTCGTGTATTGTGGTTTGACAAGCTGAAACCACCGCAAAACTTTCCGTCCGGTATGCGACCTCGAATGGAAAATCTCCGGGAGCTTTTTATATGCGCAATAAAACAAAACGCCCCCGCCAAATTGACGAGGGCAGTTTTGTGCCAGAACAACTTGTGTCTTTGCACATTATTATAATCCGCAGAGCCAGGATCGAGGCTCACCGAATACAAAGCGCCTCTCTGCATTCGACACCACAAGCATATATAATTTGAAAAAGGTCAATAGATTACCCTACGGCATAATAATTGAATAAATGCTGATAATTTTGGATAAGGCCGTGAGTTGCTTATATTCGACTTTCCTGATATAATATTAAAAGTCCTTATTGGGGTCTACAGTTTATACTCAGAGGTAAAACTGCTGCTTGATTTTTTAACGGATCGTCATTTTTGCGGGGGTTCGAAAAAATCTTTTTTCCACGGTTTTCACAAAGAACAGACAAATTTCGGCGAGAAATTTGTCTGTTCTTTTTTCTTCTATTCAATTACAATGATATCAGATACCTGCTTAATCTATAGTAAATGGGCTTATCATGAGGATATTTTATAAATCCCCACTTCAGACAGCTTAGCAAAAATAGTCGAGATGATTTTTTCTAATTTTTCTATAATTATGTTGGAGGTGAAAGATGTGCAGGAACAAATCGAAGCCGTTCAGCGTATGCAGGATTATATTGCAGCCCATTTCAGTGAAAATATAACACTTGCCGACCTTTCACGGGCATCGTTGTTTTCTCCTTGGTATTCCTATCGCTTATTCACGCAACATGTTGGATTGACGCCATCTGATTACATTCGTAAGCTCCGCTTATCAAAATCGGCATTACAATTACGGGATCACTTATGCAAAATTATTGATGTCGCCTTTGAGATGGGATTTTGCAGCGTAGATGGATATCAACGGGCGTTCTTTCGTGAGTTTGGTTGTAATCCTCGTGAATATGCGTTAAAGCCCGTTCCGCTATATCTTTTCACTCCATACGGCGTTAAGTTCAGAAAATATGAAAGGAGATCTGTTATGAGCAACTTGAAAAGCATATTCATTCAAATTATCGAAAAGCCGGCACGGAAAGTCTTGATGAAAAGAGGCGTAACAGCAGCAGACTATTTTACCTATTGCGAAGAGGTTGGCTGTGATGTATGGGGACTGCTGCAGAGCATCAAATCAATCAGTGGTGAGCCCGTCTGCCTCTGGCTGCCGTCTGCATACAGAACACCGGGTACGTCGGAGTATGTGCAGGGCGTTGAATTAGCGCTCGACTACGATGGCGTAATACCGGAAGGCTTTGATGTGATTGAACTGCCTGCCGCCAAATATCTCATGTTCCAAGGTGAGCCGTTTGCAGAGGAGGATTACTGCCAGGCAATTGAGGAAGTTTGGGCTTCCATCAAAAAATATGACCCATCCGTCATAGGGTATTCTTGGGATAAGACAAATCCTCGCATACAGCTTGAGCCAATTGGATCGAGAGGGTATATCGAATTGCTTGCAATTCAATAGCGCATAGGGATGAGTATCATCTTGCAGATTCCAATTTGTCGGTCAAGCTACAAGCTACCATCATTCTAAAAAAACTTTTTTCCACCATTATTACAAAAAACCGTGTAAACTGCTAAAAATGGCATGTTTGCACGGTTTTTACATTTTTGTTTTTCGTTGTAATTAAATAAATAGCGGAGCACTAAAGCCCCGCTACCCAATCCTCAACCGCATCCATAAAATGCACTTTGCTAAGCTCAAGTGTATTGCACAGATGTACGAGCTTATTGACACACTCGCAGTCGATTGATATATCCCCGATATAATACCCCTCTGTTGCAACCCCATAGCTTGTATAGCTACCGTTGTCCTTGTCTTCACAAATTTTTTTTACTACCCAATACACCAGCTTACACCTCACTCAATTTAAAACATTACTCTATCATCATACTCAAATAAAGTGCTAATGTAAATTCATAGGAAATTAGAACTTTTTACGGTATTTTTGTATGTAATACCTACAGGTCAAGTATAAAAATGCACACCTTCTTCCTACCCAACGTTATGTCGTACGAAATGTGGTTTTAATTTACAGAAATCAAACAACTTTGCAATCAACCCTGTAAATATATAGAAAAAAATGATATAATAAAACACATATTCTGCCCAAAGGCTGAATACCGCATTGCATCGGTATTTGCCGTTTTTCAAATATGTTTTATCACGTCGGAAACGGTCTTTGCGCGCTCCTGCACGCAAACTTGTGCTATGCACAAGTATAAAACTACGTTTTAAGACCAATTTATGCTATAATGTATAAGAAAGGGCGAACGGTAAAGGGTGTTATGTTCGCCAGCATGCCGTTTAAACAGGCTTGTTTAAGCGGTTTTTATTTCGTTAATGAAGCGGACCTAGCAATGTCACGCAAAGAAATGAGGATTTTTAATGGATTCAACGCAAAACAAATTGGGAACTCAGCCGGTTGGTAAGCTATTGCTCAGCCTTGCTGTACCAGCCATTACCGCACAGGTCATCAATGCTCTTTACAACATTGTTGACCGAATGTACATTGGCAGAATGCCGCAAGGCGGGTCACTTGCACTCGCAGCGCTCGGCATCGCTTTCCCGCTTATTATGATTATATCCGCATTCGCGGCACTGGTGGGTATGGGCGGCTCCCCGCGCGCGGCAATCAAAATGGGAGAGGGCAACTACAAAGATGCGGAGAAAATTCTCAGCAACTCATTTGTAGTGCTGGTTGCTATATCGGCGGTACTTACTGTATTCTTTTTCTTTGCCAAAGAACCGATGCTTATCGCCTTTGGTGCAACAGAGAACACACTGCCCTATGCGAACGATTACTTTTCCATCTACCTAATCGGCACCCTGTTTGTGCAGATTTCGTTGGGGCTCAACCAGTTTATCTCGGCACAGGGCTTTGCAAAAACCAGCATGATGACTGTACTGATTGGTGCAATAACCAACATTGTACTGGACCCAATTTTCATTTTTGGCTTTGATATGGGCGTCAAAGGTGCCGCGCTTGCCACCATTCTCTCTCAGTTTATTTCGGCGGCGTGGGTACTGAAATTTTTGTTCAGCAAAGAAAGTGTTCTTAAAATTCGTCCTTGCTATTTTAAACTGGAAAAACATATCATTCTCCCCGTACTCGCACTGGGTGTATCGCCGTTTATTATGCAGTCTACCGAAAGCCTAGTACAGGTTACGCTTAACTCGGGGCTGAAAGCGTACGGCGGCGCTCAGGTAGACCAGCTTGTAGGCGCTATGTCAATTATTATGAGTACCATGCAGTTTATTTTAATGCCTATGATAGGGCTGACACAGGGCGCACAGCCAATTATCAGCTACAACTACGGCGCAGGCAAGCTCGACCGTGTTAAGAAAACGTTTCGGCTGCTGCTGATCAGCTCGCTTTCGTTTTCGTTTGTGCTGTGGGCTGTTGCAATGCTCGCTCCGCAGGTATTTGTATATCTCTTCTCAAGTGACCCTGCTCTGCTGGAACTCGGCGTTTATGGTATGCGCATCTTTATGGCGGGTACCCTGCTGATGGGTGCCCAGTACGCCCGCCAACAAACTCTGGTCGCTTTGGGGCAGGCGAAAATTTCGACGTTTCTGGCGCTTTTGCGTAAAGTCATCCTGCTCATCCCCCTTGCTATCATTCTTCCACGTTTCTTTGGCTGGCAGGGCATTTTTGTTGCCGAGCCGGTTGCCGATATTATTGCGGTTCTTACCACCGTTACCGTATTCACCATCTATACCCGCAAGCTTTTCGGCAGCAAAGAGAATAGCACCTATAACTAAAATAAATTACTGCGCACAGTTTTCTTTTCCCCTGCTTTTCGGTGGCTTTAAGCTGCCCACTAAAACAGAATGGATGTGTTACTATGACTGAGACCGGCACACAAAAACGCTCAATTATAATGATGGTAATCTGTGCCTCATTGTGGAGCATTGCAGGCATTTTCATTAAGCTTTTGCCGTGGAACCCACTGGTAATAGCGGGCTTTCGCAGCCTAATTGCAGCATGCGTGGTATTTGCATTTATGCTCTATTCCAAAATACGAATTGTGTTTAACCGTGATTCGCTGCTTTCGGGCGTGTTTATGTCGCTCACTTTTCTGGCGTTTGTAACAGCAAACAAGCTCACCACGTCGGCAAATGCCATTGTGCTGCAATTTACCGCACCGGTTTTCATCCTAATACTTTCAGCACTGGTGTATAAGCAGCGCTTTCGCAAAGCTGACATTATCGTTGTACTTGTCACATTATTCGGTATTGCACTTTTTTTCTTTGACCAATTCTCTCCCGGTAATCTGCTCGGAAACTGCATTGCCATTTGTGCGGGGCTGTTCATGGCGGTAATGTTCCTTACTACCGGCCATGCCGATGAAAACTCGCGCATGAGCGGTATTCTGCTCGGCCATTTGTTTACCGCCCTAGTGGGTGTACCTATGGCATTTATTTTCCCCACACCAGTGTCAACCGGCGCAGTGCTTAGCATTCTTGCGCTTGGCATTGTACAGCTTGGCATTCCCTATGTGTTATATGGGCTGGCAGTAAAAGGCTGCCCGCCGCTGGCATGCTCGCTGCTTGGCGCAATTGAGCCACTTCTCAACCCCATATGGGTGTTCCTGTTTGACGGTGAGGCACCCGGTTTTTATGCGCTGATCGGCGGTGTTATCGTCATTGCAGCTATCACCAGTTGGTGCATTTGGCGCGACCGGCAGCCGCAAATCCAATAGTTTTTGAAAAGTCACCCGCTAAAAACGGGTGGCTTTTTTATTGTGCATAAGAACGTATAAATCCGTACATATTTTCTTGTAACAGCCTAAACAAAAAATAAGGTTGCAACTGCACAAGTAAAGCGTTATACTAATTCTACGCAATTTCAATTGCTAAACAGGGTTGACGCGTAAGCCACCTGTGTGGCCGATTTGATTGCGATTTAGCTACTGTATGGAAGAAAGGCGGCATTTTCACCATGAACGTATTGGTCATCGGGTGCGGCAAGGTTGGTTCAAAGCTCGCTACCGTATTGGATAAATTAGGACATGATGTCTGCATTGTGGACCGTGACGAAGAGCATTTTGAACTGCTCGACCATGAATTTTCGGGCTACACCGTCACAGGAATCCCCATCGATCAGGATGTTTTGCGCAATGCCGGAATTGAAGGCAGTGACGCGGTAATTGCAGTTACACAGGACGATAACGTTAACATTATGGTATCACAGCTTGCGAGAGAAGTGTTTCACATCGATACGGTACTTACCCGTATTTACGACCCGCAGCGTGAGAATGTGTTTTCACACTTCAACCTAAAAACCGTATGCCCTACCAACCTCACCGTTGATGCGGTGTGTGCTGCGCTGGAGGGGGCAGTCGACTTAACGCAGATGACGTTTGGCACCTCCACAATCTCTTACTATGCGCTGCCCGTGCCGGAAAACCTTGTGGGAAAGACGGTTCACGACGTCATCCCTGAACCGGGCAGAATTCTGTTTGGTATACAGCAGCCGGATGATAAGCTGATGTTGGCGGACAACAATCAGCAAAAGCTGGCAGCCGGCGATAAGCTGATTTTTGCAAAGCTGGTTGATTAGGAGGAGAATACAGCATGACAGTGATTGTAGTAGGTGGGGGCAAGGTAGGTTTTTACCTGGCCAGAACGCTGATGGAACACGGGCATAGACCCCGTATTATAGAAGAGAGCAAAGAAACCTGTGCGCGCATAGCCAACGAGCTGGATATCCCCATTATCTGCGGCGACGGCAGCACTATTGAAGCGCTGGAAAACGCAGGCATCGAAGAGGCGGAGGCGCTTATCAGCGTTACCGGCAAAGATGAAAACAATTTGATCGCCTGTCAGCTCGCTAAAAAAAGATTCCATGTCAAGCGCACGGTTGCGAGGGTAAACAACCCTAAAAACATGTCGGTTATGAAGCAGCTGGGTGTGGATATCCCGATCAGCAGCACCGATAACATTGCGCGCCTACTGGAGCGCGAGGTTGACACCTCTGCCATCAAACAGATTATGTCTCTCAACCGCGGTGAAACCTCCATCAGTGAACTGGAGATTCCGCAAAACTACAAACGCGATGGTATCCGTTTAAGTGAGCTGCGTATGCCGCAGGAGAGTATCATTGTCTCCATCACACGTGACGGTGCCATGATTATTCCGCGTGGTAATGCCCAAATTTTCAGCGGAGATAAGGTACTTGTCGTTTGCCAGAATAAGATGATTCACGATCTCAGCCGTATGCTGGGTTTGGAATAAGCTCAATACTTTTTTGAAAGCAGAGAATTTACGGATATTTTACTGCAAAATACGGAGCTTTTTGTTTTGCGTAAATCTCTAATTATTGTATAAAAAAACTCTATGCCATCAAATTGGCATAGAGTTTTTTATTTTTTGCACCTTTTTCTCGGT
Organism: Hydrogenoanaerobacterium sp.; assembly: GCF_032017025.1. Taxonomy (NCBI): domain Bacteria; kingdom Bacillati; phylum Bacillota; class Clostridia; order Eubacteriales; family Oscillospiraceae; genus Hydrogenoanaerobacterium; species Hydrogenoanaerobacterium sp. The sequence goes on from NZ_DALZQO010000010.1 coordinate 62,197, forward strand.
TTTCTCATAAACTATGGTGATGCAGCACTTACAGCTTTACGATAACCGGTACAATGCCTGCTTTTGTAATATCGATGATGGCATAGGTCGCGCTGCCCCCCATACCCGAGCAGCTGCCGGGATTTACCACATGCATCCCGTCAATATACTCGCTGTGGCTGATGTGGGTATGTCCGTACAGTACAATATCTGCACCACGCCCCTGCGCTGCAAACAGCAGCTCGCTCAAGCTGTATTTCACATTGTAAATGTGGCCATGGGTAAAAAAGATACGTTTGCTGTCCGCCTTTATCATATTAAAGGTAGGGGCCAACGAATAAAAATCGCAATTACCGCACACATGGTCGTAACTTTTTTGAGGATACAAAGCCATCACATCCTCAAAATCACGTTCACCGTCCCCAAGGTGCAAGAACAGGTCTGCTTCTTCATGCTTTTCGACAATCTTTCGCACATTTGCTAAATTTTTATGTGAATCGGACATTACAACAATCCTCAACAAACTTCCTCCTACTGTAATTTGGTATTAAACAAAATTCCCTGCATTATAAATCGGTCTTAAAAACCCATTTCTGCTTTTGAGTTTTGGCAACAAGAAGCTCAAAACAATTTGTACTGCGCTCTCGCTCCATCTATTAATTTATCATAAAGAAATATGAAATGGAATACAATTTTATTAATAAATTGACAATTTAAAGGAGTTTTTATTATGAAAAACAATTCCGGTATGCCCAACATTTCAAATGCGCAGATCGATCTAATGCTGAACATGGTAAGCCAAAAGATGGGGGTTACCCCCGACCAACTAAAGGCTCAATTGCAAGGTGGCGACCTGCCGCAGGGGCTGAACGCCGGTAATGTAAAGCAGGTGCTTAACGACCCACAAAAGCTTGAGTCACTGCTTAATTCTGACAAAATCAAGCAAGTTATGCAAGATTTAATGAACAATAAGTAATATTCCGGTTGCTTGTTTTTACCTGAGGTTGCAAAATAAGTGAGAAACTGGCGGGGTTACCCCGCGGGGAGGAGGGCACAATATGGCTGATCTATCGGAGATGCTCTCGCAATTGCTGTCATCCGACGAGGGTAAGCAGCAGATAAGTCAGATGCTGTCTATGCTCAGCCAGAGCAGTAACTCCTCCGGCGGGCAGGCAAACAACAGTAATAATAACGGCAATAACGGCAATAACGGTGGCATGCCCGACCTCAGTGCACTACTTTCGTCGCTGGGGGGCGGGGGCAACCAAAATAACAACAATGGCAACAGCGGCGGTATGCCTGACCTCAGCGCACTGCTTTCGTCGCTGGGGGGCGGGGGCGGCCAAAATAATAACAACAATGGCAACAGCGGCGGCATGCCCGACCTCAGTGCACTGCTCTCATCTCTGATGGGTGGGGGCAATAACAATAGCAATAATAATAACAACAACAATAACAACGGTGGAATGCCAGACTTCGGCTCACTGCTCTCATCACTGGGGGGTGGGGGCAACAACAATAACAGTGGTAACTTCGGGCTGCCCAACCTCGATATCGGTAAACTGCTAAAGGTACAAAAGCTGCTTTCCCAGCGCAAAGATGACAGCAGTACAGCTCTGCTACGTGCTTTAAAGCCTCACCTTAGTGAGGAAAACCGCAAAAAGGTAGACGAGGCGGTCCGTATTATGGAGCTGCTCGATTTGCTTCCGCTTATTAAAGAATCGGGCCTTCTCGGCTCATTGTTAGGCGGTGATGGTGGATGACCTGGAGCAGCGGAAACAATGAATACTCGCAAAAAGATATCATGCGTATGCAGCAAGAAGCGGTAGAACGCGTAAAAGAGATGCAAGAGCGTTCCCGCAAGGCGGTAGAAAACAATGCTTACCCCACCTACCCCGATTTTGTAAAGCGCCCTGAGCGCCCTGAGCACCGTGAGTATGCTGAATACCCTGAACGTTCTGAGCACTCCGAGCAATATCACCCTGCCCCGCACGATAAGCCTATCATTCAGATTCCGCAAAGCAAAAACAACAGCGGCGGAATACTGGGCGGATTGTTTGGCGGGAATAGCCCGCTTAGTTCTATCGGCTCGATTCTTGGCGGCGATGGCAACGGCCCCATTTCGCGTGTAATGGACGCGTTGGGCATCGACAATGACAAAATTATTATTCTGGTTCTACTGTTCATCCTAATTAACAATCAGGCGGATAAGAAACTGATTTTAGCTCTTTGTTACATACTATTATAAAAATCGCAGCCACTTTCGGCTGCGATTTTTATATGTGCTACAATAACATACCTGTAATCACAGGGGTGATAAAAGCGGTTACCAACTGTACAAAGCCCTCACCTGCCACTACCGAAATAACCACAGCCAGCACGCTTGGGCTGCCTGCAAGCCCAAGCCGCTGATGAAGCCTTTGGTTAAGCGTGGCGGGTCTATCTTTGCAGTTTTCGTTGTTCAATTCTTTTTTTACTCTGCCCCAGTAAATACGGTCGCCTAAAAATCCGCATGCCAGACGAAGAAGCAACCCTACCGCAAACGACAAAAACGTAAACATGCCGATAGATATCGTGCCGTTTGCAAGCGGAGCAACAAGAACAGCCGCAATGCCAATCCCAATGAATGTAGCCGCCAAAATAGTTCCCACTGCCCAGCCATACAGCCTGCGGTAAGCAAACCAGTTGCCCGAAAATAAAAACGCACACCAATTGAAGGTGATCTGCTTTTGTTCGATCGCCTTAAATTTTTCAGTGTATACCTCACCCTTTTTACCGACATAGCTTACGATATCCGCTGTGAGGTACCCATCGACCCGCGTTTCGTTTATTACAACAAACCCCTCTGCACCCTGAGTAAAGTCGTAGCCGCAGTTGCCGCAAAAGTTACTTTCATGCTCCGCCACCGCATTGCAGCGCGGACAAGTTCTCTCTCCCATCATAAGTTTTCTCCCGTCTGTCACTTTTTCGCTTTATCCAAAGCCGCTTTATACAAGTCGCCTTTTTTATAGCCGGTTTCTTTTGCCACCTGTTTGGCCGCGTTGGTGATCGATTCTCCATCCTGCACCATACCGCAAACCATCTCGGCCGCATCCTCAAAAGTCAGCACTGTGGGGGCAGGCTCGGGGGCACCCTCAATCACAAGCACATATTCGCCGCGCGGCGACTTCTCGCGGTACAGCTCCAATGCGCCCGAAAAGGTGGTGCGAATCACCTCTTCATGCAGCTTGGTCAGCTCACGCGCCAATGAAATTTTGCGTTCACCCAATATACTCTGCATATCTTGCAAAGTAGAAATCAGCTTATGCGGCGCCTCGTAAAAAATCAAGGTATGGCGATCATTCCGAATGGATTCCAAATGTTCCAAGCGGTTTTTGCGGTTGGTGGACAGAAACCCCTCAAACGCAAAACGCGATGTAAGCAGCCCCGATACCGCAAGTGCCGAAACCACAGCTGACGGCCCGGGTACGACAACAATCTCCACGCCGCTTTCGGCGCACAGGCGCACCAAATCCTCACCGGGGTCAGAGATGCAGGGCATGCCCGCATCGGTAACGACCGCACAGCTCTCACCCGCCAAAATGCGCCCTGTAATTTGCTCGCTCACCGCACTTTGGCTGTGTTGGTGGTAGCTGATGGTATGCTTTTTTATCTCAAAATGGTTGAGCAGCTTCTGTGTTACGCGCGTGTCCTCCGCCGCAATAAAATCCACCTCGCGCAGTGTCTGTACCGCACGCGAGGTCATATCGCCGAGGTTGCCAATGGGCGTACCAACCACAAATAGTTTTCCTGCCATACCTTGTTCTCCTTTATACTTTTCCGCCTCCGTAAACTTCCAGCAGCTCTTCGCTGAAGCCGTCGCGTCCGCCGCCTGCAATAATAAGCGGCTTTTCTACCTTCAGATACGGTTTTGCACCCTTTTTGCCCTGTACCAAAAACAGCCACGGGGCTAGCCCCTCACGCTGCTGCACAAAGCGGACTAGCTTAGGTTCAATGCCATTTTTACGCATCGCCTCCAGTACATCGAGCAGGCGCTCGGGGCGCTGGCAGATGCACAGACGCCCGCCAAACTTGAGCAGCTTTGACGCTGCCGCGCACACATCGTTAATGTTGCACAGCACCTCATGGCGCGCTATCTGCTCGCTGGTAAGCTCACTTAGAATTCCTGTGTTTGCAATTTTATAGGGCGGGTTACAGGTGACCAAGTCAAACCCCGCCTTGGGCAGCCGCCCGTCAAGCGCTTTTAAATCGGCAAGCACGGGTGTAAGGCTGTCGTGCAGGCCGTTGCGCTCTACTGTAATTTTAAGCTGTTCAATCGCCTTAGGCTGAATATCCACCGCAAATACACGCTGCGGCGGGTTACACCGAAACCACAGCAGTGGGATAATTCCGCAGCCGGTGCCGAGGTCACATGCAACGTCTTTGCGGCGGTGCTGTGCAAAATGGGAAAGTAAAAATGCATCGGTGCCAAACTTATGATCGGGCGTTACACAAATTGAAAGTTCGGCTGTCAGCTGCTCAAAGGTATAGGTAAAGTCCATCCAAAATCTCCTACGCAATTTTGTTTACATCATTAATATTAAAAACTATAGGCATCTAGTCGATGAATGCTGCCATTAGCAAAAGCTGCGGTCAACATTTACAACGGTATAATATTCGGGGTCGATCGCTTTCATTTGATGGGCAATCGCACCCTTGATCTCGTCGTCGGTTTGCTTTGTCTCCACCGGAACGCTGATATCAAAAATAAAATTGGTGAGCGTTCCGCCGCGCACCATGCGAAAATCGTGGATGGTAAATGCAGGGTCAATATCCTGCACCATCTTTAGCGTAAGCGTGCGCATTTCGTTGGTCTTCTCACAGTCTGTTTCAATAGGGTCGAGATGAATCACGATTTCGACATTCAGCTTGGATGCGATTTCACGCTCGGCGCGGTCGATGATATCATGCGAAAGAATAATATCGCTGTGCACCGAAACCTCGGCATGCACCGACGCAAACCGCCTGCTTGGGCCATAGTCGTGTACAATCAGATCATGAATTCCTAAAATTCCGTCATAAGCGAGTATAAGCTCCTGTATTTTTTTTACAAGCTCAGGGTCGGGGTGAACGCCCAGCAGAGGGTTTAGCGTATCTTTTGCAACGCCGTAGCCTGCAAATAGAATCAGCAGTGCCACAACAGTACCCATTACGCCGTCTATTGGCAGGTCAGTAAAACGAGCCGCAATTACCGAAATCAGGGTCACTGTAGTTGCGCATACATCCGATATGCTGTCAACTGAGGTTGCCTCCATTGCCGCTGATCCTATTTTTTTGCCCAGCCGTTTGTTAAAGATACCCATCCACAGCTTTACAAAAATCGACACCACCAAACCAATTACCACAACCACGCTGAACTTCACCGGCTCGGGGTTCAAAATTTTGTGAACCGAGGTTTTTCCAATCTCGACACCGACGAGCAAAATAAAAAATGAAATCAGCAACCCGCTGAGATACTCCATTCTGCCATGCCCAAACGGGTGGTCACGGTCGGCAGGTTTCGATGCCATTTTAAAACCTACCAGCGTTACGATGGAAGAGCCTACGTCAGACAGGTTGTTGAATGCATCTGCGGTAATGGCAATGCTGCTCGAAAGTGAACCTAAAATAAATTTTGTTGTAAACAGTAGTACATTGCATACAATGCCCACAACACTGCTTAGAATGCCATAGCGTTCCCGCACCGAAGCATTTTCGGTATCATCGGCATTTTTTATAAATAGCTTCAGTAATAAGTTTGTCATGCAAGTTCCTCCCGCATGTGTTGGATGCTATGCCTATTGTAATAAGCAAAAGCAAACATTAAATTTGCCGCCCAGGCCGCTTCATATCTTTAAACAGTATACCACAATTGCCATGTTTTTTCCTGCTCTTGCGCCTCGTAATGTAAAAAATGTCAATAAACCTGCTGAATATCTTGAACAAATTATGCGCACAGTAGTCTTTGAGGTGTTGTGTATGAATCGTGTTCGAAATGGCATGCTGCTCTTTTTAATTGGCTGCTGCGGATATTCTTTTATTGAGGTGCTTTGGCGCAAATATACCCACTGGACCATGGCGCTGACCGGCGGCGTTTGTTTTTTATTGTTGCACAACCTGTTTGAGCACTGTAAACGGCTGTGCCTGTGGAAAAAATGTGTGGTAGGCGCACTCTCGATTACCGGTGTAGAGTTTACGGTGGGCTGTGTGGTAAACCGCTGGCTGAAATGGGACGTGTGGGATTACTCGCACATGCGCGGCAACTTGATGGGTCAGGTGTGCCCGCTTTATACTTTTTTATGGACTCTACTGTGCATACCGGTAGCGGGTATCAGCAGCCTGCTCGGCCGTTTTGTACTGCAAAAAAGCTCACCCGCGAAGCTGCTTCACAGGTGAGCCCGGCGCCCTATACACTATGGATGATTGCAGGGGTTTTAATTTGAAGCCGCTGTAAAACCGCTTCATATACAGCTTTAGAGCCGCTCATGTAGATGTCAAAGCTGTGCCCTGCCGTATCATTTAAAAGGCTATGCTCTTTGAGGTAATCGGCAACTGCCCTCGCCTGCTCCAGTGCGGGGTTGATAAACTGTACCCCTGGGGCGACGCATTCAAAGACCTCCCCCACAATGGGGTAGTGCGTACAGCCATAAATGACGTGTTTCACAGGGTGCTGTTCCAGCAGATGGTTCATATGAACGGTAATTTCATCTGTGATTGCCGTCATATCAAACCTGCCACAGTCTACCAGTGCCGCCAAATTGTGGCTTGGTTCACCGTATACGGCAATATCTGCATTGCCATCGTGAATCAGCCGCTCATAACAGCCGGTTTTGATGGTGAGCTCGGTACCAATTACTCCTATACTGGGCAGCTTGTGCTGCACTACATACTGTGCAGCAGGCTTTATTATGCTGAAGATAGGAAACGGATAGTCTTTTTCAAAGCGATGGATCAGCGACGAGGTGGTGTTGCAGGCTACTACCACAGCTTTGATGTCTTTGTTTTGTAAAAAACCGATGGTGCTGCGTGCAATCTCTACAATATTATCTGCGGTACGGTTGCCATATGGGCAGTTCTTGTTGTCTCCAAAATAAACGATATCTTCATTCGGCAGCAGCTGTTCCAGCTCTTTGACAACGGTGAGCCCTCCTACACCGGAATCCAGCACGCCGATTTTTTTACGGTTCTCATTCATGCAAAAACGCTTCCTTTGTTGTTTTTTAAGCGGTTGCCAACAGGGTAACGTTGTTATTGTATCATATGATGCACAAAAATTCTAGAAAAACTGCACGAAAGCTGCCGCTGCTTTACGATTTTGCAGCAAGGTCAAGCAGCTCCAACGGCTTAGACGGGTGGTAATCGGCTTGCATGCCCTCGCACGGTACAGCGCCCCATGTGGCAAGTGCAAACGCCACACCCGCACCCTTGGCACATTGGCAGTCGTAGATTGTATCGCCAATGTAGAGGGCATCCTCCGCTTGTGCACCCGTGCGCCGTAAATATTCCAGCAACGGTGCGGGGCTGGGCTTGTGCTCGGTGGTGTCGCTCGCGGTAATTACCACCTCAAAATAAGGCAGCAGCAGCTTCATGTTAGGGTCATACTCCATCTCAGTGCCCGAGCGCGAGGTGACAATGCCCAACTTTACTCCGCACTGCTTTAGTGCATCCAGCAGCTCTATGATTCCATCAAACGGCTTGGCGGAGTCAATCAAATCGGCGTAGTAGCTGTCCCATTCCGCCAAAATCTCATCACTGCTCTCCATGCCAATCATCGGCAGCACCCTGTGGCTAGGAATACCGAGCGAAAAACGGCATTCCTCCAGCGTTACCTCTCGGTTCTGCCGTGAGAGAATCAGCCTCTGCATAGACTTGAGGCAAACCTCCTCGGTATTGATGAGTGTTCCGTCAATATCAAATACAATGTGGTGGTACATAGTAGAATCCTTTCCGGCAGGTACTGTTCGGCTGTGCTTATCCTGCCTATCGCTTTGTGTCCGTTCTCCCGTCATATCTGTTCCGACGCTAAGGCGTGCAAGTTTTTTAGGTAGGCATACTCCGCTCGCAGCTGCTGAAGCTCTGCCCGCAAATCTTCCTCAACGCGTGAAGCTGCTTGGTGGATTTTCCTTGAATTTTTATTAAAATATAAAAAGCATCTTGTCGCATATTAGCCGGTTTTGAGGTTACAAACCCTCCTCCGCCTGCCGTTTGTACTCCAGCCAGCAGCCGTAGCACACACCAATGTACTTATCGTTGCCGCCAATATCGATCTGCGCGCCCTCCAGCACCATTCTGCCATCGATGACACGCGCATTCACCTCGGCTTTTCTGCCGCATTTGCATACCGATTTAATTTCCGTCAATGAATCTGCAATTTCGAACAGGCGCTTGCTCCCCTCAAACATGACAGTGCGAAAATCGCTTTTCAGCCCAAAGCACAGTACCGGCACCTCATGAATTGCAATTTGCTTGAGCTGCTCAATCTGCTGCGCAGAAAGGAACTGCGCCTCATCTACAATCAGCACATCGTAGTGGTTGCGCTCAAACCATTCGCTTAAATTCATATCAGGCGTAATGACAATTCCCTTACCGATTAGCCCAACGCGGCTTTTTACGATATCTGCGCCATCCCGGTCATCCACGGCGGGCTTCATCAGCCCCACACTGTAGCCCTTTTCTTCATAATTAAATTTGGTCATCAGCGCCTGTGCCGACTTGGAGCTGCCCATCGCACCGTATTTGAAGTAAAGCTTTGGCATACTACAACATCCTCCTATATTTTTAGCGTTACAATGCCCTCGCCTTTTCTAAATGCTCCGCAAAAAGGTCGCAGATCCCATCCAGGCTGCCCAGCCCCTGCAGCAGTACCTCTGTCTGGTAGCCCTTTTGCTCCAAAACCGACTTCCAAGAATCCTCTTCATCGCCTGCCAAGTCATTTTGCGCATGGTCGCCTGCGACAATCATAAACGGCATTAGCCTCACCTTTTTAATCTCGTGCTTCGCTAAGCGGCCCAATACATAGTCGAGGTCAGGGAAGCCCTCAACCGTACCGACATAAACGCGCTCGTACCCAAGTGAACGGAAGCTGTTCTCCAGCTGGCTGTACGCGCCGTTGGCAAAATGGTCGGTACCGTGCCCCATCAGCACTAACGCCTCGTCTTTGGCCGGGGCCGGCACTGTCTGCATCACAACCTTGCAGCAATCAATGTAATCCTGTGCTTCGCTCAACAGCGGTTTGCCAAGTTTTATGCTGGAAAAATGCTGTGCCTGCCCTCCAATTTGTTCGCACATTTTATCGTACTCCACCCCATTGATGACATGGGTGGATTGGCACACTACCTCATCGTAGCCCCGCTGCACAAGACGCAGCAGCAGTTGTTCAGGGTTATCTACCGTAATGCCCTGTGTTTTTTGCAGCTTGCGAATTACCATGCCGGAAGTAAACGCACGAAACAAGTCGTATTCCGGCATTGCCCCGTGCAGGCGCTGCTCAATTTTCTCAATGGCTGCCATAGCATCGGGATAGGTTGTTCCAAAGCTGATAACGACCAGCGCTTTCTTGTTCATGGCAAGTTCCTCCGTGATGACTTTTTATCGTTTAGAAATAACGACATTCTGTTTCATATTATAGCATTTTTTCTGCCTGTTTGAAAGGACAAAAAACACACCCATGGCCAGCCGCCACAGGTGTGTTTTGTTTTGCTTTGTACAAGAGATGATATTTCCTAGATAAGGTCTGCCAGCTGTTCGCCGATGTGAATGAGATCGATGCCTTTGGTAAAGGAAAGACAGGTGCCTGACGGGTAGCGTGTTTTTTCCACCCAGTGCGAGGGAATGGCACCTACACCGTATTTCGCACCCAGAATGGCACCGGCAACCGCACCGATGGTATCCGCATCGCGCGCGAAGTTGCCCGCCACGATAACACCTGTTTTAAAGTCTTTGTGCGCTAATTTGAGCGCAGCAAACGCAGACGGAATTGCCTCCGCAGTGGTGGCCCATGTGCTGGCACGCAGCTCATCATGCAGCGGCATCCATGCATCGATAAGAGAACCATTTGCTTTTTCAATAATTTCAAACGCGAGGTTCATATTGTAATACAGCCATGAATCGGTGGGGATAGGTTTCATCGCAGCTTCGATGATTTCATCCATCGTTCCGTCCACCATAGCAATCGAGACAGCCGCCGCAACCGCTTGTGCACCCCAGATACCGTCTGCATAATGGCTGATGGACGCATCAATTTCTGCCATTGCCGCCGCACGCTCGGGGTCACCCGCGCAGATAACGCCGACAGGCGGAATGCGCATAGCTGTACCGTCACTTAGGTGAAAGGTGCTGTACTTGCCCGATTCAGGCGGACGTAGCCCTCTGCGCAGGTTGTTTGCGGCAGAAATTTCACTTGCCCCACCGCGCTTAAATTCGTCCTGTACCACAACATCCTCAAACCACGCTTTTACTACCTCGTCTGTAGTCAGCTTGCCCTTGCAGCCAATCAATGTTTTGGCGGTAAGCAGTGCAAACTCGGTGTCATCCGTGCTCCATGTAGCACCGCTGTTAAAATCGGTAGTGATGCCATAATTGACGCGGTTATCCTGCATTCTGGAAGCATCGCCAAAGGAATCACCGATGGCAAGCCCGCAGATGCAGCCGACTGCTTTGTTCCTTGCGAGGTTTTTGTCCGCCTTGAGCTGTGCTGTTGTTATCATTACTGTTCCCCTTTTCGTACAAGATTAAAGTTCTTCAATTGTAAGGTTTCCAAAGCTGCTTCTGCCAAGGGCATACATCGCATAACCCGCCATACCATAAGCGTGTGTAGAATCGTCTGCATGCAGAAGTTGTCTTCCGTCTACCCATAATGTCAGCGAGTCGCCTTTTGCAAGCAGCTCCACAGTATACTCCCTGTTGTATTGCCACTCAAACGGGCAGGTAGCGAGCGACTGCATGCCGCTGTTGTTGCAGAGTATTGCCGCGCCGTCTTTCGTAAACCCGGCATAATAGCCGCGAAGCGCGCCTTGTACTCTGGCAGACACCAGATGGCTCACCCCCGTATGGGGCATGATTTTACCGGTAACGCGCACGTCACGCATAAAGTAGCTGCCGGTCATCGCCTCGGCATGCTCCAGGCACATCGCCTGCATCAAGCCGTTTTCAATCTCCCACGCGCCATGGTTGTGTGAAAATGGGGTAATGGAGGCAAACTCTTTTTTCTGCTTGGAGATATCGATGGTGTAGCTTGCCTTGCCTGTAATCGAAAAGTCATCCAGGTACAGGCAGCCGAAGTCTCTGTTTTTTGCGGGGGAATTTGCTTCAAACAGCAGCCCTACTTCATCTGCCATCGCTCCGTCAAGCTGCGGTATGTTAAAGGTAATGTTCTGCCAGCCTTCTTCTTTAATTACCATACCGCCCAACAGAACATCCTGCTTTGTGGTGGAATTGCGCACATAGGGGTTCAGTATGATGCTCTCACCGCTAAAGCGGTCGGCATACACCATCATCGAAACGGTCTGCCCCGGGTAAGCTGTGGGTGAAAACACCGGCATATACCGTTCGTCATCAAAATCGTCACGGCGATAAAACGGCTTGTAGTAGATTTTGCATTTCTGCCCACGCGCCATACGGTCGAACAAAATTTCGGCGGAGCCTGTGCCGCTGTACGCACGTAAGGTGGAGTGGCGCAGCGAACACCCGATTTGATTGGAAAGGCGCAGGTTGTGGGTGGAGCCGGGCAACTCGAAATCGAAGTGGATTTCACCTTCTTTTATGCTGCTTGCAAGCTCTGCGGGTGCCTGCTCGCCTGCAAGGCGGTAGCCCAGCAGCACCAGCTCTTTCGAGTAGGTGGGGATATCCAGAATGTTGAGGTAACCCGATATGCCCGAAAGAACGATGCCGTCGTTGATCGGCTTACGGTAATGGTCGGGGATTCCCTCAAGCCCGCAGGCAACACCCAAAATGGTACCCACATTGCCTGCGTTGCAGTCGGTATCCCATCCGCACATGGTGGCAATCTCTACGGTGCGGGCAAAGTTTTTGCCGTAAAGCATAGCCAGTACGCACACGCCGGCATTGGGGATCATATGGCATACGCCTGTGTATTTGTCGTAGCCCCAGTTTTGCTGCAGATAAGCAAGGCAGGCGCGCCAGTCGTCGGGGGTGTGGCGGTGGAATTCGCGTACCGCCTTTACCACTTTTGCATAGGTACAGTCGGATGGAATCTGTGCGAGGCCCGCATCCAGCAGTTCATCCACATCGGCGGTGTTGTACGCCTCCGCAATACAAGCGGCAATAAATGCACCGCCGTAGATGCCGTTGCCGCCATGCGAAACACTTGCCGCCATAGAGGCATACTCTGCTGCTTTTTTACTGTTGCCGGGGAATACCAGCCCCCAGGTATCGACAAAAATCTGCCCGCCGATCTGCTCTGCCATAATCAGCCCGTTGGTTGCCGCCGAGCCCGACTGAGGTGCCGGCATGCCCGCCTTTAGGTTGAGGTAAGCGGTGTGCTCGGTGCTCACACCGTACCCGCCCCACCAGAACATGCCTACCCCTTCTCTGGAGTAGTTGAGCCATGCGTTTGCAACATCCTGCGGGGTAAGCTCTCTGTCCTTGGCGTCGTCGTATAATGCACGCAAGAAGAATACCGGCCCGTTTGCGTCATCGTCGGCTGCAAAATTTTTAAAATCTTTTACATAGCCGGTAATATCACCGTAAAACCGCTCAATCCGCTCACTCGTCCAGGCGGTTGGTTCTACCGGTGCACCCAAACGGATGCCGACATTCATGCCAATAAAACCCGCGTAGGTTTTTTCAAGATAATTTTTTGGAATCATTTTGCACCTCATAGTTTAGGAGTACCTCCCCCTGTCACCAGAGAGAGGTACCGTTTTTAGGTGGTTAACCCAGCTGTTCTGCTAAATATTCACTGATTTCCTCGCCGCCTGCAGCGTTCCACTTGGTGACAAACTCATCAAAGCTGTCGATACTTTTCACACCGCGGATAATATCGGTGGAATACTCGGTGTACAGCTTATCCATAGCGTCTTTCAGCGGCAGAAGGTCGTCGGGGAGGATGACGTTGGTATCGCCCGCGTAGTATTTGGTTGCCGCCTCAAGAGATGCAACCGCGGGTTCGGTAAGCACTTCGCCGTTTACCGTAGAGGTATCGAGACCTTCTATTGTTGGCCAGAAGCGTGCCCACCACTCGGGGAATTTTTCGGTAAGCTTGAACTTTCCACCCTCGTCGGTGTAATGAACATCCTTAAGACCGAGCTTATCAAGCTTTCTGCCCTCAGTACCCGCCATATACTCCAGTACTGCCCATGCAGCATCCTTTGCCTGAGAATCGGCATTGATTGCAAAGCCGCGCGATTCTTTGGTAACGTCGATGGACTGGTAAGCCTGCGAAACACCTTTGGCTGCAGGCAAAACGGTAAGCTGCGCAGCTGCGCCCTTGGTTTGAACCATCTTGTTGTTGTATACGTTGACTACGTCGCCGGCTGTGCCCGAAACAAAGCCTGCCTGGCCTTCATAGAATGCCTGCTCCATGGTATCCCACTGCTTGGTGACATACTCTTTGTCGAGCAGACCGTCTGCATACAGCTTTGCATAGTAAGCAAGCTTATCTTTTTCTGCCTTGGTTGCTTTGGAGTAAACCCACTTGTCGCCCTCTTTTACGATGGTGGCGGTTACACCGAATGCATGGTTAAATACGCTGTCGAGCTTTAAGATGGTGCCATCGGTGGTGATTGGCCACTCACAGATGCCCTTATCCTTCATCTCTTTGAACATTGCGTAGTAATTATCGGGGGTGGGGTTTTCAAGCAGTGCCTTGCCGCTTTCGAGCGAGCTGAACCAGTCACTTCTCATGACAGGAATCTGCACTCTGGCAGGTGCCAGCCAAAGCAGGTAAGGATAGTTTTTTACAGCCTCGATATTATGCTTTTGCATAATCGATTTTACATTGGTGGAGCCGTCGATATACGAGGTTAGGTCTTCGAGCATGCCCTCCTGTGCGATAGGCAGGTCGCCGCCCTGGAAATAGATGATATCGGGCGAAATCTGGCCGGTACGAAACGCAATGGGGACTACATCGGCATATTTGCCCGCAGGCGCTTCGAGAACCTCAAGCTTTACATAGTTGCCTTCGGCAGCCATGCCGGCCTCAATCTGTTTTACAAGCTCTATTACATTTTCTTCGGTTGGAACAACGTCTTTGCAAAGATAGGTAACGGTTACAGGGGCATCGGGTGTGCCGATTTTGGCAGGCTCAGCTTCCGGTGCCTCGCCGGACGCCGACGGTGTTGACGGTGCGGGGTTTTGCTGCTTAGAGCCGCAGCCTGCAAATAGTGCCAGAACCATGAGTACTGCCAGAATAAGACTGATCGAACGCTTCATCTAAAAATCCTCCTTATATTTTGTGGTTGCTTTTTTTATTCTTTTACTCCTCCACCCATTACGTCCTTGGCATAATACTTTAGAACGATCGGATAGAGCAACAAAATCGGAATAATTGCCACGATAATGGTGGCACCCTTGAGCGCATTGTAGTCAATTCGCGCCAAATCATTGTAGTTGTACAGGTTTTGCTGCCCAACAATCGAGACCGTATCGCCCAAAACCACAAACTGGCGTAAAATTACCTGCAACACCGTATCCTTTGCCTTGGTAAGATAGATGCTCGCCTTGAAGTATTCGTTCCAGCGCACCACCGCGTAGAACATGGTGATGGTTGCAATGCCCGCCTTGGTCAGCGGGAACACGATGGAGAACAGCATCCGCAAATGGCCCGCTCCGTCAATCGTCGCCGCCTCGTAGATAGACGAGGGTACCTCCTCAAAGTAACGCATCATAATAATCAAATAGTAAACATTCACTGCGGTGAGCAGAATAACCGACCATTTGCTGCCCATCAGCCCAAGCTTTTGAATGACGAGATATTCGGGAACCAAACCCGGCTCAAACAGCATCATAAAGATGAGAAAAATCATAATCGGCTTTTTAAATGCAAGATTGGGTCTTGTGAGTACGTAGGCTGCTGTGGTGGTAAGAAGTATGTTGATTGCAGTGCCCACCACGGTGATGACGATTGAGTTCCACAGCGCAGGCATAAGCACAGGGTGACTGAACACAATGCGGTAGTTGATGAGATCAATATCCTTTGGGATGATCTCAAGCCCGCTCATTGTGACAGATGCCTCGGGGCTGGAAAGCGAACGCGCCAATATATTCAGTAGCGGTACGATCATGGTAAGTGTGACAGCACCCAGAATAATCATCAGAACAATTTGAGAAAACGTAAATTTTTTATTCCGCTTCACCTTTACCACACACCCTTTCCTGTTACTTTTTTGGAAAGCAGGTGCGTGCCCAGTACGAGGAACACACCCACAACACCTTTGATCAGGCTTACGGCCGTTGCCAGCGAGTATTGCGCATTTTGAATACCAATGCGGTAAATGTAGGTATCCAGAATATCCACCGCGCTGAGTACCGCGTCGTTTGAGAAGTTGAGCACCTGATCAAAACCGGCGTTGAGGAAAAAGCCAAGATTTAAAATAAACATGGTAATCATTGGGGTAATCAAAGCCGGTAATATAATCGATTTAATGATGTTAATACGGTTGGCGCCGTCGATCTCAGCCGCTTCGTAAAGGCTGGGCGAAATGTTGATGATTGCCGTAAAGTAGAAGATAGAATCCCAACCAATACTTCGCCATGCCTCAGATAACATTAAAATCCAACGAATTTTTGTTTTATCTGTCATAAAATCAACCGCAGGAATATGAAAGATGCCCAGAATCTGATTCACTGCACCGGAGGACGGCGACAATGCCGAAATCCAAATGCCCGCAATTACCACCCACGACAGAAAGTGCGGCAGATAGGAAATGACCTGTACATATTTACGAAATACGCCAACCCGCAGCTCGTTGAGCAAGATAGCAAACAAAACAAAAAACGGGAACAGAATCACATACTTCATAAAGCTGATGATAAGTGTATTGGAAAGAATTTCGCCAAACGCGGAGGTTTTGAAAATCATTTTAAAGTACTTTAGCCCTGCAAAGGTCCACGGCCCCCGTGCCTTGTAGTTGTAAAATGCAAGTCTCATACCAAGGATGGGCCACAGGCGGAAGATGATAAAATATACAATTGTGGGTGCCAGCATCAGGTACAATATTTTGTCCGCACGAACCTGCCGCCATAGTTTTTGTGGGTTCAGCTTCACCTTCGGAGGCTTATTTGATTTTGTGAATGTCATAATACTCCCCCTTTACGGAATCAGAATATCCATGAGTGGGGCGTGCTGCTGCGCGCCGTATACATCACGGTCACAACAGGTACCGGAAGAAACCGCCCTGTTGTAAGTTATTTTAATACCAAGCCCTTTTTCAAAAAATACAATGCCGCAAATATCCTTGGGCTTCAGCTGATAAAGCTTGCAGATATTATCCATATTGATAATTCCACTGTCTGCTACTCTGTGGTAGTTTTCGGGCTTGTCAAACAGCACATCCAGTGTAATTTCAAACGGCCCGCTGTTTTTGCTTCTGAGCACCTTTGCCAAATCAACCAGCTTATCCATCTGCTCCCCCCCTATCTTACACTGTATTCAATGGGGAACAGCGCTTTGCCATTTACTGTTTCCATCAAATGATACACCGAAAATTCGTACACTGCACCAAACTCAACATCGCTCGGCGCAAACGGAAATGCCAGATTACCAGCTGTGGATTTTCTGCCCTCGTAGCCGTAGTGCATAAAGGTAGAACGCACGGCACTGCACAGCGCCGATGCCTCGCTTTGGGTTTGAGCAATCACCTCAAACAGTACCCCAATTTCGTGCCCTGCTGTGTTGTTGGGTTCCAACGCACCCATGACACCGTTTTTTCCGTAGTTGTAAAAGTGAATCTCATAGCGGTCGCGTGGAATCTCGGAGAACTGGTTCATTACGCTGTTTTTCACCAGCTCCTCAACCTCCTCTACCTTTTCTACCAGCAGAGGGTCACGGATGCCCGCAACTACAAAGGTTCTGTACGCGACCCGCCGTGCGCCCTCCAGCTTGATTTGGTACACCGGCGTATTTTTTATGCGGCTGCCGCTTACGCGCACACGCCCGCCGCCGCAATCGGTAAACTCACAGTTTTCCAAATCCAGTATGATGCCGGGGCCGTGCAATATGTAAGGGTGATCTTTTTCATAGAACGTGTGTGCCGCCACGCTTACCGTGGTGCATTTGCGCTCAGGATTGGTGGGGTAAACCTCAAAGCAGTCCTCATACAGCACACCCATCATACAGTCCTTGGTTGTGCCTGGTTCGCAGCAAAGCGCACCGCACTCCAGCACCTTGCCCATGTGGTAGGCAAGCGCTTCGTCAAAACCGGCAGATACCCCCGCCGCTGCAAACGGTGAAGGGTCATATGCCCTGCCGCAAATGATGAGCTGCGCCCCACTCTCCAGTGCTTCGAGGATCGGCTCAATGCCCATCTGTGCCACCACTCCGGTGGTTTGCTCCAGCGCTTCCTCGGTAAGCTCCGGCACGGCATCTCCCAGCGGGGTCACCTTACCCTGCTGCATGCCTTCACGGATAACCGACTTTGGGATATCCGCCCAGATGATTGCCTGTTTTATGTTGGTAAGGTTCTTCTCTGCGAACACCTCGTCAATAATTTCAAGCGTCCACTGTACATGCGACTTACCACCACTGCCGCCTGCCGAACCAATAATCACCGGTATATTATACTGAGCACCCGCTGTAATCAGGCGCTCCAAATCTTTTTTACAAGCCTGCCGGCTCACAATTGCTGTATTGGCACCAAGCTTATGCGGCCCTGCGTCTGTAGAGCCCGCGTCCACTACAATTGCATTCGGCTGGTCTTTCAAGCCATTTTCAAATGATTCTGTCGGAAATCCGTAGCCCAAAATGCCACAGGGTGACAGAATTTTGAAACATTTTTTCATCTCTAGCACTTCCTAACATTTATTCCATATTCTCAACTCTCATATCCACCATGCGCATATGATAGCACACTGCCTGCTTCGCCGCCTCCTTGTCGCGGTTTGCCACTGCTTTTGCAATTGCGGCATGCTCCTCGGCAATTTGGTTGCGCCTTACCTGATCGCGATGACCTTTCACAGCAATTTCATTGATAAGATCATAGTAGGTATCTATAAAATTCATGAAGAAAATGTTTCTGGATGCCTGTGCCAGCTTGTAATGGAAATAATGATCTATCGTATGCTGAGCCTCGTCATTGCCCGCAACTTCCAGCCCCTCAAACAGCTCTTCAATTTCTTCGTCGCTTGCGCGTTCAATCACACGCTCCACCATTTTGCTCTCCAGCGTTTCTCTAAAATCGAGCAGATCGCTGTAGGTCGCTTTTTTCAGAACCTCGTTCACCGATTCATTCATCAGCTTACCCTGTATGTTGTCTTGTATGTAAGTGCCATCCTTGGGCTTTCTGCGGATATAGCCCTGTGCCTGCAGCTGCGTTAAGGCCTCGCGCAAAATTCCCCTGCTTACACCGAACTGCTCTGCGAACAATGTCTCGTTTGGCAGCTTATCGCCCGGCTTTAGGCTGCCTTCGCGCATCATATTTACAATTTGATTGACCACTTTATCTGAAAGTCTGTCGTTACGTACAGGTTTAATCTCCACGCTTACCATCCGTTCCGCCACTGGGGCAAATTCTTTTGTCCATTCATCTATTTGTTTAACAATTTAACTATATACTATCATTCGTCGTCAATATTTGCAATAGTTTGTACTGTATATAATTAATTTTGTACATACATCCCAAATGTTGCAATAAATTTGTGCAAAATGCAGAATTCTGCACTTGCACTTAAGTGCTTTAAATGTATCACGCATATATGCTTTTAAGCGTAAACTGTACCGAGGCAATATGAATCTTAAGTTATATTTAAAATGATTCGTTTTTTTATTGACCTATAATTATTGTACAAAATGAAGGAGAGATTATAATGATTTATCCGGATAACAGCTGCTGTCCTTTGTGCCCCAAACAGACCCATGTACACGAAGTGCAAGGAAGCGTTGAAATTGCACAACGCAATAAAGACCCACACAACCACCGCTTTGCAACGGTTTCAGGTCAGGAAATCCTTTTCGGAAACGGCGACCATTTCCATGAGGTGAAATTCCGTACCGATTTTTATGAAGATCACTTTCATGAATTTTTTGGCAGAACCTCCGGCGTTATTCCGGTGGGCGACAGGCATGTTCACTTCTTGCAATCTGAAACAACCGAGAACGACAAGCACCAGCACGATTTTAGGCTGTCGACGTTTATTCAAGACCCAATTGGGGACTAATATACACTGCAAAAAGACGACCTCCCGTGTTGGAAGGTCGTCTTTTCTTTATCGGATTTGCTGTTTACTTATATGTTCTGTTGCTTGCTCCCCACCTTTTTTACAACAAATAGACTGAATGAATATGCCGTTATGCAGCTGAAAGAAATACTCTAAAGTATAAATATTGAAAAAAGATAGATAATAGATAAGAATAAATTTTGAGAAAAATATACAAATTAAACCATGTTACACGAAACTATATTCATTCTAATAAGGTTTTTACTCATGAGCTAAAAGGTAATACAATACAAATTATTGATGCATAACGGAGGTATGAAAAATGGGGGACATGTTTTGTTTCCAATGCCAGCAAACTGCACATAACACAGGATGTGAAGGAAAGGCCGGTGTTTGTGGAAAAAAGGCTGATACTGCAAATTATCAAGATGATTTAACTGCAGCGCTAATTGGTCTTGCAAGGGCGGTAAAATCAGAAAAGACAACAAAAGCAGCAGATGAGCTGATGATGAAAGGGCTGTTTACCACTGTCACCAATGTAAATTTTTATAATGAAACGATAAATAAGCTTACCGCGCAAATTAATCAAGAAAAAGACAGTATTGCAAAAGGAACAAAAAATTACGATGTGAAGAAGATATGGGATGACGATGAGGATATTCGTTCTTTAAAATCTTTAATACTGTTTGGTTTACGTGGCATAGCTGCCTATGCTTATCATGCATTTGTGCTTGGGTTTACAGATTCTGAAGTAACTAATTTCTTTTATGAAGGAATGTATGCAATCGGTGAAGATTACGGAATGGACAAGCTGCTTTCGCTTGTTTTAAAAACAGGCGAAGCAAACTATAAGTGCATGGAGCTTCTTGACAAAGCAAATACCGAAAGCTATGGTACACCTGTACCAACAGAGGTTCCCCTCACGATTGAGAAAGGCCCCTTTATTGTTGTAAGTGGCCATGATCTTCACGATTTAAAACTTTTGCTTGAACAAACAAAAGATAAGGGCATCAACATTTACACACATAGTGAGATGTTGCCCGCTCATGGATATCCAAAACTAAAAGAGTATCCACATCTGAAAGGCAACTTTGGAACAGCATGGCAAAGCCAACAGTCGGAATTTCATAATATTCCGGCACCAATTTTGTTTACCACAAACTGTTTAATGCCAATACGCCAAAGCTATGCAGATAGGGTTTTTACCACCTCTGTCGTATCCTATCCGGAGCTTGTGCATATCGGAGAGGACAAAGATTTTTCCCCCGTTATTGAAAAAGCATTGGAGTGCGGAGGATACGATGAAAATCACCCTATGACAGGCATCAACGGTGGTACCACAGTAACCACGGGGTTTGCACATGGAACGGTGCTATCGGTTGCCGGCAAAGTAATAGACCTTGTTAAAAAAGAAAAGATAAAACATTTCTTTTTGATTGGTGGCTGCGACGGTGCAGCCCCTGGTAGAAGCTACTATACCGAGTTTGCAAAGAAAACACCAATGGATACTATTATTCTTACTATTGCTTGTGGTAAATACCGCTTAAACGATTTGAAATTAGGAGAAATTGAAGGTTTACCTAGAATTATGGATATGGGGCAATGTAACGATGCTTATAGTGCCATTAAAGTTGCTCTTGCCCTGGCAGATGCCTTTGAATGTGGAGTGAATGACTTGCCGCTTTCACTGGTTCTTTCTTGGTACGAGCAAAAAGCGGTTGCCATATTGCTTACTCTTTTGTATCTTGGAATCAAAAATATCTATTTAGGGCCAACACTGCCTGCATTTGTTTCTCCAAATGTTTTAAAGGTTTTGGTTGAAAACTACAACATCACACCTATCAGCACTCCAGAAGAAGATTTAGCAAAAATACTTGGATAAATGACGAACCGCCGGCAAAATGCCGGCGGTTTATTTTCTTTACCGTCCTTCTGCAACACTTGGCCGGCAGATACTCGCTATGTAGCTGCCGAAAAAGCAATATCGATTATGAACTGAATTTGGCTGTTGGCTCTTTGCTTTGTTTTAATATTTGCTGAGCACCGGCTTTTGGTTTAAATCAATATCCGCATCCGCTGTATCGTTATCCACCTCAGCGTCATAAGTCATTGCTTCTTTGCCCGCACTGTTCTTCAGCTTAAACCTACCCACAAGCTGCTTTAACATTTGAGCCTGTCCGCTGAGTTCTTCGCTTGCCGCTGCACTTTCTTCTGCCGTAGCGGAGTTTGTTTGAACAACGCTGGATATCTGCTCTAAGCCTTGTGTTACCTGATTTGCCGCATCCGCCTGGTCGTTGGATGCCTGCGCAATCTCTCGAATCAATCCGGTGGTTTGTTTTGTGCTTACGACAATGCTTTGCAACGACTGCGCAGTCTGATCGGCAATTTTTCTTCCCTTTTCCACCGCAATGATTGAGCTTTCAATGAGCACGGTGGTGTTTTTCGCTGCCTCTGCACTCTTCCCTGCAAGATTTCGAACCTCGTCGGCCACTACGGCAAAGCCTTTACCCGCCGCACCTGCTCTGGCTGCTTCTACCGCTGCGTTAAGAGCAAGAATATTGGTTTGGAAGGCAATATCATCTATGGTTTTAATAATTTTACCAATTTGGGTGGATGTCTCGGTAATCTCCTCCATCGCCTTGATCATCTGCTGCATTTGCTCGTTGCCTTGTTCCACCTCTCGTCTGGATTCGGTGGAGATTCGGTTGGCACTCGTAGCATTTTCAGCATTTTGCTTGATCTGCGAAGAAATTTCGTTGATTGTTGCAGACAGTTCCTCAATGGAGCTTGCTTGTTCGGTTGCCCCCTGTGATAATGCCTGTGCCCCACTGGACACCTGATCTGAACCGCTTGCTACTTGATCGGATGACTCGTTTATTTGGCCCATCGCGTCGTTGAGCGAGCTTAGAATCTTTTTGATTGAAGTTTCGAGCGGAATCAAATCACCTTGGTACTCTTTTGTAACCAAAGTAGCAAAATTGCCATTTGCAATCTCATTCAAGTGGTAAGAAACATCTTCAATGGCATTGTTAAGGCTGGTGACGAATGATGCCAGCGAATTGAGCATAACGCCCGTTTCGTCCTTTGCCTTAGACTGCGCCACTGCCGTATGGAAATCGCCCTGTGATAATAGAACGAGCCTGTCCGCGCAGGTTTTAACAGGCTTTGAGATAGAGCGAGAAATAAACACCGCGAACACGATTGACAAAATAAAAGCTAAGCCATTTACCACTAAAATGATAACGATAGCAGACCGTGACAAATTAGACATCTGGGCTGAAACATTGCTGCCTATAGTACCCTTTAATTCGCTCAG
Source organism: Hydrogenoanaerobacterium sp. (assembly GCF_032017025.1). Classification (NCBI taxonomy): domain Bacteria; kingdom Bacillati; phylum Bacillota; class Clostridia; order Eubacteriales; family Oscillospiraceae; genus Hydrogenoanaerobacterium; species Hydrogenoanaerobacterium sp. The sequence goes on from NZ_DALZQO010000010.1 coordinate 84,842, forward strand.
TGCTTGCGCCGCATCTGCACATTGGTTTAAATAAGGCAGCGTTTCGTCTTGAAAAACCCGCATTGCCTCATCGTTGCTGTTAAAAAGGCCCAGCTGTATTACCTTGCTGTAATATTTTTCATACATCGGCAGGCTTTCATCAATCTTCGCAATCAGGGCAATCTCCTCCGGCGTTTGTGAAGATTCCTTCAGTTTGGCCAGAGATTCAGCCATTTTTTTCTTGACTTCGTCAATTTCTTTTATTGTTTTATCCAGCTTATTGTTATCTTTTAAAATGACAACATCGCGGACAAGGCCGCCGCTTTTGTTTAAATAAGCATTAAACGCACCGATATCACCTTGAGAAAGGCCATGGGTTACCAAAGCATCGCTGTATTCGCCGTCTATTCTAATTATCTGCACAAGCCCCACAAATACCGCCATGCTTGATATAATTGCCATAGTAACAAATGCCACAATCAACTTCGTACCAATTTTTAAGTTCTTCAGCATAAAACAAGCACCCTCCTACAATTTGTTTCCTGTTAATACCGCAACCCCTATGCTTCGTTTTCAGTTTTACCGATGTCTAAGCACCTTCTTTTTCCTTAGGCTGCTGTGCATAAAAGCGGCCTAGTTGACATATCCTTCCTGCCCGGTCTTTGCCCCGTCACCATAGATGCTATTTCGAGCTTTTTAGTCAAAATTATACCTTTTCTTTTATATCGACAAAAAATGAAAATAGTTTAGAAAAAAGCAGTAGATTTTATGGCACAGCAAAACACGGTACGTGCAAGCCCACCGCACCAACGCTTGCTGATAATGCCTGAGAGCATGACTGCACTTTTGGATACTCCTTGCTTTACATCATAAATCTTTTTGCGGCTATACTAATTATATCTTATTTTGTAAGGAGTTTTTTTAATGCAGCCACAAGAAAAGAACGTATTCCCCCCTCAACACCAAAACCAGCAGCCCGGTAAGGAATCGGACATGAACCCAGCACCCCAATACGACAATCCAAACTACAAAGCTGCCGGAAAGCTACAAGGCAAGGTTGCCGTTATTACCGGAGGAGACAGTGGTATTGGCCGCGCTACCGCTGTTGCATTTGCAAAAGAAGGGGCAGATGTTGCAATTGTTTATTTAAACGAGAACTGCGATGCGGAGCAGACTGTTGCAGCCGTAACAAATCTTGGACGCAAATGCATAAGAATTGCGGGCGACTTGAAAAATGAGCAAACAGCAGTTGATGCCGTGGCACAAGTTGTCCGGGAGCTTGGCCGCCTAGATATTCTCATTAATAATGCAGCTGTACAATATCCTCAGAACAGTATCAGTGATATTACAAAAGATCAACTTTTGCATACCTTTGAAAGCAACTTTTTCTCTTACTTTTTTATGACCAAAGCAGCCCTGCCCCATTTATCCTTCGGGGCGGCTATTATCAACACCACATCCATCACAGCATTCGAAGGCAACCCCACCTTAATCGATTACTCTGCTACAAAGGGGGCAATTGTTTCTTTTACCCGTTCTATGGCTTTATCCCTTGTAAAACAAGGAATCCGAGTTAACGCGGTTGCACCCGGCCCTGTTTGGACGCCCTTAATTGTATCCAGCTTCTCTGCTGAAAAGGTGCAAACCTTTGGATCAACCACACCGATGCAACGAGCGGCACAGCCCTTTGAACTTGCACCAATTTATGTGTTTTTAGCCTGTGAGGATTCTTCTGATATTTCCGGACAGGTGTTCCATGTAAACAGCGGCACTGTGATTAATTAGAGTTATATCAATTATCGTATGCCCTTAAGATTAGTCACTGCATTAATGGAAGGCTTTCGAATTTTACTTGCTCATGATTTCCACACCTCAAAAAGTAAATTATGTGCTGTATCATAGTATAAACCAATACGAAAGCGGAGCCGTTAGGCTCCGCTTTCCATCAACTTGTTTTAAGTAGAAATTGTGCTCATAATCTTACTATTTATCAAAGCACTACACTAGAGTGTTCTCCCAGACCCAATTTCAAAATGGTATTTCACAATGCCAAGGTCAACCTTAGAATAAAAACCGCCCGTTGCTTTTGCCGTCACCGTATCCCCAGAGAGCGTGAAAATAAACTTCTGCTGGTTCGTTGCGGTCGGAGCAAGCATTGCCGCTTCCATTCCGTTTTTGAACCATTCGGGCACATTTCCGTTCGTTTCACACAAATCTGTCATAGGCTTGCTTTTATGGGCAACACCCTGCGTCTTTCCATATCCAAGTGCAAGAACGCAGCCGAGCTTTTCGCCGCTGTGGATTGTAACAGCTTTCTTTGCCGCGCCTTTGCTGAAAGTCATTGCAACCCAGCAGGTATTCAGACCGAGCATTTGAGCTTTTAGAGCAATGCGTTCGCCGTAATAGCCAGACTTTTCATCAAAATCTGCATCTTTTCTGCCTACAAGAGCAATGTAATTCTGCACTCCGCTGAATTTACCGTAATTCGCCATCATGCCCTCAAATGCTTTCGGCTCGTTTGCAACAAGTTGAATGTGAAATCCGCTTTCTTTGTTGCAGGCATCGATTTCTGCCTTAAGTGCGGCAAGAGTTTCGTTGTCGATTGCCTTGTCGATATAGTTTCTTACCGAATGACGATTTTTAATTGCAGTTAAAATATCCATAAACTAATTCCTCCGCTTATTGTTAAATAATTTTTTTCTGTGGCGAGAGAGCTTGATGCTATTTATTCCTCGCACCCTAATTGACTGCTGGGATAATCTGCCGCAGAAGCCCTTTGAATAACCTCATTTATATGGTTAACAAGCCTTGCAAGCTTATTCCACTCGGTTTCGTTGGCGTTCATATAGTAATAGTTCATCGTTCCTTTTCGCCGCATCGCTATAATTTTTGCATCCTTGAGTATTTGCAGATGATGCGATACAGCAGGCCGAGACAAATGGGTTTTGTTCGTTATTTCTCCTACACGCATTCCTACGCTTTCGTTTTGAAGAAGTGTAATGATTATGCTTTGTCTTGTTTCGTCTCCGATTGCAATGATTGCTTTGCGGCATTCTTCAAATTCTTTCGCTATATGCAATCGTGCTATTGAACACTCATCCATATGCCCACCTCCGTTCTATGGTTCAAATGTTTAAACTATTATATCATAACTTTTCGAAAAATATTTAATGGTAAAGAAATTCGAGACGAATAAAAACAAGAACGGAGACTCGTATCACTCACACAAGGCGGAGCACCACAGTTAAGAAACACCTTGCGCAAAACTAGTAGCGATAGAAAATACACCGTAATATTTGCGTTCCTTTACCCACAGGCGATCCTTGTGAGCTTCTCATCCTCTGCTATGATATAGCAATCGTTACAAGAGTTAATAATCCCATTTCTCATTTTTTTACTCCTATATACATTTTTTCTGTTTTTTTATTACACTTATTGAATTTGCCTATTTCTGATGATATAATTTTAGAAGAAAGAGGCGAATATTTTGAATAATGACTTTACTCCAGACGAAATAATTTTTATCTACAGACATTTCAAAAATGAATTAAGAAAAGTTGAACCATTAAGAAACAATCAACCCTCTGCCATCAATGGGCTGAATCGCGGAATTCTTGAGCCCATCGTTAAGAAACTTGAAGCCTTGTATCCAGCTCTTAGAGCCTTAGAATGTTAGCTGCCATAAAATAGCTCTTGTACTTACAGGGGCTATTTTATTTGTCTTCCCATTCCCCTTTTGCCATTTTGGCACTGTAAATCTACTATTTTGGCTGCGTTTTCTAAAATATTTCATTGCTGTTCACACTCCTACTCTTTTATTCTTGTATTCTTTACATGTCGTCTGTGTTCAGTTAATAATTTCTTTGTATCCTAATCATTAACATTACAATATGGGAGAGATTTACCGTGGGTTTCTTAACACAAATGCGCTATCGGCTTCAACAATGGATGTATGGGAGAAATGGCACCGACTTTTTATCTCGAGATTTAAATATACTGGCGCTATCGCTTATGATATTAGGTTCCTTGTTCAGATCTCACATTGTTTATTGGCTAGGCTTGCTGTTTTTCGCTGTAGCCTTTTATCGGATTTGCTCTCGTAATATTGCCAAAAGATCAGCTGAAAATAGTGCTTATCTCAGTTTAAGAAGTCAGTTTATAAATTGGTTTAAAAAGATTAAACAAAAATTTGTAAGCAGAAAGTACTATCGCTTTTACAAATGCTCTTCTTGCAAGCAAAAGCTTCGTGTTCCAAAAGGAAAAGGAAAGATAGAGATTACTTGCCCCAAATGCGGACTGCACTTTATAAAAAAGACATAGAACCAATATTAATTTAGTAGCAGAGGCAAATCCTCTGCTATTTTTAACGGTAGCTAACCATCTAAAAAAGGTGAACGTCTATTGACAGAGTGCAATAGACGTTCACCTTTTTTATTATACAGACAATCACCGGCTGTGTCGGCAGAGCGAAAAAAGCTTTCTGTGCTGTATCTACCAACAATACGTAAGTGTTTGGTGTGTCACTCCGAAGCAATTTTGCCAACTCAGTAAACATTGTTTTTCACTGCCTTTTTTATCGTGCCCCTCCATTACGGTTCAATAATTGCTTCCAATTCCGCCCGATTTAATAAAGTGATTCGCCTGTGGCCCTTCAGTTCAATCAGGCCTTCTTCCTGAAAAGCGGTTAATTTTCGGCTCAAGGTTTCCTGGCTCATACCCATTTGGGAGGCCAAGTCGCCTTTGGTAATGGTGAGCAGAATTTCATCCTTGCCTTCGGACAATTCAAGCAGCGCCTGCGCCAGCCGCTGTTCCACGGAATTGAGGCTGATAATTTCTATCAAATTTTCTACTTTTTCAAGGCGCTTACTCAGTTCATCCATAACCTTAAAGGCAATGAATGGGTATTTTACCATTAATTCTTTGAGCCTTTCACCCTTAATCACGCACATTGTAGTAGCTTTTAGCACCTCGGCGTTGTCGGTTAGGGGAAGAGAACTGAACAGAGAAAGCTCCCCCATAAAGTCACCGGGGCCGAGCACCCGAATGACCTGCTCCTTGCCGCTTGCGCTGAGCCTTGATATTTTCACCTGACCGGTATGCAGGACATATAGTTTGCCGCCGATATTACCGGGCGTATATACCATATCTCCCTTTTTGTAGCTTACGGCCTCGGTAATATGAGCAATTTCCAACATCTCGTCCTGTGACAGGCTACTGAATATCGGTACGCTTTCGATGCAGCTTGAATGGTTTTCATGGTGCTGGCAGCTTCCCATGCAGCACACCCCCTTATGACAGACCCTTATTTTTTAGATTTTCCATATCGCAGCAGGCGAACCGCATTGATGATGACCAGCAGCACAGACAGTTCGTGTACCAGCATGCCAAGGGATAAATTCACCGTTTTGAAAAGCACGCCTGCAAGCAGAAATGCTGCCACCAACAAAGCAAAACTTATGTTCTGCTTCATGTTGCGCACGGTTGCCCGGCTTAACCCAATCGCATAAGAAAGCTTTTTGATCTCCTCCGACATCAGCACAATATCAGCGGTTTCCATCGCAACATCACTGCCGACTCCTCCAATGGCAATTCCCAAGTCTGCCGATGCCAATGCAGGAGCATCGTTTACCCCGTCCCCTACCATGGCGACTCTTCCGTATTTCTCCTGAAGCTGGCTTAAAACTTTCACCTTATCCTCAGGAAGCAATTCGCTGAAATAATCGTCGAGCCCAGTTTGCTCAGCAATTGTCTTTGCGGCCCTTTGGTTATCACCGGTTAGCATAACAACCTGCTTGATGCCCTGTGTTCGGAGGGCTGAAACCAAAGCGCCCGCGTCCTCCCGCACAATATCTGATACGGATATGATGCCATAGATGCAATCTCGACTTCCAACAAGAATAGCCGTTTGCCCCTTTGTTTCCTCGCGTTGCAGGTAATCTTCTTTTTCTTGAAAGGTAATTCCATTGTTTTCGAACAATTTTCTGTTGCCAATATAATATTCTTTGTTGTCAAGGTTGAATTTTAATCCCTGGCCTGTGATGATCTCGGCATTTTCGGGCATTTGATTGATATCGCCGAGTTTTTCTGTTGCTTTCGCAATAATCGCTTTCCCCAGCGGATGCTCGGAATAGGATTCTCCAACAGCCGCAATCCGAAGCAGCTCATCCTCTTCGATACCATAGGCTTTTATCTTTGTCACGCTCGGCTTGCCAATGGTCAAGGTGCCGGTTTTATCAAAAGCCACAACCTTAACTGTTCCAAGCTTCTCCATGATTTCTCCGCCCTTCACGAGCACGCCATGCTTTGCGCCGTTTCCGATGCCGGCAACGATAGAAACAGGGGTGGAGATCACCAGTGCACCGGGGCATGCAATAACCAAAAGCGTCAATGCCAGCACGATGTCCTTTGTAATCAAATACATTATAATAGAAAACAGGATGATTGCCGGCGTATAGTAGCGCGAAAATTGCTCCAGAAACTTTTGTGTTTTTGCTTTTTTGTCTTGTGCTTCCTCAACCATCTGCAATATTCTTGCAAAGGTTGTGTCGTCGCCGACCTTGTCCGCACGTATCATCAAATACCCTGATTCGATGATGGTACCCGAAAAAACCGTTTCGTCAATCCCGTGATTGACCGGAATAGACTCGCCTGTAATCGCCGCCTGATTGACATAGGCGCTGCCTTCAATCACCGTACCGTCAACCGAGATTTTTTCTCCCGGCTTCACCACAACCAAATCTCCCTGCACGACTTCTTCGGGTGCAATTTCCATTTCAATGCCGTTTCTTTTTACTCTTGCTTTATCGGGTGCAAGGTCAAGCAGCGACTTGATGGAGGATCTGGTTTTTTCAATGGTTCTGGACTCCAGGTAATCACCCAACATAAATAAAAACGTGACTGCCGCGGCTTCCCAGTATTCACCGATGATAATTGCCCCAATCACTGCAATGGTGACCAGTGCGTCAATTCCCACAATGCGGTATCGCAAAGCCCCAATCGCTTTTTTAAAGATAGGGGTACCCGCAATTGCTGTTGTGGCCAACATAAAGAGAATGGTGATGATCGCATATCCAATCCACTCTTTCAGCAAAAAAGACACGGCCGCAAGGACACCCGATATAAAAACAATGTTTCTTTTTGTCAGCTTCAGCATTTGCAGCACCCCCTTTCATTACTTCTCGCCTAAAATCTTGTAGCCCAGCTTATCAATTTTGCTCTTGATTTCCTCTGAAGAAACCACTGCCTCATCAAAAGAAACCTTTACCCTTGAGGTGTTGAACAATACCTCAGAAGATGTGATGCCTGCTGTTTTTTTTAGCATTCCTTCGATTTTTACAATGCAACTCGGACAGGACACTGTTTCTAATTGGTATGTTTTGTTTGTCATAGGGATAGCCTCCTTTTTAATTTGTATCTTCAGTATACTGGGTTTTTCTTTTCAATTCTTTGACGTAGGTCAAAAAAGAAAATATTTCAGCATACATCCGATTAGCGCAATCAGTTCCCTATGAACGATATACCGCCAAGAGTGAAAAAGGAGTAACCACCACCGCCACTGTTTTTTGCCACATACATTGCCTTGTCCGCGCGGAACAAAAGGCTATCGGTATCTTTGGCATCTCCGGGAAACTGACTTATTCCAGCGCTGATGCTTACGCTAATCGGCGTTCCGTTATAGGTAATTGGCTCCGCTGCCGCTGTATGAATTCTCTTTACCAATTGAATAGCGTCGTCAAGTTCCTTTACATCTGTCTGCAGCACTACAAATTCATCACCGCCAAGCCTGCCGATTTGATCTGTGGCTCTGAGTACCTTCTGTACCTTCGTGGCTACATGGCGTAGCACAACATCTCCCGCTTCGTGTCCATAATGGTCGTTAATGTATTTAAATCGATCAATATCAAACAGCATCACGGCAAATTGAGCCCCATTGCGTACAGAACGCTGAATTTCCTGCTCCAACTGCATGATTAAGCTGCCTCGGTTCTGTATACTGGTCAGGGCATCATACCTGGCAAGCCAGGTTATTTTTGCTTCCTGCTCCTTCCGCTTCGTAATATCTCGAATAATGTGAATGCGAAGTGGGCCTTGTTCCGTATTTACGCCCCTTGCGCTTACCTCAACGGGGAATGACGAACCATCGCTTCGCACATGAAGACCTTCAAATACAATCCCCTTTATCTCAGCCTGCTGCATTTGTTCCTTATAATCAGCAATCATTGAGGGATGGCGGATATCCTGTATTTTTTTTGACAGAAGCTGCTCTTTCGTGTATCCATATTTCTCCTGGGCACGCTGATTGGAATCAACGATTTGCCCTTCCAGATTGATATATAGAATAATATCCTGTGCGTTTTCAAAAAGAATCCTATGTATTTTAAGCGCTTCTTCCGTCTTCTTTTGGGCTGTTGTCTCCAAAAACAGGGTAATGACGGTTTCATTGGAAGGGTGGAATGCGCTGACTTGAAAGTATCTGTTGCTAATCTCAAAACAGTATTCAAACTGGACGATACCTTCTTCCTTTTGCAAGCTATTGTGGATATTTACCCAATTCTCATCCGAAACATTTAGCACCTGCTTGAGTGTTTTTTCGATTGTTTCTGAACGCAATATACCGGTTAAAACTTCAAACTGCTTGTTCACTTCAAGAAATTGATAATCACAAGGCTGATTATTTTCATCCCTGAGTATAGCAAACAGCGCATAGCCTTCCAGCATTGCATCGTAAATATTTTCATAGCAAAAAAATTTATTTGTTTTTTCTAGCATTTAACCTCAGTCCTTCTCGAAAGATACTCATACCCCATCGCTATTCGCTTTGGAGCTGGCTTGTAAAAAAAGTCCGCCGATTTGTTACCAACTGATCGGCGGACAACGCTCAGATATTCTGCCATAAATAGCTCGATATCGTCTTCAATTGTACCGATTACAGTATTCACAGGCCGTTAGTCTCTGCAATCTTTATCACTCTAATCTTGCGCACCTTTTAATCTACATTTAAAAAACATTTTCCATAATTCCAACAATTCTTCTTTTGAAGGCTGCCAGTTTTCAAATACAACATTAAAAGTATGGTTGTTTACAAATTTCCAATAGTATGAAGCGGCTTGTTCAAAGTCAATTCCAATAATCTTTTTCTGCATACACTCATGAAGAATATGATTGACAGCCCTGCACTTTGCCTCATGGGTGCTCTTTAGGAACACTGCCACCTCATCCTGCAGCTCCTTGGGACAGAAAAGGGAGTACCGAAAGAAAAACTTTGTTTCTTCAAAGTGTGTAACAGCAAAGTTTATATTCATACTAAAAATCGAGTACAGCTGCATTTCAGGAGGCAATGAGCTTAAAAGATTATGATTTGATTTGGTCTCCTGTACAAGCTGAGCAAGCAATGCTTCCGTTACTGCAAGGAATAAGCCTTTTTTCGAGCCAAAAAAGTTATACAAGGTAGGGGGATCTATCTCTGCCTCTTTGCATATTTTCCGAATGCTTGTTGCATCGTAACCAATATTTAAAAACAGTTTAAATGCAATCCGCTGTATATAATCTTTTTTATCAAGAAACTCCACTTTATCCCTTATCTCCTCACGTGCAATTATTATCGAAAGTTAAAAAAATTAAAGTCTGTTTTAACGATCGTTAAGCATGTTTTAAGTGTATAATAAAATAATCAAAAAATCAATAACATTTAAACAATTTGACAAATAACCGGGCATATCAACAATTACCGCAACTTATAAATTCGTCGTAAGTTTTAGATTGTAGCGATGGTCTGCCCAGAGATAGCAATGAGGCTGAATCGCAACAAGCAAATTGTTTGTTCCGTTTGTATTTTACAAGCATTTTCATGTTTTCCTGCAAACAAAAAAGAACCGAAGATCTGAGGAAATTATCCTCGTTCTCCGGCTTTTTTACTGTTTACCTATTTAGCTGTAATTAGTTTAAAAACTTTTTCACTGCAATTCTTAAATACAAAAATGGCCATTGTGTAAGTTCAAATACACTGATACACCTAAAAACAGCAAATGACATCTCAAAACCGATATCCTTATGAACGGACTTCGTGCATTTACTGTGCATGGAGGATATTCCCTATAACACCTTTTCATCTGATTTATTCTCACATGTATGTTATAACCGCTTTGTCGAATTTTTTCTTTTTTAATACTGGACAAGATACGTTTATTGATGTATAGCATATTCTATAAATGGGCAAAAACATGAATTTCTTATTTGGAGGTTAAAATTATGGCTATTATAAATAAACTGGAAAATATAGCAAGCGTAATTTATGACGGAAGTACGATCAACAGCAATGCTGCTGATACTATTCTATTGCTTGCGCCCACCATTGAAAAAAGCGTAGATAAGTTAACTGCCGGTATCGGCGATACCCTGACCTATACGGTGACTATTACCAATCTTGGGCTTAGTGCAATAAACAGTCTGCCATTTACTGATGTTTTGCCTGCCGGTAGCACCTATGTAAGTAATTCATTTAAAGTAAACGATGTTGCAGAGACTCCTACCATCACAGCCAACACCTTAACCTACACCATTCCAACAATAGCGCCACTTGGAGCCGCTAATATACAGTTTCAAGCTGAAGCCGTCGGAGGGATTATTTAACCGTATTAAAATAAACAATCAGTGCCGGTTTTGCTGGAAGTGCGTTTATCCTTTTTGCCGATCTATAATTTGGTTATTTCCCTTGATCAATAGCTCTCATGTTATGTTCCAGGGAAAATTTATCTACAGCAACAAGACTGAATCGTATATTATTCGTTGTATTAACATTGAGTAGTATGAATTAAACGAGCAATATGCCTACGAGGTATATTGCTCGTTATTCAATTTAAAGGTAGAGATTATACGCATTATAGGTAGTTCACTTTTCTGTTCTTTTTACAGGTATACATTTTCTCATCGGCTTCTTGGAATAATAGTAAAATATCCCTCTGTTCACTCTTACTATAAATGCTATACCCATATGAAATATTGGGTATCATAGGATCTGCTTCCCTTGCTTTTTTTAAAGATTGCAGCATAATTTCAATGCTTTCATGTATGGCATCTTCGCAAATATTTGGGGCAAGAACGCAAAATTCATCTCCACCTATACGATAGCACCACCCTTTTTCCTTAAAACTGTTTTTAATAATCCCTGCCGCTGTTTTAAGACAATAGTCTCCCTTGGCATGACCGTATGTATCATTTATTTTTTTAAACTCATCTAAATCAAACAAAATGATAACCGCATGATCTGTTTCCCTTAGTTTTTCCAGCCTGTTCTCAAACGACTGTCGATTTAACAGCCCAGTGACGATATCATATTTAAATTGCGATTCACGCTGAAAAAGATAGTACATAACAAGAACCAGGGTAACACAATGCCAGGTAGAGTGTATAAAAGGAAATAAGATTTGAACGGTTGTTCCGATGAAAATAATGGCATACAACATCACTAAAAAGGCACGTTCGGTATCTTGAAATTGCAAAGATTGGTGATGGTTGGAAATCATCAATAAAAGTATGCCAAAGAGGTATGTTATGATATAAACACCAAAAAGCGGTCCTCTCGTATATTGATTATGCATTGAAACAAAAAAAACCCATCCAGTCCATGCAGAAGAAATTAAAAGCACAAAATTCAATGCAATAGGTATGCAGATGTACTTTATTTTTCCGTATAGTTTCTCATCAAAAATCACGGCCAGCAGGACAGGAATACATGTTGAAAGTGAGAATCCGACTATATTAGCAATTATGTTCGGGATACGAAATGCCTCCCCAAGTACATCCAACACACTGGTAGATATTTCGGCAATTATCACAATAACGGTTAAAATAATCACTGTAACATATGTATTTGCTTTTTCGACAGACATAGCTGTGTTTTTTAGAACTAGGTATAATAGAATTAGGAGCATAAGTATATTGATTATACTACTTGTAATTAACGTAAGGATAGGATTATGCAATTTACTTTCCCCCATGGTTTAGAATATAAGTAATCCACAACTCAATATAAATATATCTCATTTATGCATCTAAGTAAATAACTTTGGGTAAAGTCCCAACGAAAAAAGCGAAGGCGAAGCCTCGCTTTTTCTTATGGGGATGCAAGCATATTTTTAACAGATTATTCTCATAATCTCCCAGTTAAAGATGTGAGTCACCATGTTTAAATAAATAACACAATTAACTGTGCTATTTTAAATTTATTGTAAGACCTACGCCCACTTCGTGTATTGGAATATAATGATTCATTTCTGCTTTAACTTTAAAGGATACACAATGACAAGGATATAATTCTTTGATTCCATTATCCACTAAATATTGAATCGTATTATTTGATTTCATGTCTATATCAAATAGATGAAAACCGCCGATTACTCCCAAAACATTATGATTGTGGCATACTTCTTTCGCATATTCAATTATGTTGCAAATACCACTATGGGAACATCCAGTTATGATAAAAAGCCCATTCTTGCTATTATAAACCAATGCTGAGTCATCGAGCACATAATCATTGATAAAAGCATCTCCGACTTTTTGCTGGCCAATTGCTTCCCGTGTTTCAAAAGCATGAACAGTTGGGATCTCCCCCAGAAAAACAATTTTTTCACTGATCGATATCGGTGCTTTTGATAAAAGCAAATTGCCTAATGAACTTATTTCCTCTTCGCATAAATTAGATCCAATATATTCTTCACCAAATACTTTTTCTCTAAATGCATCGGGATGGGCAATGAGTTCAACCTGAGATAGATCATATTGATTTCCAAGATATTTGAGGCCACCTGTATGATCATTATGGCCGTGAGAAATCACAATTTTAGAAAGCGTGTTGAAATCTATATGAAGCGCTTGAGCATTCCGAATAAACAAGTCTGAATAGCCTACATCAAATAGTATTTTTTCATTACCATCCTCAATATAGTAGCTAACAGCTGGCTCGCCTAGATAATACTGGTCTATATAAGTATTGTTATCCACTAAAACCGTTAGTTTCATAGCATCCCTCCTCAATATATCAGCAAAAATTAAGAATATGTGTGAAGAATAGAAAGATGGCTGACGTATTAGAGAATTACTCCCCATTGTATTACCTTTACTTCACTTAACCTAATAAAACTATACCCTATCTAAATATCGAAGTAAATAGCAAAAAAGCGGAGCCGTTAAGCTCCGCCTATTTCTCCAACTCAGTTTTTTATTTTCTTCGGCTAAAAAGGGAAACATTTTTACGCCATAACGAATATGATATTTTATAAGATTAGGAAAGGAATGAGCAATATGCATCATTGTAGGCGAAGCCCATGCCATAGCTATATTCAAACTTCAAAGAATTCCAAGTTTCCAGAACAGCTTATCAAATTTAATGATTACGGGCCAGAGCCGTTTGCAGTTAATATCGATAAGGTTACTAAACGAAATAATAACTTTCGTACAACTTTATGGACAGGCGGCAACTTACAACTTACATTAATGAGCATCAATGTTGGACAGGACATAGGTTTAGAAGTTCATCCCACGGTTGACCAATTCTTACGCATTGAAGACGGTCAAGGTTTTGTTAAAATTGGGGACAGTGAACACCATTTAGATTTTCAAAAAAAAGTCTATGATGGTTATGCAATTATGATACCTGCCGGGAAATGGCATAATATAATAAATACGGGCAATAGACCGCTTAAATTATATACTATTTATGCTCCACCCGAACATCCTCACGGTACAATTCATGAAACAAAAGAAATTGCGCAGGCTGCTGAATAATATTCAAAATAAAAAGCCGAGGACGAATAAACGTCCCCGGCTTTTCCTTTATCCATTCGTATTTTTGTACCAGCCCAGCTATGCCCCTAATTATACCCTTTGCCACATCCAGCTGCCCCTATAGCTCCTTACAGCATTGGCACTCTGCCACCCCGCCCAAAGCTGACGCGGTAGCGTCCTAAATGAGCGGCTTAAAGCGCTTCAAAAACCTCTCAAAATTACCTGAAGAAACTCAACAAGAAGCCAAGAAGCTATTCAATTTTTTGTGAAAAAGACCGTTTAATGCAATGAAAAGCTTGAAATCATCGTCAATTTAGAGAGATTATTGAGCAAAGAGAAATCCGAATCAACCGCATCAGTAAGCGATTTCAGCCTACCTTTGGGCTGTTCGGATAATAGTGCGAGCTCCGCCGTATTAAGATATCATGTGACTTTCTAATTGGGATTTGAACTATTATGCACCATAGGTTATGCTCATAACAGGAAGCTTAGTTCATTGGAACATATATATCCATATAATGAATACCGTCTACATCATATTCTTCCTCAAAGGCAAGCCTATTTTCCCAAGATGATGTTTTAGCAAATTCGAAAAGCGTATGGTATGCTTTCGGAATATTATTAAAAGAATCACTATGTGGGTCGGTTATGGTTATTGTTGCATATGTGTCGGTGTTAATATATGCAAGTTCTGTTCCCTCACACTTAGGGGTAAAATCTTCCGGGATTACATATGCACAAACATATCCTCGCAACCCAAATTTTTGTTGCTGCTCCTCTGTAACAAATGGGAAATCCCAACCAATTCTTCTCTTTTTGTATGTTGTGCAATCAAGTAATCCACTCTTTTTCGCCCAATTATCCATATAGGATATAACAATTTCTTCAGGAGAAGGGCTTATAACAACATATCTCGCTACCTTGAATCTTTCCAGTGTAACTGTCCTGATTTCACTATAAATACTGTTTTCCATTAAATATTCCTCCTTCATATTATATAAATAATTCCCGTTTAAAAACTGCTCGACAAATTTAACTTTGTCTGTTTCTTTCTTTTGTATTTCATTAGCTTAATAAACATAATGGGCAGTTCACGTTTTCCTTCGAATTTGCCTACTGTGCTCATTTAAGATTGTACTGATGGGCCCCTAAATATAACGCCGTACTTTATTCATATAATTTTTGTACTCTCCCCCAAATTTCTTTATGCACCATCTTTCTTCAGACAGAATAATCCAATGCGCTGATATTTGAAAAACTATCAGCATCGCTAGTAACAGCAACGACTGGGTAAGCAGTACACAGCCAAAAAAATAAATAAAATATGCCAGATACATGGGGTTACGGGAAATCCGGTATAATCCTTTGAGATTGATGCCATTCTCCGCAGGTTTTGCAAAATCAGATACGGACACAAGACACAGCAACACTCCTAATCCATATATCGCTAAACCCGCATAAAACCAATATGGAGCAGTCGTAATCTTAAGGAAGAATAAATATACAAAAATCAGGATGTTTGAAATCTGATAAAACCAGTATGCTGCTTTTTCTTTTCCAATCAGCGGAGCGAAAAAAGCCGCACGTTTTAACCCTTCCTTGTTTAATATGCTTAAAAGTCCAAATCTTATCAGTACAAATGGAATTAGCAAAAGAAATCCGTTCATTTTATCTCCTCGTACCTAACTTACCAATTATATAAATAATCCTTGTTTCAGCTTATCACGAAAAAAACAAAAAGTCATGTATGAGTTCAAATCCCATACATGACTTTTTAGTGGTGGACGTAATTGTGTCATATCCGAACACGGTGACGTTGCTGTGTTCTTTCGTAAAGGGTTGCTACTTATGGTGTCAACGATATAAATTTATCCATTATTTAATCATGTTGTATGAATGTTCCACCGCGCCCAATTGTTAATTTACGCGGTTTTTGATTTTTTCATTGTCAATTCCTATTTCTTTCAAAATGTAATATTGTAATACTGCAAGTAATATTCCGTTCACAACCAATAGATTTAGTGATGATTACGATTTTCCATCCCACTGTTTTGCAATGAGCTATACCATTTCACCAGATCTTGAAGATGAGTCTTTCTCAGTTCGTGAGTAGCAGTGGAGATAGACCTCGTAAAAAACATCGTAATCCAATGGAACCGCAAGCTATCAGTGACTGCTGTGTAGTCGGTATCATTGGAGGTGCACATTCACCTGAATAATACTAGACTCCTTCCTATTGTTTATATTTATTAATTGAAACTTAGACTTTACTATGGTAAACTTATTTTATCTATTTGCCGAGTATAACTTTTTTGAAACGGTAGTGGGGAAATTTAACTCTCTGCTCTGGAAACGAATTCGTATTTGATTAATTCGCATTAGGCGGATACGCATAATGAAAATCTTTCTTTGAAAAATAAGGGGGAACAATTTGATTATAAAAGATAACAAGCAATTCAATATGTTTCCCTCACATGTGGGGCTGAGAAAATATATTCAATATTACAACATCGTATTTCCATCGAATGATACATTTACAGCACAATATACGCTTATGCCTAACGCTTGCGGAACATTGTCGCTTGCTTTTGACG
>NZ_DALZQO010000011.1:0-19963 GCF_032017025.1 Hydrogenoanaerobacterium sp.
CTTAGGCATTTCTCGATTCTCTTGCGCTGCGGGCATCATGCGATTCTCTTGCGCTGCGGGCGCCATGCGATTCTCTTGTACGGCAGGTGCCATGCGATTCTCTTGCATTGTGCGCATTACAGGCATCGCGCGATTTTCTTGCATCTCAAGGTTCTCAAGGTTCTCACGGTTTTCTTGCATTCCACGCATCTCGCGGTTTTCCTGCATTCTGGGCATAGCAGGTGCTGGTGTAGGTACAGCGGGAGCGGGCATAGGCATTGCAGGTGCTGCCGGCACGGCTGGGGCGACTTGCATCCGGCTCAGCATAATCATATTTTCCATAGGATTTCTGCTCCTTTTTGTTATTGTAATTTGAAGCCATAAGCGGGCTATCACTCACATTCTATGAAAAAAAACGGTGAAGCGTGCACATGAAAAAAGCGCCTGAAACTGTAAGAAGTTCCAAGCGCTTTTAATCATGTTTTAGATTCTTATGCTCACTTCACCCGAGGTAAGTTCGGCGATGCTGCAATCCTCAGTTTGAACCAAGAGCCCGCCCTCCGGCGAAAGGTCTACCGCAGTGGCGGGGTAACTTTTGTCCCCCTGCACCACGGTGACTGTTTTGCCTAACAGACAAAGTGCTTGCCTATAGCTTGCTAAAAAAGCACTGCTGTCCTGTGTTTTGATATACGAGTAGTAGTATTTTTCAAGGTTATTCAGAATCTCTGCAATCAGTGCACAACGCGAAAAATTATTGTCTGAAAAATCACAGAGTGCACCTGCAACATTGCCTTGTAAAGAGGGAAAACCCTGTGCACTGCCAACATTTACCCCAATTCCGACTACTACAAAGTTCAGCTTGCCGCTTTCACCCTCAACCGTTGCTTCGCTAAGGATGCCGCATAGCTTTTTACCGTCCAGCAGTATGTCGTTTACCCATTTAATCTGCGGTGAAAGCCCCGTTACCGTGTGAATTGCCTCAACAACACATACAGCAGTGAGCATGGTGAGAAAATGGATTTTATCAAAGGGCAGCTCGGGACGCAGCAAAACGCTCATGTAAATACCATTGTGCTTGGGCGAGTGAAAGCTTCTGCCCAGCCTACCTTTACCGGCAGTTTGCTCATCGGCAAGGATGACGGTACCCTCGGGTGCACCCGCATAGGCGGCGGTGCGCAGCTGAGTGTTGGTGGAATCCACCGTCTTATAAATTGTAAGCGAGCTGCCCAGCCGCTGTGTAAGCAGGTGCTCCCGAATTTTGCTCTCAAGCAGGGCGTCAGTGCGTTCGGCCAAATAGTAGCCGCTGCCGGTTTTGCTCTCAATGCTGTAGCCATCTTCTTTCAGCGAACGAATCGATTTCCAGACGGCGGCTCGTGACAGACCGAGCTGCCCGGCAAGATATTCGCCCGAAACATAGCTGCCCTTATGCTGCTCTAACATCTGTAGAATCTTTTGCTTGCTCATGTAAATCCGCCCCCTGTTCCTGCTTCTATTATAGGTGCGGCGGATGAGTTAGTCAACAAAAGTCGTAAATACTGCCTTAGGATGCAAGGGGTGCTTTTTGCTTGCGAAGTGACAATTTTCGAGGTATAATAGTTACAAATTGTGTGTAGATACCGGAAAAATTTTGAGAGGAAGATGAACCATGTACGCAGATATGATGGATTCCATCGGACTGGTGGCGCAATATGACCCCGAGGTAGCAGAAGCTATGGATAAGGAGCTGAAACGTCAGCGCAGAAACATTGAGCTGATTGCCTCTGAAAACCTTGTTTCTCCCGCGGTGATGGCTGCAATGGGCAGCATTCTTACCAACAAATACGCCGAGGGTTACTCGGGTAAACGCTACTACGGCGGCTGCCAGTGTGTTGATATTGCAGAGGACATTGCAATTGAACGTGCAAAAAAACTGTTTGGCGCAGAGTATGCCAATGTGCAGCCGCATTCAGGCGCACAGGCAAACTTTGCGGTGTATTTCGCCCTGTTGCAGCCGGGTGACACGGTGCTTGGCATGAGCCTTGCCGACGGCGGGCACCTTACCCATGGTTCACCCGTTAACATTTCGGGCAAATATTTTAACTTTGTGTCCTACGGTGTGGATAATCAAACCGGCATGATTGACTACGACAGCGTGCTTGAAATTGCACAAGAGTGCAAGCCTAAAATGATTGTAGCGGGTGCCTCTGCTTACCCCAGAACCATTGATTTTGCCAAGCTGCGCGAAATTGCCGATCAGGTTGGCGCGCTGCTGATGGTGGATATGGCGCACATTGCCGGTCTTGTTGCGGCGGGTGAGCATCCCTCACCGGTACCGTATGCAGACGTGGTAACCACCACCACCCATAAAACCCTGCGCGGCCCGCGCGGCGGTATGATCCTTTGTAAAGAGCAGTATGGTAAAGCCATTGACAAGGCAATCTTCCCCGGTACACAGGGCGGCCCGCTGATGCACATCATCGCTTCCAAGGCGATCAGCTTCGGCGAAGCGCTCAAACCGGAGTTTAAAGCGTACCAGCACCAGATTGTGAAAAATGCAAAGGCGCTTGCAAACGCGCTCAAGGCAAAGGGTTTCGACCTTGTATCGGGCGATACCGACAACCACCTGATGCTGCTTGACCTGCGCAATATGAGCATTACCGGCAAAGAGCTGGAGCACCGCCTGGACGAGGTGTATATCACTGTAAATAAGAACGCCATCCCCAACGACCCGCAGAGTCCGTTCATCACCAGCGGTGTGCGCGTGGGTACCCCCGCTGTCACCAGCCGCGGCATGAACGAAGCCGATATGCAAAAGATTGCGGAGTTTATCTACCTCACCGCGACCGACTTTGAGAACAAAGCGGATGAAATTCGCGCAGGTGTGGACGAGCTGTGTGCAAAATACCCTCTGTACGAATAAAAAGGGAGAGAGTCCCAAAAGTAAAATAGAAGGAGATGAAAAGATGTCGTCACCGCTTGCGGACAGAATACGCCCCCAAAGCCTAGATGAGGTTGTGGGGCAAAAGCATATATTGGGCGGCGATAAAGTTCTGCGACGCATTGTGGAAAGCGGCAATATCCCCAATCTCATCTTTTACGGCCCTTCGGGGGTGGGAAAAACCACCGTCGCGCGCATTATTGCGCAGGCGGCGGGCAAAAAGCTGTTCAAGCTGAATGGCACCACCGCCTCTACAGCAGACATCAAAGAGGTGGTTGCCGAGTGCGATACGTTTGGCGGTTTGAACGGTGTGCTGCTGTATCTCGATGAGATTCAGTACCTCAACAAAAAACAGCAGCAAAGCCTGCTTGAGTTTATTGAAAACGGGCAGGTAACGCTGATTGCCTCTACCACCGAAAACCCGTATTTTTATGTTTACAATGCAATTCTCAGCCGGAGCACAGTGTTTGAGTTTAAGCCTGTAGATGCGCAGGACATTATACCTGCGGTTCTGCGCGGCTTCGGCGAGATGGAAAAGGAGATGGGCTGCTCCGTCACCCTGGAGGAGGGCGTGGCACAGCACATTGCGCAAAGCTGCGGCGGCGACGTTCGCAAGGCGATGAACGCGGTGGAAATGTGCTCTCTTGCGGCTCAAGTGAATCCATCGGGTGAGTGCATGGTGACCATGGAGGACGCCCGGCAGGTAAGCCAGCGCAGCGCCATGAAGTACGATCGCGACGGCGATGCGCATTATGATATTCTTTCGGCATTGCAAAAATCGGTGCGCGGCTCGGATGAAAATGCGGCTCTGCACTATTTGGCGCGGCTGCTGGAAGCAGGTGATTTGCTCTCGCCCTGCCGCCGCCTACTGGTGATGGCAAGCGAGGACGTGGGGCTTGCATACCCCGCGGCGATTTCGATTGTAAAAGCCTGTGTCGACTCTGCTTTGCAGCTTGGGCTGCCCGAGGCGCGCATTCCGCTTGCCGAGGCTGTGATTGTCATGTGCACTGCCCCCAAATCCAACTCCGCCATTCTGGCGATCGACGCTGCGATGGCGGATGTAAAAGCGGGCAGAACAGGAGATATCCCTGCAAGCCTCAAAGATGGGCACTACGCCGGTGCTCAAAAGCTGGGTCATGCCTTATCCTACCGGTATCCGCATAACTTCCCCAACCACTGGGTAGCACAGCAATACCTACCCGATAGCTTAAAAGATAAAGTGTACTATGAGTTTGGCAACAACAAAACCGAACAGCTTGCAAAAAATTACCGCGACAGTGTCAGAAAGGGAAAAGGAGAGTAGTCCTATGACAAAAAAGAAGCTGGACAAAGAGAGAGAAAAGCAGGATAAAAAAATTAAGCGGCTGTATACGCTGATTTGGTTTTTGGCGTGCCCGCTTGCGTACGTGGTTTCAAAGCTTACAGGCTTTGCACAGATTAATGTAGTGTACTGGACACTGCTTGTGGTACCGGTGCTGTTGGCTGCCTATAATGTAAGGCAGGTACCGCCAGTAATTTTGAAAAAAGGGGATACTCCCGTGGAGGAAGCCCTTGAGGGGGAAGTTTTGGAGGAACTGCCTGAACCGGAGCCGGATGAAACCGAGGGCGTCACCCGTACTCAGCGCATTAAGCTGCTTGCCCTTGCACTCAAACCGCCGGTGATTATCGCAGCCCCTATTCTTGTAACACTGATTGTAGATTTGTGCATACGCTGAAGCGAGCATTTCCAATCATTTGTTTGGCCTAAATAAAGATAAGGGTGTGAATACCTTGGTATTCATGCTCTTTTTTGTTGCAGGAGTGTAAATTATTTTCGTTACATGTTGAGAAATCACGCTCAGTTTGCTAAAATACAATTACGCACGCATTGTAATCATTATAAAAATAGAAAGTAGAGTTGATCGCAGTTGGACACACCCAGTCCGGGCTTGTATCTGATATTGGTATTGCTGCTGGCCGCGTCGGCATTTTTCTCCGCATCTGAGACCGCACTTTCATGCATGAACAAAATTCGAATGCAGAATATGGCAGATGACGGTAACGAAAACGCAAAGCTTGCGTTGCGCATGGCCGATAATTTTGACCGTATTTTATCCACCATCCTTATTGGCAACAATGTGGTGAATCTTTCTGCATCGTCTATTGCTACCGTAGTGGCTACGGTTTTGCTTGGTGCATCGGGCGCTGCGGTTTCTACCATTGTACTTACGGTGCTGGTGCTCACCTTTGGTGAGATACTGCCAAAAAGCTATGCGAAGGCGCATGCCGAGGCAATTGTGCTCAAGGTGGCAAAGCCGCTCCATGCGGTACAGGTGATTCTTACGCCGATCTCGTGGTTTTTTATTAAGCTGCAAAAATCGGTGAAGTCAAAGGATGCGCAGGCAGAACCGTCGGTCACCGAGCAGGAGCTGAAGACCATTATTCAGAACAGCGAAGTGGAGGGCGTACTCGACGAGAGCGAGAGTGATATTATACAGTCAGTGTTTGATTTTAACGACACCACCGTTCAGGAGATTTTGATACCGCGTGTGGATATGACTGCAATTGACGTAGACGACGACCTCAATACCATTTTAGAAGCTGCTGTGACGCATGGATACTCACGTATTCCTGTATACGAAGATACGATCGATAATGTCATCGGCATCCTTTACGGTAAAGATTTGCTCGAAGCCTATGTGCATAGCAAAGAGATTGATGTGCGCAGCATGGTACGTGAGTGCATCTATGTACACCGCTCTAAAAAAATTTCTGACCTGCTGAGCGATTTTAAACGGCAGAAGTTGCACATCGCAATTGTTACCGACGAATACGGCGGTACACTGGGGCTGGTGACGATGGAGGATATCCTGGAGGAGCTGGTAGGCGAAATTTGGGATGAGAGCGACGAAGTGACGCATGATGTGGTGCGCCTTTCCGATACCTGCTACGAGGTACAGGGTGACTTTAATATCGAAGATTTTTTTGAAAAAATTAGTTATTGCTATAAAAATTTTGATTGCGAATACTCCACAGTAGGCGGTTGGATGCTGGAAAGCCTTGAACATATCCCGCAGGAAGGCGAGAGCTTTGAGTATGACACACTCAGGCTTACTGTTTCTGAGATGGATGAACAGCGCATTGTTAAGTTGCGTGTTGATTTGCTGCAGCCGGCCGACGCAGGGAAATAACCGTGCACTATTTGCAGGGCGTTGCCTTTGCGTGGTATAATAAACGCAAAAGCGTTTATTATACTCGTTCTAATCCCCTTCGGCTCACCGCTTACGCGGCAACCGCCGAAGAAGGGCAATGATACCACAAACGCGCTGCGTTTATGGTATCATTGCCATAAAGCATCTAATACGATGCTGTAAAACCTGTTTTACTCATTCTAGAATTGTATTAAATGAATAGATATCAAAGGAGAACACGTTGTGAGTTGTTTTCAGAACGCAAAAAGAGTTGTCATTAAAGTTGGAACATCTACCCTAACCCATGAGACAGGGCTTGTAAATATTCGCAGAATCGAAGAGTTTGTCAAGGTGCTCGCCGATATCAAAAACAGCGGCAAAGAGCTTATACTGGTTTCTTCCGGAGCCATTGCGGTGGGCGTAGGCAAGCTGGGGCTGAAGGTACGCCCATGCGATACCCCGGCAAAGCAGGCAGTCGCTGCCATTGGCCAGTGCGAGCTGATGTACATGTACGATAAGCTGTTTTCCGAATACAATCACAATGTAGCGCAGGTACTGCTCACTCGTGATGTGATTGAATCGGAGGCGCGCAAAGAAAACTGCATCAACGCCTTTGAACGCTTGATGGAGATGAACACCATCCCCATTGTAAACGAGAACGATACCGTTTCAGTCGAAGAGATTGAATTCGGTGACAACGATACATTATCTGCAATTGTTGCGGTACTGACCGGAGCAGATGCACTGGTGATTATGAGCGATATTGACGGCTTGTATGACGCAGACCCACGCAAAGACCCGGATGCGAAGCTAATTTCACGGGTGGAAGAGCTGGATGAAAGCGTTGCGGAGAAGGCGGGCGGAGCAGGCTCCAGCCGCGGTACGGGCGGCATGCTCACTAAAATCCATGCTGCTCAGATTGCCTGCCCAAATGGCGTTAACATGGCAATCATCAACGGCAAAAACCCCGCTAATCTCTACGAATTGTTTGATGGCAAAGAGATCGGCACTCATTTTGTAGCCGGTAAAGTGCCGGTAAACTGCTGATGCCTGCATTCCGACAGCTACATAGTTAAATCTATAGAACAGAATGAAATAGATAAAACCGGATTGCACAAATGCAGATCCGGGGGAGAGGAGACCCTGTATGACTGAAATGCAAAAATTGGGAGCGCGCGCAAAGCAAGCGTCTTATGAGCTGGCTGCGGCAAACGCAGGGCTTAAAAACGCCGCATTGTGTGCAATTGGTTTACAGCTGACACAGCGTGCCGATGAAATTATTGCTGCAAACAGCAGGGATATTGCCGCCGCACGCGAAAACGGCATGAGTGAGGCGATGATTGACCGCCTAACGCTGACAAGAGCGCGAATGGAGGGCATTGTTTCAGCGGTAAACAGTGTTGCCCTGCTGGAAGATCCCATCGGTGAAGTGCTGGGTGGCATAACTCGTCCAAACGGGCTTCGTATTGTAAAAACACGGGTGCCTATGGGTGTTATCGGTATTATTTTTGAAGCCCGCCCCAATGTAACGGTGGACGCCGCGGCTCTGTGCCTGAAATCGGGCAACGCGTGCATTTTGCGCGGCGGCAAAGAGGCAATCCATTCCAACACCGCGCTGGCAAGCATTATGCGCGATGCGATTGCACAGGCCGGCTTGCCTGCCGACTGCATTTTGCTCGTGGAAGATACCTCGCGTGAGAGTGCAAACGAAATGATGCGCCTTTCAGGCTACCTTGACGTACTGATTCCGCGCGGCGGTGCGGGGCTGATTAAAGCGGTAGTAGAGAACTCTACCGTGCCTGTGATTGAAACAGGCACAGGCAACTGCCATGTTTATGTTGATTACAATGCCGACCCTACAATGGCGGCCGACATTATTGTAAACGCAAAGGCACAACGTCCATCGGTGTGCAATGCAGCGGAAACACTGCTGGTGCACAAAGACATTGCGCCGGAGTTTTTGCCCCTGGCGGCAAAGGCACTTGCGGAGAAAAACGTAAAGCTGCTGGGCTGTGAGCGTACCCGCAGCATCCTCACCGGTGTCGCCGCTGCGACAGAAGAGGATTATGCCACAGAGTTTTTGGATTATGTTCTCGCGATACGTGTGGTGGAGGATGTGGATGAGGCGATTGCACACATTGCGCGTTACAGCACCCGCCACAGCGAATGTATTGTGACGCAGGACTATAAAAACAGCCAAAAGTTTATGCAGCGGGTTGACGCGGCGGCGGTTTACATCAATGCCTCCACACGCTTTACCGATGGCGGTGAGTTTGGTCTTGGCGCGGAGATTGGTATCTCCACACAAAAGCTGCATGCGCGTGGGCCAATGGGGCTTCGCGAAATGACGACCTATAAGTATTTGATCTACGGCGAGGGGCAAATTCGTTAGTGCCCCTTGTGAGATTGCGACAGAGCATTGGGAATCAGCCGGTATGGCTACAAGCGGCAACTGCCGTGGGAGGTATGGATGGAAAGTAAAAGATCGAGTATTGTAAAGACAACCATGAACCGCAGAAAACGCAAAACACTTGGCACGATTGGTATTGTGGTATTTGCAATGGCGGTAATCGGGCTCATCACCGTCGCCATCACCAGCATTAATATGACGGGGCGTATTTTGGATAACACCAAAGAGAAGCAGAAGCTGGAACACTTTATTCTGCCTGTGATTATGTTTGACCCGCTGACCTTTGATTCGCCGCAGAATGCAGACCCGCTGATGTTGCTGCAGTCATCGGTGTGGAGCACGCTGCTTTCGAAAAACCGTGACCAGTTTGCAAAAGATGATTACGGCATGATTGTTTTGCCTGCAACCGATGTGGATGTGCAGGCGGCAAAGCTGTTTGGCCCTGATGTAAAGCTGCAGCATAAAAGCTTTGGTGACTACGAAATCAGCTATATTTACGACGAGGAGCAAAAGGCTTACAGCATCCCCGTTGCCACACAGATGGCGGTGTATACCCCTAAAATTTTAAAAATTTCGCATAAAGCAGATTTGTATACGCTAGAGGTAGGTTATATTCCGCCGGGCAACCTGTGGCAGACCGATGCAGAGGGCAATACCTACGAGCCCGAGCCGGATAAGATCATGCTGGTGGAACTGAAGAAGGTAAAGGGCGGCTACAACATAGTGGCGCTAAAAGACGGCCCCGACACTCATGCAATTGACCCGAGCCAGGCGCAGCAGGTGACACCGCAGGTGTCCAGCATCATAGAGGACGAGCTATCCTCTGAAGATGATTCATCCGAGGCCTCCTCTGCCGCAAGCGCCGAGAGCAGCGAAAGCTCATCTGCGGCAAGCTCTTCCTCAGAAGGTTCATCCGCATCCTCTTCCAAATAAAAAGTTAGATATAAAAAATACGGATGGTAATTAAAATTACCATCCGTATTTTGTTGCATTAATATTACGATTAAAGGGCAATCTGGAATAAATCGCACGCGTTTTGGCAGGTAATGTCGAAAAGCTGCTGGGGGTCAATTCCCTTAAGCTCGGCAAGCTTACTGCCTGTGTACACCAGCATACCGCTGTCGCAGCGCCTGCCGCGGTTTGGCTCGGGCGCCATATAGGGGCAGTCGGTCTCAATCAGCAGCCGATCAAGCGGAATGCTTTGGGCTGCCTCCACCGCCTTTTTGGCGTTTTTAAAGGTGAGCACGCCGGTAAACCCGAGGTACATTCCAAGCCCCACAACCTCCTTTGCCATTTGGGCACTGCCGCTGTAGCAGTGCAGCACTCCGCGCGGGCGGTATTTGTGCAGCAGCTCCATTGTATCTTGATGCGCCTCGCGATCATGGATAATCACAGGGAGATCGAGTTCTGCTGCAAGCTGTAACTGCCGCTCGAACACCGCACGCTGCACGTCACGCGGCGATGCGTCGTCGTAGTAATAATCTAATCCGATTTCACCAATCGCAACCACCTTGGGCTGCTTAGCCAGCTTAGCAAGAACCACGCAGTCTTCCTCAGTGAAGTGGGGTGCAGCGTCGGGGTGAACACCCACCGCACAATAAACCTGCGGGTACCGCTGCGCCAAGGCCAGAGAGGTCTTACAAGACTCCATGCTCGATGCAGCATTGACAATGCCGCGTACACCGTTTGCAAACAAGCTCTCTAGCAGCTCATGGCGGTCTTCCTCAAAGCGTTCATCGTCGTAGTGTGCATGTGAATCAAAGATATTCCGGTACATAGTTAGCCTCCTAATTGGCTCTGAAAAACCGTTTGCGCGGCAGTTTCCAACGCCTGTTTTTGCTCAAAAAACGATAAGAATAAAAATGAGGCGGGGATGAACCCCGCCCCATCCTATTTTTGCTTCATTCTGCTATGACTTACAGCCAATGGTTGAAAGAGGGTATTAACGAACTTTGGAGCCGTTGGGTACGTCGGAATCGACAAACAGCACCTTAACGTCATTTTCGCCCGCATCTGCAGCAAGAATCATACCGTTGCTTTCCACACCGCGCAGCTTCGCGGGTTTGAGGTTGGCTACAACCACAACCTTTTTGCCCACCAAATCGTCCGGTGAGTACCATGTGGCAATACCCGAAACCACTTGGCGCGGGGTATCGGTGCCGTCATCGAGCTGGAGTTTTAGCAGCTTGTCCGATTTCTCAACCTTGACACATTCCTTGATTTGGGCAACCTTCAGTGCAACCTTCGCAAAGTCATCAATGGTGATGAGTGTTGCAATGCCCTCAGGCGCGGTCTTTTTCTCCTCCGCCTTGGGAGCCTGCGCTTTTGCAAGCTCTGCCTGCTTTGCCGCTTGCTCCTCGTCCAGCAGTGCCAGCTCCTTTGCAAGATCAATGCGCGGGAACAAGGTCTCGCCTTTCGTAACCGCCACGTCAAGTGGCAGCTTGCCGAATACTGTCGCGCTGTCGTAGGTGCGAAGCTCTGCGGCAGCACCGATCTGCTCAAAAATTTTCTCTACGGTTGCGGGCATAACAGGGGTGAGCAAAACGGACGAAATACGGATGGACTCGAGCAGATTGTACATCACCGTGGCAAGGCGCGGCGCATTTGCCTCGTCTTTTGCCAGCACCCAAGGGGCAGTTTCGTCAATGTATTTATTGGTGCGCGAAATCAGTTTAAAGATATCGATGAGCGCTTGCTGGAACGCGTAACGCTCCATCG
Source organism: Hydrogenoanaerobacterium sp. (assembly GCF_032017025.1). Taxonomy (NCBI): domain Bacteria; kingdom Bacillati; phylum Bacillota; class Clostridia; order Eubacteriales; family Oscillospiraceae; genus Hydrogenoanaerobacterium; species Hydrogenoanaerobacterium sp. The sequence continues at coordinate 11,195 of NZ_DALZQO010000011.1, forward strand.
AGGCATCGTATTTTGTTTTCAGCCCATTTGCCATGCCAATCAGCTCGTCATCCAAAGCATCGGTCTTACGCTCAGTCGGCAGCTTGCCGCCAAAGTATTTTTCCACCATCGAGACGGTGCGTGAAACCAGGTTGCCCAGGTCGTTTGCAAGGTCGGCATTGATGCGGCTGATGAGTGCTTCGTTGGTAAAGATACCGTCCGACCCAAACGGAAACTCTCGCATCAGGAAATAGCGCAGCGCATCTACGCCGTAGCGTTCGCACAACACAACAGGGTCCACCACGTTGCCCTTGGATTTACTCATCTTTCCACCGTCAATCAGCAGCCAGCCGTGACCAAACACTTTTTTGGGCAGGGGCAGGTCGAGCGCCATCAGCATAGCAGGCCAGATAATGGTGTGGAAACGGGTGATTTCCTTGCCGACAAACTGTACGTCGGCCGGCCAGTATTTCTCAAAATCATGGTATTTGTCATTACCATAGCCCAATGCGGTAATGTAGTTGGAAAGCGCATCAATCCATACATACACGACATGCTTTGGGTCAAAATCGACAGGTACGCCCCAGTCAAAGGTGGTACGGGAGACGCAAAGATCCTCCAACCCCGGCTTGATAAAGTTGTTGATCATCTCATTCAGACGGGATGTAGGCTCGACGAAATCGGGGTGTTGCTCGTAGTAGCTCATAAGTTTATCGGCATAGCCCGACAGGCGGAAGAAGTAAGCCTCCTCCTCGGCATCAATCACATCACGCCCGCAGTCGGGGCATTTGCCGTCGGTCAGCTGGCTTTCGGTCCAAAACGATTCACAAGGGGTGCAGTATTTGCCTTTGTAAACCGATTTATAAATGTCGCCTTTATCGTAAAGTGCTTTAAAAATTTTTTTTACCGATTCAACATGGTAATCGTCGGTAGTGCGGATGAAACGATCGTGCGAAATGTTCATCAGCTTCCACAAATCCTGTATGCCGTCCACAATATGGTCGACATACTGCTGCGGAATGACACCGGCAGCTTGTGCTTTTTCTTGAATTTTCTGGCCGTGCTCATCGGTACCGGTGAGGAACATGACATCAAACCCTTGCATTCGCTTAAACCTCGCCATGGTGTCGGTTGCTACTGTACAGTAGCTGTGTCCGATGTGAAGTTTGTCGGACGGATAATAGATTGGGGTGGTAATGTAAAAATTACCCTTGCTCATTAAAATTCCTCCTAGCAAAAGATGGTTTAATAACATGTTCATGTTAACCTTATTATTATACCATGTAGCTGTGGGACATACAAGTTTCGCGCGGGGAAACAAAAGAAAAGTGGGCAGGGGCAGAAATTTTACAAAATGGGTTGGCTTTTGACCAAAAAGTTGTTATAATAATAGGGATAAGCAGTGTCAGCTGTTTTCTGCAAAGGAGTGCCGCAATGGAGCCGATTGAATACATGGTAAAGCAAATAAACGGTGATTATGCGGTGCTGGTTTCTGCAAAAGGCGTTGAAAACACGGTAGCTATGGCTTTGTTGCCGCCCGAAACCGATGAGGGCATGCGCCTGCTGTGGCAGAATTTTGAGTATACTGTTATTTCACCTTGAACTACGCCGAAGTAGGTGCTTTTTCGCTTGACTTTACGCTGGAATTATGGTATTATAATTTGCGTCACGAAAAATGGAGAGGTGTCCGAGCGGTTTAAGGAGCTAGTCTTGAAAACTAGTGACTCGCAAGAGCCGTGGGTTCGAATCCCACCCTCTCCGCCAAACAGGTTTTGCAGAGAGTAGAGCCGTGTTTTGCGGAAAGAGAAAAACTTAAAACAGCCCGTTTTAAGATGCGCTTGATGTGAAAAACAAAATAGCAACTTTATTTGGAGATGTACCCAAGTTGGTGAAGGGGCTCCCCTGCTAAGGGAGTAGGTCGGGAAACCGGCGCGAGAGTTCGAGTCTCTCCATCTCCGCCAGAAGATTAGGTCAAAATAGATGCAGGGCTGAAAAAGCCAGTGTTTATGCGGCCTTGCGAGGGTTTTGAATGAAAAATTCAAGACCCTCATTTTTCATAGATGCACCTCGCTTTTTAACAAGAAAGCGGGGTGTTTCTCGTTTTTGGCCGGAATCACTCCGGTAAACAATTAAATAAAGCCAATACCCTATGGGGCAATTTTGAAGCGGCTGTGTTCTTCGTAACTGAAAAACACAGCCGCTTTTTTTGCGTCCAAAATCAAAATGAAAGGATGGATGCACCATGAAAAATGAACTGGAAACCCTTCGGTTATTTAGCCCTCTCTTCCCTCACATCTACAGGAAGAACGAATGGGGATATATTGACGATTACCGGGAGGATTTATCTGCCGGTGAGGTTTTAGAATACGAGGACAAAATCCTTGCCCTCATTCAGAAAGAAAAACTGCCCAGCGGGGGCGAGCGTGGCCTCGCCGTTTACCTTGATGACGATCTCAGCCGAAAGGTGTACAGCATCAATCCGATTGTTGAGGAATGGAACGGTGAGCTGTGGGGCGTGACCGAGGTGCAAACCCACGGTACCCTTTCTCCCTCCTCAAGCAGCTGGGCTTTCTGCCTCTCAACTCCCGGCATGAATTTCATGTGCTGCGCCGCTTCTTTGAAAAAGGTGAATTCGCTACAGAATATCTGCAGGAAGAACTGGAGCTGGCACAGCAGAACCTCCCGCCTCCTGAGTTTGAGGAACTGAGGGCTATCCTGCTGGAACAGGCCGAGCCAAGCGATGTATGGAGGGCTGCCGCCTTTTTCAAACTCATCCGCTACAGCTACGGCAGCGGCTGCACCTCCTACGGCTGCCAGCCCTTTGATATCCGCAAGGTGTTCGCTGTGATATGGGAGGCATCGAGGCGGCTTGCGAACACCGTGGTGGAAAATAAGGACTTTGAGGCATTGATCCGGCAGTACGACCGGGACGATGCCTTTTTTTATTGCGATCCGCCGTATTACATGACCGAGGGGCATTATGCGGTGGAGTTTCTGAAATCCGACCACCAGCGGCTTCGGGATGCGCTGGCAGGCTGCAAGGGAAAGTGGATGGTCAGCTACAACGACTGCGAATTCATCCGTGAGCTGTATCGGGATTACACCATCACCCCGGTCACCCGCCTGAGCAATCTGGCGCAGCGGTATGAGGGCGGCTGCGAATACCCGGAGGTCATCATCACCAACTACGATCCCAAGGAGCGGGAAAAGGATACGTTCCAATTAAATCTATTTGATTTCGGAGGTGAATTTGAAGAATGACCGGACTTGAAAAAATCCGCTGGGCAAAAGCCCTGATTGAGGAAGAAAGCGGCGGTGCCTATCAGTTTGTGGTAGGCAATGTGCATGATGACCTGTATCTGCGCTGCGGAGATAAAACCAATGTAGGTCTGTTTCTGACCGTGCAGCAGAACGGAAAAACCGGCAGCTATGACTGTGTTTTCAAGGGATATACCCGCATAAGCAGCGGATACCACAACGCCAAGGCGATGCAGAGGCTGGCTGGCGAGTACAAGCAGGCCGCATATTTTCTCCGGGAAATGGAGATCGCCAACATCTCTCTGACCGGTGATGAGCTTGCCGCCTTTGTTGCCGAGCTGAAATCACCAGAGGAACAACAAATCAACACCCCGCAGATGGGGATGTAAAGGAGGCTTACAGTTATGAAAATCATTGAAACCAAGGGCAGGGTTGCCGAGGACGGCAGCATCACCCTGCCACCCGGTATGTTGGAAACCATGTGCGTCACCGCCGGTGATACCGTACATTTGGCGTATTTGTCCCATCATCCGGTGAAACAAATCAACAGTTACGGCGAGTTTTTTCTCACCAAGGACGGCATCGACCATGTAAACGAGCCGGTGGAAGCACCGGAAGCCGCAGAGCTTTGTGTGCCTCATGCGCTTTTGGAGGCGGCAGGCATTCCGCTGGATGATGATCTGGATATCCGCTGCGAGGACGGCGCAATCATCATCGGCAGTGCCGATCCCGTCAGACAGCTGCCGCCCCAGCTCATGGAGCTGTTCGACAGTCTTGGCGTGAGCCATGATACCATCCGCTGTGTGCTGGAGGGAGGTGCGGAGGATGAATAAGAAGCCTATCTATAAGCTGATGGACGGCAAAGGCCGGGTGCTGATTCCCAAGGAGCTGCGCACCGCCAGCAGCATGGATTACGGAGATATTGTCCGCCTGAGCATTACCAATGGTACGGTCAGCGTGCAAAAGGTGGACATCATCGAAATCGGCGACCAGTCCCCGGAGGCGGTGGAGGCCTATGTCCGTGCGGCATTCAAGACCATGCCGGACGATACGAGGCTCTCCCTCATTTCCGACCTGACCGCCCTGCTGCAGCAGAAAAAGGAGGGCTGACGAATGGAACGAAATACTCTTTATACCTCCAAAGACTGTTCGGCAACCGGCTTGGGCTGCAGTATTCAGGGGAAAGTTGTCGTAATCAGTCAGGATACTCCTGAACGGCAGCTGTATTTCTGCCTCTGCGGAAACGGAGCCGGTGCCAACCCAAGTGGCTGTGCTGTCTTTTTGGTGTCCCTGCGTACCGGGGAGTTTGCCCTCAAAAATCGCAACGAGGTCATCGGTGTGCTGAAGCCGGAGCTTCTGCCGGACAGCGCCAAGCTGCAGCTCTCCCAAATCAGGCCGGTGGGGGCGTTGGATTCGAAAAATCACGAACCGAAATACAGCGGCTACAGCTTTCTGCCCGATGGCCGCTATGCCTCCGGCGTGTGGCTCTGCACCGAGCAGGAAGCGCTGGACTATATGGAGATGCAGAAGCCCTACCAGCACCGCATCATGCTCTGCGACCGGGATGATTTCTGTGTATTGGAAATGGAAAACGGCATACTCCTGCATCCCACGGAGGAAGCGACGGAGGCTTTCCGGCAAGCCTCGGAGGATGGAGGCCTGACTATGACATAAAGGAGGCAAGCTCATGCGAAATATCCGAATGGAAAAAGACATCATCTTGTACTACGGCAACCCTGCCGGGTATGTCAGCGGAAGCAAGGCGGTGGTCGATCCCCTGTTTGAATCGGAGGAACTGAAAGCCTTTCTCAGCCGCCAAAAGGATATCGGCGAGGTGAAATGGACGGACGGTGTGTATGATCGTCTTGTAAACGGACAGAGGGATACCCAAGAACTTACCCCGCTGAAAAGCTGCCGTGTATGGCAGCTCAAGCCCGAATCAGATATCCGGATGCGCTTCATCAATCTTGGAGATTTCTGCAAGGAGTTCGGCGAACCCAAAATGTCCGATTACCAGACGGTGTATGACGGTGAGGTGGAAACCAACGATCTGGAGGCGCTGTACACCAAATTCAACACAGCTCATTCACCCGACTATGTGGGGCATTCCCTCTCCATGTCGGATGTGCTGGAGCTGTATGATAAAAACGGCAGCAGCTTCTTCTACTGCGACCGTTTCGGGTTTCAGGAAATCGGCTTCACACCACCGGAACAGACACAGACCATGCAGCTCTAAAAGGGCTGTTTTTTTATTGCCAAAATGCGAAAGGAGATAGAAATCATGCCTGATGTAGAAGTAAAAATCAATTCCATGTACCCGTCCGGAACCAGCGGCGGCATCCGTGCCTATGCTTCGGCAACGGTGGACGGCTGCCTCGGTATCCGGGGCATCAAGGTGGTGGAGGGAGGCCGTGACGGTCTCTTTGTTTCCATGCCCAGCCGCAGGAAACCGCACCGGAGCAGTCCCAGCCGCCCATGCAGATGGGCGGTATGTAAGCAACAGGTTAACTTAACAATAAAAAATTTGGAGGTAAAATATCATGAAAAAAATGATAAGCAAGGTAACTCATAACGCAAATATGCTGGCAATCAAAGCAAAAATGGCGCTCACCGACAACCGTGCGGAGGGCTTCGTGGATACGGCCATCAAGATTTTGATGGCCGTAGTCATCGGCGCTTTGGTGCTGGCCGGTTTGTATATGCTCTTTGATAAAACCGTGCTTCCCACCCTCGTGCAGCGTATCAAGGATATGTTCAACTATGCCGGATAAGCTGGCTGTCTTGCATGCGGTCTTTTTTGTTGCCCTGCTGTGTGCGGCTTCCGTGGTTGATTTGAAGCATCGTATCATCCCTGATTGGCTGAACCTTATGATTGCCGCAATATCACTGCTGTGTTTTTCACCGGAACAGCTGCTGGGAATCCTTATTGCCCTGCCGTTCCTGCTGGCCGCCGTGTTCTTCGGCGGCATGGGCGGCGGCGACATCAAGCTGATGGCGGCATGCGGCCTTGTGCTGGGGCTGCCCAAAGGACTGTTTGCGGCAATGGCCGGACTCAGCCTGCAGTTACTCTATGTAGCCATATACCGGATTGTTTGCAAGGTGCAAAGGCGGGAGGCGAAAAAAGCCTTCCCCCTTGCGCCTTTTTTATCGACGGGCTGTCTGTTCGCCTATTTCATTTAAGGAGGAAATCAAACCATGAGTTTTTTTAAGAATAGAACGGTCATCGGCGTGATCTGCATTGTGCTGTCGCTTCTGATCTGCTTTGCGGTCACACCGTTGTTTAACCAAAGTATCAGCCAGAAAACCGAGATTGTGCGGGTGACAAAGCCCATCAAAATCGGGGAAGCCATCACCAAGGACATGGTGCAGGCTGTGGAGGTGGGCGGCTATAATCTGCCGGAGGATGTGGTCAGGCAAACGGACACCGTCATCGGTAAATTTGCCTCCGCCGACTTAGCGCCGGGAGATTACATCATCGCTTCCAAAATTGCCGATGCCCCTGCTGCGGAAAACGCCTATCTCTACAATCTGACCGGAGAAAAGCAGGCCATCTCCGTATCGGTCAAGAGCTTCGCCGCAGGATTATCAGGTAAGCTGATTTCCGGGGATATCGTGTCCATTGTTGCTCCGGATTACAAAAAACAGGGCGTGACGGTGATCCCGCCTGAGCTGCAGTATGTGGAGGTCATCGCCGTGACCGCAGACAGCGGCTATGATGCTAACCAGCGTGACGGGGAATCCAATCCGTCTTCGGAGCAGGAAGATGCAGAGAAAGAATTGCCTGCCACCGTTACCTTGCTGGTCACGCCGGAGCAGGGCAAAATCCTTGCCGAGTTGGAAGCGGACGGTACTCTTCATGTATCCCTCGTTTACCGTGGCAGCAAGGAAAATGCGGCGAAGTTTACCGAGGCGCAGGACTCGGTGCTTTCCGAGCTGTATCCGGAGGAAACGGAATCTCAGGAAAGCGAGGATCACAGCCAGCCGGAAGCCCCTGCGGAACCACCGGTGGAAAGCGGGGTTGAGTAAATGCTGAACTTTAAAAAAGGCGGCCTGTTCAGCCGCAAAAACGATCCCGAACCGCAGGAAATGGAACCGGAAAACACCACACAGGTACTGGCTGTTTGGGGCAGCCCCGGCTGCGGCAAAACCACGGTGGCGGTCAAGCTGGCCAAATATCTGGCAGACAGAAAAAAGAACGTGGTGCTGCTTTTATGCGACTGTACCACGCCCATGCTGCCCTGCATCTGTCCGCCCGGTGATTTGGAGGGAAATCACTCGCTGGGCAGCATTCTGGCCGCTAATTCCATCACCGAGTCCTTGGTGAAAAACAACTGCAATACCCATAAGCGAATGAGCCATCTGGCGGTCATCGGCCTGCAAAAGGGAGAAAACGAAAACTGCTATCCTCCTGTGAATGAAAAGCTGCTCCGGGAGCTGATCGAAACGCTCCGTGATATGGAAAGCCACATCATCATCGACTGCGGTAGCTCCATTTATTTTGACGAGCTGTCCACCATCGCCATTCTGGAGGCCGATGCGGTGCTGCGGCTCATAAACTGCGACCTGAAATCGGTGAGCTACCTGTCCAGCCAACAGGAATATCTGCGGATGGCCGGGTTTGACTTTGACAAGCTGTACAAGGCGGTCAGCAATGTAAAATCTAACGAAGCCAGCCAGAATATGGAACAGGTGCTGGGCAGCGCTGTGTTTACCCTGCCGCACTCTCCTGAACTGGAGGCGCAGGTGCTGGCCGGAAATCTGTTCGCCGATTTATCCCTGAAAGACAGCCGGGGCTTCCGGAAAGAGATACAGAAAATTTCGGAGGAGGTGTTCGGCGTATGAGCAGGCATAATCTATTCTTTACTCCGGAGCAGGAAACCGGAGATTTTCACAGCGTGCTGCAACAGGTCCAGGAATACATCGCCGGTCAACACAGCGAGCTGCTGTCGGACGGCAACGCCGCCGAAGCCAAGGCCAACATCAAGCGGTACATCGCCAAGTTTGTGCAGGACAGCCGTGTGGCGGTCAAGGATATGACACAGCAGCAGCTGGTGGATGCGCTCTACACGGAAATGGCCGAGTATTCCTTTCTCACCAAGTACATTTTTGCGGACGGAATCGAAGAAATCGACATTAACAGCTGGCGGGATATTGAAATCCAGTACGCCGGTGGGCGCTGCGAGAAGCTGCGGGAACACTTTGACAGCCCCGAACACTGCATCAATGTGCTGCGCCGGATGCTTCATGTGTCCGGCACAATTCTGGATGATCAGTCTCCGCTGGTAGTAGGTACTCTTGCGGAGAACATCCGCATTGCCGTGATGAAAAGCCCCATTGTGGATGCCAATATAGGCGCTGCCGCCTCCATCCGTATCGTCAATCCCAATAACATGGAGAAAGAGGATTTCATAGACGGCGGCACGGCTACCGCTGAAATGCTGGATTTTCTTTCGGAGTGTATCCGCTACGGCATTTCGGTGTGCATCGCCGGAGCCACCAGCAGCGGCAAAACCACCGTGGCAGGCTGGGTGT